>NZ_JASHKW010000020.1:0-180364 GCF_030056915.1 Rhodococcus sp. IEGM 1307
TTGCCATGACCAATCTTAACAACCGATGGCTTATTTATGACTCAGGACACTAGGACCGTCCCGCTGCCTGCGTGACGGAGAGTGCGGCTACTCAGGCAGCGTGTCGCCCGGGAAGCCGAGGCACGGGAGGACCTCGCAGGTCATGATTCCGGCCTGCACACACGGGTCGGCGGCCATGATCTGCCGCGCCCGTTCAAGGGGCTCAGTCATGATCGCCACGCCGGCAAAGGTGTCAGAGATGACGGGACAGAGGATCGCGATCACACCTTCGGCGCGTAACGACACCATGCGACGTTGGTGTTCAAGTTCAATCGCCCCGGCTCCGTCCTGATATCGGTCCGAGCTCCAACGAAGCTGAACCAGACTAAAGGGCTTGGCGGTCGCGGCCAGGGCTTGAATCTGGTCGTCAGTCACGTCCGAGCTCATCTCGTTCACCTCCCACCTCTTGGCGTTCGACCTCGATCAAACCCACGACCCGCTCCTGATTTCGCCCGTACGGTGCTCGAACAGCCACACGTGGCACGCTCACGCGCGTCAGCCGATCTGCTCGAAAAGGGACACGATGATCCCTTCGGGCCCACGCACGTAGGCCATCCGCACGCTGTTCTCGTACTCGCCGATGCCGCCGATGAGCCCGTACCCGTCCGCAGCCACCGCGTCAACGGCCGCCTGGAGGTCGCCGACCTCGAAGGACACGTTGCGCAGCCCGAGCTCGTTGGCCATCGCCGTGGGCGATCCGGGTTCGTGGTCGGGCGTGACGAAGGCCGCGAGCTCCAGCCGGGACCCTCCGTCGGGCGGCCGCAGCATCGCGATCTCACAGTGCGCGCCGGGGATACCGCAGACGGTCTCCACGAACTCGCCCTCGACGGATCCGGTGCCCTCTAACTCGAGGCCCAGTCCGACGAAGAACGCCGTTGCCGAGTCGAGGTCCGCGACGGTGATGCCGATGTGGTCGAAACGTTGTACGTGTGCCATGGGATCCATCCTCCGGTTGTTGTCTTGTGTTGTCTTGCCGATTCGATGCTGGGACGGAGCCGGTGCCGGGATCTCGACATGTTCTTGCCGCAAAGCTGCGGTCAGCCCAGGGTTTCGAAAGATCGTTCGGGACGACAGGTTGCTGTCGCGGCTGGAAGACGCGGGAACGCCCCTGGTGCGTGACGGTCCCCGTGAACCTCTCGCGGCCTTTCGTTGAGTGCGTGTCCCCTACTGGCATCTGAGGGTCGAAGCCCATCCTCAAAATGCCGTCCTGACGCGTAATCGATCGGTCCACACGCCCGATCCCGCCAGTACCGTGCGTGTCGCTGGCCGTGCCGCCGGAGCAGAAGGGTGAGTCGCGGTAGTTGATCCGTCACCGGCAAAGCGGGGTCACCGGTGGGCATCTTGTGAACAAGTGGCTCGTAGTGCGCGAGAATTCGACAATGACGAGGTCGGACTCAGAAGAGAACCGGTCAGACCCGGGTCTGGTTCAGCTCAGCTCCCGCGCTGTCCACCCCTCAGCAGTCTTGGCTGCACCTTCACAGTCGGAGCGGTTCGATGCCGTATGTGCCGGTGTAGGCGTCGTGCAAGGTGGCCGGTCGCCAGCGAACTGATCGTGTGCCTGGCAACGAGCGCGCTGATCTATCGAGGTCGGGGAAGACGGGTGTGACTCATCCGACCTTTGACTTCAAGTACTTGAAGTTCCTAGCGTCGATGGTGTGAGTACACAAACCACCCCACGCGACTACACGATCAAGGACGCGGCCGCCCTGACCGGACTTCCGGCCAGCACACTGCGCTACTACGAGTCGGTCGGGGTGATCGCGCCGATCAGCCGCGGGGAAAGCAGTAAACACCGGGTCTACGACGAGAACGACCTGGGCCAGCTGTTGGCCATCGCGTGCCTGGCAGCGACCGGGATGTCGGTGAATGACATGAAGGAGTACGTCGCCAACGGGCAACTCGGGGCCGCGGCCGCCCCCGCACAGATCGCGTTGCTGACGGAACGCCGGCAGCAACTTGCACTCGAGGCCCAACAGATCGCCCTTCGTCAACGCTACGTCGACCTCAAAATCGACTACTGGCACGCGATCGACGCGGGCGACGAGCACCATGCCGCGCTCCTCGGTGCCGAGGCGAGCGCACTGGCCGACGAACTCCACAACACCAAGAAGCGATAACCCCACCCAATTCGCCCGGTGCGCCCCTCGACTGCTGCGCCACCGGTTACTCAGCCCTGCCCTGCTCACCACCACTGTGACCCCCAGAGAAGAAGGAAGATCTGCCATGCGTGTCAACGCGTACGCCGCCCCCGCCGCGGGCCAGCCGCTGGTCCCCACCACCATCGAGCGCCGCGACGTCGGCCCTGACGACGTCCTCATCGAGATCCAGTACGCCGGCATCTGCCACTCCGACATCCACACCGTCAACGGCGACTGGGGCCCGCAACCCTTCCCGGTCGTGCCGGGCCACGAGATCGTCGGCATCGTCACCGAGGTCGGCGCCGACGTCACCCGCCACAATGTCGGGGACCGCGTCGGCGTCGGCTGCCTGGTCAACTCCTGCGGTCACTGCACCAACTGCCAGGGCGGCGACGAGCAGTACTGCACCAACGGCATGGTCCCCACCTACGCCGGCGTCGACCGCGACGGCACCACCACCCAGGGCGGCTACTCCACTCATGTCGTCGTCGACGCCGACTACGTCCTTTCTGTACCGGAGAGCCTGGACCCGGCCGCAGCAGCACCCCTGCTGTGCGCCGGCATCACTACGTACGCCCCGCTGCGCCGCTGGGGTGCCGGTCCCGGCAAGAAGGTCGCCATCGTCGGCCTCGGCGGGCTCGGGCACATGGCCGTCAAGATCGCCCACGCCCTCGGCGCCGAGGTCACCGTGCTCTCCCAAACTCTGAAGAAGCAGGAGGACGGACTCCGCCTCGGCGCCGACGCCTACTACGCCACCTCCGACCCCAACACCTTCGAGCAGCTCGCCGGCCGATTCGACCTCATCATCAACACGGTCAGCGCCAGCATCGACCCCAACGCCTACCTCGGCCTGCTCGCCGTCGACGGCACCCTGGTCAACGTCGGCGCCCCAGCCGAACCGCTCAGCCTGAACGTGATGTCACTGATCGGCGGCCGCCGCAACTTCGCCGGATCGATGATCGGCGGCATCACGCTCACCCAGGAGATGCTCGACTTCTGCGCCACCCACGGCATCGGATCCGAAGTCGAGGTGATCCCCGCCGACCGAGTCAACGAGGCATACGAGCGGGTCCTCGCCTCGGACGTCCGATACCGGTTCGTCATCGACACCGCCACCCTGAACTGACCCCACCGTGAACGCCCGCCGCAGACAAGTTCCGGCGGGCGTTCACCAACACCACAAAAGTGCAGGGCGGGAATCAGTTCGGATCTCACGGCGATTGTTCGAGACTGTTGACCTCATCGAGAACCTGGTCGACGGCGGTGGTCAGGAGCCGGAAGTCTGTGCCCTCCCACGCCTGGAGGCGGTCCCGTACGTAGGCGGGCGTGGGAGTCACGCACGAGAATTGCTGCAGTTCGTCGCTCACGTCCTCATCCTGGGGCGAGCGGTTTGCGACCAGGATTCTTGCCCCACGGCGGCGTTGAGGAGAGCTGGTAACACCCGCGGCGCCGAGAACGGATCTCTTGTCAACTTTCCGGCCCTGTGCCGAGCAACTGCGCCGCACCATCTCCCCTGGCCCACTCAATCCGCTGGCGCAGGAATCTCGAAAGTCGCCAGCGCACAAGCGAATCCCGGTCACTGGGCCACCGATTCTTGTGATGCACTCTCATCATGCTGCGCCGAATCATGTTTCGGCCTTTCGGTGAAGAGCTGGAGCAGCACCCCGAACAGGGCGCAGCCAGACATGACGAAGAAGCAGACGATGTACCCCCCACGCTCACCCCATCCACCGCTGAGAGAGATCAGTTTGCCCATGAAGAGCGGTGCAATACCTCCGCCGACGAACATTGCCGTGGTGATGATGCCGTTTGCGGTGGACACGGCGCCTTCTGGTGCGGCATCAGAGGCGGCTGCGTAGTAGATCGGCCACACAGCGTTAGCGACCAGACCAAACGCCAACTGGATGAGGACAACCAAGAGCGAGGATGTGGCGAGGTAGAAGCAGGCCACGCTGACAGCCATCCACATACCGCACACCACGATGGTGGTACGCCGGCCGATGACATCGGACAGGGTCGGCCACAGCACCTGCCCAAGAATGCCGGTGAGGGCGAATACGACACTGAGTCCGGCTGATTCGGCTAGTGACAGTCCGACGACGTTGTACAGATACGCCGGGAGGACAACGTTGACGCCCATGTAGACGATCTGGGTCAGCATTGTGGTGAGTGCCGTCAAGTTGATGTTCCGGTTCCGGAAGCACGCTGCGATAGGTCCCCGTTCGCCGTTTGCGCGTACCTGAACCTGGTCGCGGTCCGGCGGGGTCAATCCCTGCGCGGAAATGTGCTCGTAGAGGGTGTCGATCTTGTCTGCGGTGGAGTACCGACCCCAGAAAATCATCACTGGTACTGCGATCATCAGGCCCAGAAACAGCGTGTAAGACCAATTCGCGGGACCGAACATGGCCAGCACCGCGGCGGCGGAGAGGCCGCTGAGAAGCGACCCGATCGGGTATCCGGTGTGGTGCACGCCGAGAGCAAAGCCTCGGCGTTCTTTCGGCCACCATTCGGCGGTGTTGCTGATACCCACCGGCTCACCCCAGCCTGCACCGAGATTGACGCCGACCCGCAGGGTGATGAAGGCGATGAGGTGCGAGCTCGCCGCCTTGAACCCGGAGACGAACGACAGGGCCGTGTATCCAATGACGAGAGGTACTTGGAACCGGGCACGTCTCCAGCCGCCGCCGTACTTGTCACTCAGCGTCGATCCGGGAATCGCCAAGACGGCGAGAGAGAGCATGATCAGCGAGGCGATCACGCCCCATGCTTCCGGGCTGAGGTCGAACTGCTCGGAGATCGTGGGTCCCAGGCGGAGAATGATCTCGCGGTCGTACGCATTGAGGATCCAGATCAGCCAGCACACGGCTAGTGAGATCCAGGAGTATTTGTGGGTGTTGCGCAGCGATCCGCGTCGTGAGGGGCGTGCCATGAGGTGTCCTTGGTCTGTGCGTGCTCGGCGCTATGCGCCGAAGCGGTGTTCCCGGACGCCACGTACGCCGAGGCCGTGGATGGCGAACAGGGATCCGCGCAGTTGTCCGTCGTCGGGGAATCTGGGCAGCGGCGGTTTCGCCATCGAAGTGACGAACAGGGTGTCGAGGTTCGGTCCACCGAACATGACACTGGTCGGCTTGAGTACGGGGAAGTCGATGGTGCGGTCGACCGTTCCATCCGGCGCGTATCGGATGATCCTGCCGCCGTAGACCAGGGCTTGCCAGAGGTAGCCGTCCGCGTCGACGGTCGCCCCGTCCGTCGCGCCGCCGAAACTGGTGTCGACGTGGGCGAAGGTGCGGCGGTTGGCGACTTCACCGGTGGCGAGGTCGTAGTCATAGGCCCAGATTTCGCCGGTCCAGGTGTCGGAGAAGTAGAGCGTCCTGCCGTCCGGGCTCCAGCACGGTCCGTTGGAGACGGTGATGCCCTCGTCCAGGACAGCGAGGGATCCGTCGGGGCTGTAGCTGTAGAGCCTGCCGCTGGGCGAATCTTCGAGGGTGTCCATCGAGCCGAAGACGAAGCGGCCGGCCCGGTCCACCTTGCCGTCGTTGAGGCGGTTGTTCGGCAGGCCCGGTTCGGGATCGACCAGGGCGGCGAGGTGGCCCGTCTGCAGGTCGAGGTTCCAGAGCCCGTTTTGCAGAGCGACAAGCGCGTTCGCGCCATCCTGGCACACTGCCATGGACCCGATCTTCTGGCCGACCTCCCATGCCCGGATGTGTGATCCCTGTGCCGTCGAGCGGAAGATTCTGCCCTCCGCGCTGTCGATCCAATAGAGAAGTTGCTGCTCGACATCCCACAGCGGTCCCTCGCCAAGCGTGGTCTTCAGATCTGCGACGACGTCGATGCTGAAACTACTGCGCATGGTCGTACTCCTCGGCTCTGACGGAGTCCTGACCGTAGCGATGTCGGGCATGGGCTGCTCCATTTCATGGGCGGTAAAAAGGCAGGGCGCGGACGGTGCGCCACGAGCGGCGCGGGGAAGAACGCTAGAAGCACCGGTCAAGTTCAGCAACGTTAAGTTGTGACGTGCATCATTCGCGAACCGTCTGACCCTTGCCGTCACTTCGGCACGCTCTGCATGCGCGGTCACGGCCCCTCCAACGGGCGCCAAGGGAGTCTTTCAACTTAACGTTGCTTAATGATTCGGGTCACACTTAACGTCGATGTATCCGATCAGTGAGGAGGAGGTGAACCAGTGAGAACAGCCAATGTAGGCAGCGGCAGGCAGCGGCCCCCTCGGGTGTCCGCGGCCGATGTCGCGCGTGCGGTCGGCGTCTCGCCGGCCACCGTCTCCTACGTGATGAACGGGCGATCGGGGGTGTCGGAGGAGACTCGAGAACGGGTTCTCGAGGTCGCGGAGGAGCTCGGACACACCTCGAGTGCCCGCGCGAACCGTCTCCGCTCGCATCAGTCCCGGGTGATCGGGCTCGTGCTGACCGATATCGCCAACCCGTTCTATACCGAGATCGCGGCGGGGACCATCGACGCCGCCCGCGCCCGCGGGTACGAGGTGTTCCTTGCCCACACGCAGGAAGATCCCGACACGCTGCGGTCCGTCGTGGACGCGATGATCGCCCGGCACGTCGACGGTGTCGTGGTCACCGTCCTGCACCCCGACGACGGTGACGTCGTCCGGTCGCTGCGCAGCGCCCGTATCCCGCTGATCCAGTTGTCCCGGCGCATCGAACGGGTCGAGGCCGACTTCGTCGGAATCGATGACCGAGCTGCGGCGGCGGAGATGATGGAACACGTTGTCGGGCATGGATATCGGGACATCGTCACGATTGTGGGGCCGCGCACCTCGAGTGCGTCTGCCGTCGGAGGAGGGGTTTACCCGTACCGCCGAAGCTCATGGTATTCGCAGTATCGCCTCGCATCGCATCAGCACCTACCTCAGTGAGCAGGGCGGGTATGCGGCGGTCGAAAAACTCCTCGCGCACAAGGCCCTGCCGAGGGTGATCGTCTGTGGCAGCGACGCTATTGCGCTCGGCGCGATCAGCGCCCTGCGTGCGCACTCGATCACCGTCCCCGGCGATGTCGCCGTCACCGGTTTCGACGGCCTCTTCCCCGGAGCCTCCCCGTTGGTCGAATTGACCACCGTCAACCAGCCGCGGCGAGAGATGGCCGAGCAGGCTCTCGAGCTTCTCACCCGCCGGATCGACGGTGCCGGGGGCTCGTACCAGTCCGTTCTTCGCGCCCACCAACTCCGCATCGGTATCACCTGCGGTTGCCCACGAAAGGATCCCACGGCCACCCCCTAGTGGCCGGGCCCGCCTCCCGAGCGTGCCAGAACCAACTTCATTCCCCACCCGGACTGTCGTTTCTCACACCATCCGGGGGTCCTCCCGACCGAGTTCTCCGGAGCGCTCCGCTCACGGGGACCACCTCTCGACACCCTGAGAAGGGCTTTGCCATGTCTGAAAACCACACTCCGGCGGCCTCCGCGCCTCCCGGTGAAGAACTGAACAGGCTCATCTTCCGCAAACTGATGCCGCTGCTGATCGCCGCGTACATCATCGCGTTCATCGACCGCACCAACATCGGCCTGGCCAAACATCATCTCGAAGCCGATCTGGGAATTTCTGCCGCCGCATACGGTTTGGGTGCGGGATTGTTTTTCCTCGCGTATTCGCTGTGCGAGGTGCCGAGCAACCTCATCATGTACCGAGTCGGCGCCCGGCTGTGGATCACCCGCATCATGGTCACGTGGGGTCTGCTCTCGGCGGCGATGGCATTCGTCGAAGGTCCCACCTCCTTCTACATCCTGCGAGTGCTTCTCGGTGCGGCGGAGGCGGGGCTGTTCCCCGGCGTGATGCTCTACCTCACCTATTGGTTCGGCCGGGAACAACGTGCCCGCGCGAACGGGTCGTTCCTGGTCGCGGTCTGCCTGGCAAACATCCTGGGAGCGCCCATCGGTGGCGCACTGCTCGGATTGGATGGGCTGTTCGGCTGGCACGGCTGGCAGTGGATGTTCGTCCTCGAGGGAATTCCGGCAGTGATCCTTGCCGTCGTGGTGTTCAAATACCTGCCCAACGGTCCTCTCGACGCGAAGTGGCTCGACCCGAAGCAGGCCCGCGACCTTACCACCCGTCTGGCCAAGGAACAACA
Source organism: Rhodococcus sp. IEGM 1307 (assembly GCF_030056915.1). NCBI lineage: Bacteria > Bacillati > Actinomycetota > Actinomycetes > Mycobacteriales > Nocardiaceae > Rhodococcus > Rhodococcus sp. IEGM 1307. Next base: position 8,274 of record NZ_JASHKW010000020.1, read on the forward strand.
GGAGGGCGCCGCCGCCTCGGGCACGCACTCGTTCGCCGGCGTCTTCAAGGACAAGCAGATTCTGCTGGTCATCGCGGTGTACTTCACGCATCAGATCGCGGTCTACAGCCTCACCTACTTCCTACCCAGCATCATCGGCGAGTGGGGGGAGATGTCGGACCTGACCATCGGGTTGCTCACCGCCCTCCCGTGGGTGGCGGCGGCGATCGGCACCCTCGTCCTGCCCCGGTACGCCACCGACGGTCGACGCTCCCGCAAGATCCTCTTCGGCGGAATGACGTCCATGGTCGTCGGATTCACGATCGGTGCCGTCTCGAGCCCGGCACTGGCCCTGGTCGGATTCTGTATCGCGGCCGCCACCTTCTTCGTCGTCCAGTCGATTCTCTTCGCCGTGCCCGCGTCCCGCCTCGCCGGCGCCGCCTTGGCGGGCGGATTGGCTTTGGTCAACACCCTCGGCATCCTCGGCGGCTTCGTGGGCCCCTTCGCGATGGGACTCATCGAAACGGCCACCGACAACCCGTCGGCAGGGCTGTGGTTCGTCATCGCCCTCGTCGCCGTCGGCGCCGCGGTCAGCCTCACCCTCAAAATCCAGGACCCCCAGATGAACGGCAACAAGAAAGAAATCCAGGTCAAAGCATGAATGAGCGCATTCTCATCGTCGGCGCGGGGGCCATCGGCGGAGTCACCGCCGCCCATCTCGCCCGCGCCGGCCACGACGTCGTCGTACTCGACGCCAACACCGAACACGTCCGGCTGATGAACTCCCCCGGTCTCCGGTTCGACGAACTCGGCGTCACCTCGCACATCACGATCGCTGCCGTCGATACCGCCGACGACCTCGAGGGACGCTTCGACTACGCGCTCGTCACCCTCAAGGCGCCCTATCTGGATGTGGCACTGACCCCACTCGTCCGTGGCGGCCTGGTCGACACCTACGTCTCTCTCGGAAACGGGCTGGTACAGAACAATGTTCAGGCCATGGTCGGCGCGGATCGGTTGGTCATCGGTATTACCGAGTGGGGCGCGACCAACCTCGGCGCCGGTCATCTCGCCCAGACCACCGTCGCACCGTTCGTCGTGGGGGAGGTCGACGGCCGCAGTACCGAACGCATCGAGCGCCTGGCTCGTATCCTCGGTGCGGCGGCCGAGGTGCACATCTCCCACCGCATCGTCGGGCAGATCTGGTCGAAGCTGCTGCTCAACAGCACCTTCTCCGGACTCGGTGCGGTTACCGGACTGCTCTACCGCGACATCGTTTCCGATCCGCTCGGGCGGGAAGTCGCCTACCGGCTGTGGACCGAGGCATACGACGTCGCGACCGCAATCGGTGTCGATCTCGACGAGATCGTGGGCGTCCGGCCCGAGCAGCTCGTGGTCCGGTCCGGCGACGACCTCAGTCGCGCCGACGCCGCACTGGCCATCCTGATGAACCGACTCGGGGCGACCAAGGCATCGATGCTCCAAGACCTCGAACGCGGCGCGGTTACCGAGGTCGACGTCATCAACGGCGGCGTCGCCGCGACCGGCGCATCCGCCGGTATTCCCAGCCCGCTGAACACCCGCATCGTCGAGCTCGTGCACGACTGCGAACGCGGCCTCCGCACGCCGGGCCGCGACACCCTGACGGCGCTGGCCACCGTTCCCGCCTGACAACACCGCCACCACCCGCCCTACCCAATCCCTATCCAGGAGCCGAAACATCATGAACGACACAGTCATCATCACCTGTGCGCTGACCGGCGGCATGACCGTCCCCGCCCAGAGCAAGGCCATCCCGATCACCGTCGACCAGATCGTCGAGGAGGGTGTCAAGGCCGCCGAGGCCGGCGCCTCCGTCCTGCACGTGCACGTGCGCGAAGAAACGACCGGACGCCCCGTCGCCGACCTCGATTTGTTCGAACGCGCCCTGTCCGAGCTGCGCAAGCACACCGACGCCGTCCTTCAGCCCACCACGGGCGGTGGCCGCGGGATGACCGTCGAAGAGCGCGCCTCGGTCCTGAAGTTCCGCCCCGAGATGGCAACCTTCAACGCCGGCAGCTTCAACTTCGGCTTGTTCCCTGTCGCCGCCCGTGATTTGCCGTTCGCCGACTGGGAGCGCGAATACCTGGAGGGCACCACCGATTACATCTTCAGGAACACTTTTGCCGACATGACCTACATGGCCGAGCAGATGCGCCAGTCCGATACCCGCCCGGAGATCGAGGTCTACGATGTCGGCCAGATCTACAACCTCGAGCAGTTGGTCAAGGACGGGGTGCTCGAGGCGCCGTTCAACCTGCAGTTCGTGCTCGGCGTCCTCGGTGCGAATGCCGCCGAACCCGACCAGCTCATCCACATGCTGCGCACTGCCGAGCGTGTTCTCGGCAAGGATTCGTTCACCTGGTCGGCCGCCGGAGTGGGCTACCGCGGTGAGTTCAACCTTGCCGCACTGTCCTTGATGCTCGGCGGCAACGTTCGAGTCGGTCTCGAGGACAACCTCCGCGTGAGCAAGCGCGAGCAGGCCACCTCCAATGCGCAATTGGTGACGAAGGTGGCGGACCTGGCCGCGATGTTCGACCGCACCCCCGCGACACCGGATGAGGCACGTGCGCATCTGGGTCTCAAGGGTTCGTCCTCAGTGGCGTTCTGATTCCTCAATGTCGCAGGTCTTCTCGAGCACCGAAGGGGAACGGGTGAGTACTCAGTCCGTACTAAGGGCCACCGGCCATGTGGTGGTGGCGCCCGACAAGTTCAAGGGCTCCGCTACGGCAGCGTGCGCCGCAGCCGCCGTCGCGCGCGGGTTGCGTTCCGCCGCACCGAACTTGACGGTGGTCGAGTTCCCGATCGCCGACGGCGGCGAGGGCACGGTCGAGGTGATGATCAGGCAGGGCTACACAGCCGTCACGTGCCCGGTCACTGGGCCACTGCAGCAGACGCTCACCGCAACCTATGCGCTGCGGGGTGATACCGCGGTGATCGAGATGGCCTCAGCGGCGGGCCTGTCCCACCTCGGTCACCATGGGCCGACCCCCACCACCGCACGGACGGCGTCCACCCGCGGTGTCGGGCAGCTGATGGTGGATGCACTCGACCGAGGGGCGCAGCGGATCGTCCTCGGCGTCGGCGGCAGTGCGTCCACCGACGGCGGCGCCGGCGCGCTGAGTGCGCTCGGGGCGCGCATCCTCGATGCCGACGGGGACCCGCTCTACCCGTGCGGCCAGGACCTGGCCGCCGCGGACGTCCTCGACGTCGATTCACTCGATCCGCGGCTGCGGGACATCGAGGTGATCGTCGCCTGCGACGTCGACAATCCACTCACCGGGCGGCACGGCGCGGCGGCGGTCTACGGGCCGCAAAAGGGTGCCGACCCGCACACCGTGACCCGACTCGATCACGCACTAGGCCGCTGGGCCGACGTGGTCGAGCAGGCTGTCGGCCGGGATGTTCGGGACCGGCCCGGTGTGGGGGCGGCAGGCGGATTGGCGTTCGCCATGGCCGCGATCCTCGGAGCGCGGCTGACCTCGGGTATCGACCTCCTCCTGGAACTGACCTCGTTCTCCGAGGTGGTGCGGGGGGCGGCGTGCGTCGTCGTGGGAGAGGGATCTCTCGATGGGCAGAGCCTGCGAGGCAAGGGCCCCGTCGGCGTCGCCCGGGCCGCCCGGCAGGTCGGGGTACAAGCGGTAGCCGTGGCGGGCCGTTGCGTCGTCACCGCCGACGACGCCCGCGCCGCCGGCTTGGATGCTGTGTACACCCTCACCGATCTCGAACCCGACGAAAGCCGCTGCATGGCCAATGCGGAAAGCCTTCTGGAGCAGGCCGGCGCGGGCATCGCCCACGGCCGGTGGTCTTCTCGACCGGCCCGCAGACTCGACACGATCGGCGCCGACGCCGCACCCGCCCCTACCCCCACGCCCTAGCCGCGACTTCCAAGGAGACCAATGGATACCACTCTCGACTCGGCAGTTGCGGAACGCCGCACCACCCCTTACCTCGACGCCACCGCCCTGTCATCACTGCGGCGCGCGAAGATCGTCTGCACGCTCGGGCCCGCCACCGCCACGGACGAGCGCACCCGCAGTCTCGTCGAAACCGGGATGGACATCGCCCGACTGAATTTCAGTCACGGCGACCACACCGACCACGAAGCCAACTACCGGCGCGTCCGCGCCGCAGCCGACAACACCGGCCGAGCCGTCGGAATCCTCGCGGACCTACAGGGACCGAAGATCCGCCTCGGCCGCTTCGCCGACGGCGGGGCGGTGTGGGCGACCGGCGAACAGGTCCGGATCACCGTCGAGGACTGCGCGGGCACCCACCACCGGGTCTCGACCACCTACACCCACCTCGCCCAGGACGCCCGGCCCGGTGACCGACTCCTCGTCGACGACGGCAAGATCGCACTGACCGTCACCGACATCGACCGCAACGACGTCGTGTGCCGGGTGACCGAAGGCGGCCCGATCAGCAACAACAAGGGCGTCTCCCTCCCCGGAATGAACGTCTCCGTCCCCGCCCTGTCCGACAAGGACATCGACGACCTCGAATTCGCCCTGCGGCTCGGAGTCGACCTGATCGCCCTGTCCTTCGTGCGCGCCCCCACCGACATCGACCGCGTCCACGACGTGATGGACCGGATCGGCCGTCGGGTCCCGGTCATCGCGAAAATCGAGAAACCCGAAGCCGTCGACGACATCGAGGCGATCGTGCGCGCCTTCGACGCCGTCATGGTCGCGCGCGGTGACCTCGGGGTGGAACTCCCCCTCGAGCAGGTGCCGTTGGTGCAGAAACGGATCGTGCAGATCGCCCGGGAGAACGCCCGACCGGTGATCGTGGCCACGCAGATGCTCGAGTCGATGATCGACAACTCCCGCCCCACCCGGGCCGAGGCGTCGGATGTCGCCAACGCGGTCCTCGACGGCGCCGACGCGGTGATGCTGTCCGGGGAAACCTCCGTCGGCGCCTACCCGACCGAGACGGTCGCGACGATGGCGCGGATCCTCTCCGCCGTCGAACACCAATCCACCACCGTCCCCGCCCTCACCCACACTCCCCGCACCCACGGCGGGGTGATCTCGTTCGCCGCCCGCGACATCGGCGAACGCCTGAACGCCACCGCGCTGGTCGCGTTCACCCAGTCCGGGGACACCGTGCGACGACTCGCCCGGCTCCACACCCCGCTGCCGCTGCTGGCATTCACCCCGGTACCCCAGGTGCGCAACGAACTCGCCCTCACCTGGGGCACCGAAACCTTCCTCGTCGACCCGGTCGAATCGACCGACGAGATGATCCGCCAGGTCGACACCGCCCTCCTCCGACTGGGCCGCTACCGGCGCGGTGACCTCGTCGTCATCGTCGCCGGCTCACCCCCACACACCGTCGGATCCACCAACCTCATCCACGTCCACCGCATCGGCGAGAACGACTTCACATCCGCCCAGCCTTATCCCGGCACGAATCATCGGCGACTCGACACCGAGGAGCTGCAGCGGTGAGGATTTCCCTGACCCCAGGCGATCAGGACATCGCAGAGGATGTGTGGATCGCGCCGAACGCCACCGTCGTAGGAACTGTGCGAATCCGGTCGGGGGTGGGTATCTGGTATGGCGCAGTGGCCCGCGGCGATGCGGAGAGGATCGACATCGGTGAGCGGACGAACATCCAAGACGGCTGCGTCCTCCACGCAAATCCCGGGTTCCCGCTCGTCATCGGCACAGGGGTGTCGGTGGGGCACAACGCGATCCTGCACGGCTGCACGATCGGCGACGACGTCCTGGTCGGAATGGGTGCGACGGTGATGAACGGCGCCCGCGTCGGGGCGGGCACCCTGATCGCCGCCAACGCCCTGATCCCCGAGGGAATGCAGATTCCACCCGGGACGCTCGTCGCCGGCATCCCCGGAAAGGTCCGGCGTGCTCTGACAACACAGGAACTGGCTGCCATACGCACCAACGCGGACCACTACGCGCAGGCTCGTGTACGTCACGCGGCAGCGACAGGCACAGGCACAGGCACAGGATCACCGACCTCTGCCTGGCGTCACGGTGCACCTCGAATCTGAGCGATGAGTCCGCCGACGAGGGGGTCCACTCGACGAATCGCCGGGGTGGGGGCGACCGCATCACAGTGAAAGGACTGGCGGGTTCCGCCGTGCGCGTCCTCGAGAGATGACAGTCCGCAGGCCTAAGCGGTTCGGTGCGATGCGTGTCTTCCGACGTTCGAATGTTTCTCGGCCGAGCGCGCCCTATACGCGTCGTGCGGTGGTCTCTCGCACCTGAATCCCGTACGGCAGTAGCTCTTTGCGTGCGGGTCCCTTGTCGCCGGCGAGACGTTGAAGAAGCATGCGTGCGGCGCGTTGGCCCATCAGATCCCGCGGCACGGTCACGGTGCTCAACTGGAGGGGGCCGGCGCTGGAAAAGCTCATGTCGTCGAACCCGGTCAGCGCCAGGTCTTCCGGCACGCGCTTGCCGATTTCGCGGGAGACGTCGAGAACGCCGAGCGCGATCATGTCGTTACCGCAGACGACGGCCTCTATCTCAGGGTGTTCGGCGAAGAGTGCTCGGGCGCGCAATGCACCGGCCGGTCGGGTCAACTCCCCCCACACGTCGGGTTCGTTGACCGCGCGCAAACCCGCTTTGGCCAAGGCGTCACGGTATCCGTTCATGCGGTTGACCGACACGCTCGAGGTGTCCGGGCCGCCGAGGATGGCGACCTTGCGACGCCCGGTGGCAACCACGTGGGAGGCCATTTCGAACGAGGCGGAGTAGTCGTCGATGCCGACCCAGTCGGACGGTTCGTCTTCGATCTGCCGGTAGAGCTGCACGACGGGGATGTTCTCGTGGCGGAGCTTGTCGAGGAGTGGTTTGTCGGCGGCGACGAGCGAGGTGAAGATCAGGCCGCTGCAGTTCCGGTCGACCTGCGCGAACGCGACGTCCGATTGCCGCGAACCGTCCACGCCGACGTGGGAGACGAACACCTCGTAGCCTTCTTCGGCGGCGGCGGCGACCACTCCCCCGGCGACCTCGGTGTAGAACGGGTTGGCGATGTCCGCCAGGAGTAACCCGATTGCTTTCGTGGTGCCCGAGCGCAGTTCCCGGGCGATCCTGCTGGGTCGAAACCCCAGCTCCTCGGCGATGGCAAGGATCCGCTGGCGGCTCTCGTCGCTGACCCCGGGCGCCCCGCTGAGTGCATAGGAGACCGCGGCAGCAGACACCCCCGCCTTGCGGGCGACATCGCTCATCGTCACTCGCCGGGATCGGCCACCGTTGGACGTACTGCCTGCGCCGCGGGATGTATCAGTCACGCGTGCCAGCTTACGCGGTTAAGTAATGCTTCCAGGAGGTGACGCCGCGAAGAGTCCTGCACAAGCGGCAGCACTGATTCGTTTAAGTTACCCGTAAACCCGCCAATGACTACTTAAGAACTCCGACGACTGCCCGGCCTTGGCTCATTTATCCAGTTAACGGCCCGCTGAAGCCCTGAAACATCACCGCTTGTGCGTTGGAACACAACGATGTACCGTTACTTATGCGATTAAGCGAAAGGAGAGCATCGTGAGTTCCACCGTTGAGATGAAGAATGAAGAGGCTGTGCCCTACACGGGTCCGAAGCCGTACGGGATGAGTGACGACCTGATCGTTCCGGGTGCACTGGATCTGGACTGTGACGAGCGGCTGTGGGTTCCGCAGTCGCAGGATGTCGAGTTCCGCCCGCTGGTGTTGTCGGCGAGTCAGGGCTATTTCGTGAACATTCTGCGGGTGCGCCGCTCGGGCATCCTGTCCCGCCACCGGCACGCCGGGGCGGTGCACGCGTTCACCCTGCGGGGCCGCTGGCATTACCTCGAGTACGACTGGTGGGCAGAAGAGGGCACCTACGCGTTCGAGCCGCCCGGCGACATCCACACCCTCGAGGTCCCCGAAGACGTGACCGAGATGGCGACCCTGTTCCACGTGAGCGGTGCGTACATCTACGTCGACGTCGACGGCAACACCGTCGGCATCGAGGATGTGTTCAGCAAGATCGAGAAAGCCCGCGCGCACTACGAGAAAATCGGTCTCGGCGCCGACTACGTCGACCGCTTCATCCGCTGACACTGCGGCGGACACCGCCTGACATGGCGCAACCACACCGAGTGCCCTCGGCACTCAGGGGCGGTGTCCGCCGGCATCTCACCCTCTTTCATCCGTCAGCCCGGCAGCGGGCGAAAGTTAGCAGGTTCCCCATGCGAGCTCTGACCAAGAGAAGTGCCACTCCCCACGACGTCCTGGTGCAGGATCTGCCCAAGCCCGAACCGGGCCCGGGACAGGTGCGGGTTCGCACCGAGGCCTGCGGGCTGTGCGGCAGCGACGTGCACGCCTGGCGTCACGACACCGGCTACGAATGGATCCGCCCCCCGGTCGTGCTCGGACACGAGGCGGTCGGATACGTCGAAGCCCTCGGCGAGGGCGCCGACCCGACCTGGCTCGGCAAACGCGTTGTCCCCGTTGCCATCGACGGCTGCGGCGTGTGCGATCTGTGCGAGCGTGGTTTCCGGCAGATCTGCCCCCGGCGCACCGTGCTCGGATTGTCCTTCGACGGCGCGGCCGCCGAATCGTTCGTCGTCCCCGAGGTCCGCCTCGTCGAGGTCGACCGGCATCTGCCGGCGTCGACCCTGGCGCTGACCGAACCACTGTCGGTCGCCTGCCGCGCCGTCGCGCACATCGAGAACGCCGCCGACGGCCCCACCCGGGTGGTGGTGTCCGGGCCCGGACCGATCGGAACAATGGCCGCCCTCGTCCTCGCCCAGCGCGGCCACGACGTCGTGCTCTCCGGGGTAGGCAACGATGAGAACGCGCGATTGCCGCTCGCCCGCGCGCTCGGTCTACGCACCGTGATCGCCGGCCGGGACGAGCTACCGTTCATCCCCACCGCCTGGGTCGACGCCTCCGGTTCGACGGCCGCGCTCGACGCCGCCATCGCCGCGGTCCTGCCCGGCAGCCCCATCTCCGTCGTCGGCCTGTTCGCCCGCACCGGACCGGTCGACTTCAACGCCGTCACCCGCAAGGAGATTCGCCTGCAGGGCAGTTACGGATCGACCAAGGTCGACTACCGGGCCGCAGCCGACGCGATGGCCGCCGACCCGACACCGTGGCCACAACTGGTGACCGAAATTTCCCTCACTGATGCGGCTTCGGCGCTCGAACGCGCCGCGGCCGGCCACGACATGAAGGTCGTGCTCGTCCCATGACCACACCGGACCCCACCCCTGTCCCGAAAGGACACGCCATGTCCACACCCGACATTGCGGCCGAACCCGCTACCCACGCGGCCGGGCGCACCTCGATCGTCAAGGTCGCCTTCGCCAGCATGATCGGCACGGCCGTCGAATGGTATGACTTCTTCCTCTACGGCTCGGCCGCCGCGCTCGTCTTCGGGCCCCTGTTCTTCCCCGACAGCGAACCGGCCACCGCCACCCTGCTCGCCTTCGCCACGTTCGCGGTGGGCTTCTTCGCCCGCCCGCTCGGCGGAATCGTCTTCGGCCACTACGGTGACAAACTCGGACGCAAGAAAATGCTGGTCGTCAGCCTGCTCATGATGGGCGCCGCGACCTTCGCCATCGGCCTGCTGCCGACCTTCGCGAGCATCGGTATGGCCGCACCACTGCTGTTGATCGGCTGCCGACTACTGCAGGGCTTCGCCGTCGGCGGCGAATGGGGCGGAGCGGTCCTGATGGCCGCCGAACACGGCGACAACGACCGCCGCGGCTTCTGGACGTCGTGGACCCAGGCCGGCGTACCCCTCGGGAACCTGCTCTCCGCGGTGGTGCTGTGGGTGCTGGCCATGTTCCAGAGCGACGAAGCCTTCGATTCCTGGGGCTGGCGAATTCCCTTCCTGCTCAGCGCCGTTCTCGTCCTCATCGGGTTGTGGATCCGGCTGAGCATCGAAGAATCCCCGGTCTTCGCCGCCAACAAGAAAGCCCTCGAGAACCACAAGGCCGAGCACGCACCGATCATCGAGGTCCTGCGCAAATACCCCCGCGAGGTCCTCATCGCGATGGGCCTGCGGCTGGTGGAGAACACGTCGTACTACATCTTCACGGTCGTGGTGATGACCTACATGGTCACCTACCTGGATATGCCCAAGAGCGCCGCCATCGCGGGTGTGCTGATCGCCTCCGTCGCGCAGTTCTTCCTCACCCCGATCATCGGCGCCCTGTCCGACCGGGTCGGCCGGCGACCGCTGTACTTCACCGGCGCACTCGGTGCCGGCATCTGGGGCTTCGTGTTCTTCCCCCTCATCGACACCGGAAACCAAACCGTCATCGCGGCGGCCATCTTCATCGGGCTGATCTTCACCACCCTGATGTACGCGCCGCAGGCGGCGATGTTCTCCGAACTGTTCGGCACCAGCGTCCGCTACAGCGGCGCCTCCCTCGGCTACCAGCTCGCGTCCGTCTTCGCCGGCGGCCTCGCCCCCGTCATCGCGGTCGCACTGCTCGGCACCGTCGAGGAAAAGAACACCATCGCCGTCAGCATCTACCTCGCCGTCCTGGCCGTGATCACCATCATCGCCGTGATCGCCGCCAAGGAAACCGCCCGCACCTCCCTCGAACACGACCGGGTCCTCGACGAGGCCACCCGCACCTGATAGCCGCCGGGCCGGTGTGCGGTGCTCACCCCGCACACCGGCCCGGCCACCAGTCGTCTCCCGATCCGAGTAGAAAGAGCTCTCGCATGAACGCACCTGTCCACACCCCGGTCCTGGACCTGTTCCGCCTGGACGGCAACGCCGCCCTCGTGACCGGGGCCTCGCGCGGCCTGGGCCGTGCACTGGCCATCGCTCTCGCGGAAGCAGGAGCCGACATCGTCGCCGTCGACATCGGCGACCTCGACCAGGTCGCCAAGGAGGTGCGTGCCCGGGGAGTCCGGTGCTCGACCCGCACCGCCGACCTCGGTCACCTGACGCCGGAAACCGCGACAGAGCTGATGTCCTGGGCGGGGACCGAGTTCCCGCATCCGACGATCCTGGTCAACAACGCCGGCATCATCCGCCGTGGGCCGGCGACCGAAACCACGCCCACGGACTGGTCGGCCGTGCTCGACCTCAACCTCACCACCCCATTCCTGCTCAGCCAGGCCTTCGCACGGGCCGCCCTCGACGACAACGCCGCCGCCAGCATCATCAACATCGCCTCGATCAACTCCTTCCAAGGCGGGATGGAGGTCCCGTCCTACGCCGCCTCCAAGCACGGCATCCTCGGACTGACCCGAGCTCTCGCGAACGAGTGGGCCGCACACCGCATCCGAGTCAACGCAATCGCCCCCGGCTATATGGAAACCGAGTTCACCGCCGCGCACCGCGAGGACCCCGCCCGGGCGGAGAACATGCTGCGCCGCATTCCCGCCGGCGTCTGGGGACGGCCGGAGGATCTTGCCGGCGCGGCGGTCTTCCTCGCCTCGGCCGCGTCCTCGTACGTCACCGGCACCGCCCTGTCCGTCGACGGTGGATGGCTGTCCCGATAGAACAACGACGACCCACCGGAGGACCCCCATGGCATCGACACAGCAGAACCATACCGACATCCCCGCCGCCGATGCCCGATCGTGGCTGCTCGTCTCGGCCGCCCACAGCAGGCACTTCACCGAGACCAACGCCGGAGCGGCCGACGCCGTCATCTATGACCTCGAAGACGGTGTCGTCCCCTCCGCGAGACCCACGGCACGAGAAGCCCTCCACCTCTGGTTCTCTCGCGGCGGCACCGGCTGGGTCCGCATCAACCCGGCCGAAAGCGAGGACTGGAGCCGCGACCTCGACGCACTCGAGGCAACACCCGGGCTCTTGGGTGTGATGCTCGCCAAATGCGAGTCGGCAGAACACGTCACCGAGACCGCCGCCCGATTGCCCGCCCAGACCCCCGTTATGGCACTCGTCGAATCGGCACTGGGCATCGAACGCGCCTACGACATCGCCTCCGCACAGCCGACTTTCCGGATCGCCTTCGGCAGCAATGACTTCCGCCGTGACGCCGGGGCCGCCGACCTCGCGCCGGCCCTGTCCTATGCCCGGGGACGGCTGGTGGTGGCAAGCCGGGCAGCGGGTCTGCCCGGCCCCATCGACGGCCCCACCCTCACCACCGCAGAGGATCCGCTCACCGACGCCCTCACCGTGACCCGCACCATGGGCATGTCAGGCAAGCTGTGCATGCACCCCGGACAAGCCCCCGTCATCAACCGCGCACTGAGCCCCACCGACACCGACATCGACTGGGCCCGCCAGATCATCGACCGACTCGGCGTCGACGGTGCGCGCATCGAAAACGGCAGTGACCTGCCGAAACTCGCCCGAGCTCGGACGATCAGCCGCCTCGCCACCGTCTTCGCACCCGCACCAATGGCCTAGCCGCAGAGCGAGCACCAGTTGTCGCCGAATGCCGACCGATTCTCTCCCCGCTTCCAAGGTGTCACCATCATGTCCGACACAGGACGCACGACGAGGGTTCCGACCACCACCGAGTTGCTCGAGGACCAGCCCAAGAACTGGGGCAAATGGGGGTCCGACGACGAGGTGTGCGCACTGAACTACCTCGGCTCCCGCGAAGCGCTCGTCGGCGTCGCCGAAGTCAGGCAGGGAAAGACGTTCACGTTGCAGGTGCAGATCGGCAACCCCAAGGGGGATCCCACCTTCCTCGGCCCTCGCGGACCGGCGCGGCGGGTCAACATCATGGACCGTGGTGTATCTCGGCGGTGCCGGTCGCCCAGCAAGGCGTCGAGATCCGCAAGCGTGACATCCTGGTGGTCCACACCGGATGGCTCGAATACTTCTACAACACCCCGCGCGAGGAGTTCTACGACAACTTCAACGAGCCGGGTCTGACGTACTCACCCGAGCTGGTCGCGTGGTTCAACGACCTGGAAATCCCGAATCTCGTCACCGACACGATCGCCAACGAAGTCACCCACGACCCGGTCTCCGGCGTCTGGCTGACGCTGCACAACGCACTGATGCGCAACCTCGGAATCACCTTCGCCGAGATCATCGCCCTGCACGAACTGGCCCAGGACTGCAACGGCGACGGCCAGTACTCGTTCCTCTACACCGCAGCACCATTGAAGGTTGTCGAAGGAACCGGCGCCCCGGTCAATCCGATCGTCATCAGGAAGCCGTCCACCCGATGGAGGAATCACTGACTCGCGCGTGGGCAGGACCCACCATCGGGCGACCTCTGTAGGTTCCAGCCGAATTTGTCAGCTGAGTGCGGCGGGATTTCAACATCATTCAGTGGAGGATCCTCTCGCTGCCGCGTCGAGCGAGCAGGCCGAGGGTGTTGTTGATGCTGGTCTACGGCATCCCCAGCGACCGGGCGTTCGACGTTCGCGTTTGGCGCTCCCCGCAGACCAAATACCCGGCTCCGCGTCTGACTCCGGCGCGAGTCTGCGCACCCAGTTCGATCACCTGCTGCTCACCGCCCATAAAGGAGCCGACGCCCGGTGTAGGCGGCGGTCGCGGGCGGTGTTCTCACCCCGTGGACCCGGGACCGGAACATCCGAGCACTCCGTCATCGGGCACCGTGTCGGGTCAGCCGCCAACCGCGTTGGGCGGCTGCGTAACCGGCGAACGCGCCGAGGCACGCACTGACAATCAGGCCGGCAACCAGGAACGGCATGGGATCAACCGATTCCATGTGCAAGGCGCTAGACCCGACGTACCCCGTGGTGAAGCGCACCGGGTGCGACAACCACCGGGCAAACAGACTGGTACACACCAGGCCCGCGCCGAGCCCGAATGCCGTTCCGATCAGTATCAGTGTTCGCACAAGATCAACTTCGCGATCACCGGCTGTGCTGTTATCGAGCGCCCCCGGCGCCGTTCGTCACGGCCATTTCGGCCCTCACCTGCACGAAATCCACGGTCGAGGCACTGGGACGGGATTTTGCAGAGCAAAAGTGTGCTCACCTGGCCTTTTGGTCGAGACGCTGGAAATGTTTTTTCAGCAGTCACTCCACTCACTCCACTCCCCCGGCACTGCGCCCACCAGAACCATCTGCAGCAACCACCCGTTCGCCTGGAGTGCGCGAACGTGCCCGCAGCAAGCGGAATCAGGTGTGATCAGTAGCCCCTCGTACGCGTGATTACCGGCGAGTCAGTTCATGGAGCTACCAAGCCCCACATCACCGCTCGCCATAGGTGAACACCCCTCCATCCATATCCATCCATCCACGTGTTATCGGCCGGTTGGTAGTCCCCGCATCCAGTCGCGGATGTCTTCCATGACCTTGCGGGGACGCGGCACCATCGAGTGCACCCGTATTTCCCGGCAGTGGGGATGGTCGAACGCTTAGGGACGGCAAATCGTCTTCCCGTAGCCGCACCACTACACACCCGGCCGCGAGCAGATCCCGGCTCTTTCGCTGATCGACGAGCACCTTCGCCTCCGCTGTCAGTGTCGATAGTTCACTGCACGGACCCCCGAGGAGTCGGCCGCTTGTGCAGACGTCTTCGGAAACAGCGTGGCTGGAGTCATCTGCGCGATGCGCCCACCCGCTTACGGTGGGGTCGTGCCCCGGAGTCCGTCCACTGCTTCCCCGAGACGGGGCGCCGCGTCCCGCGCAGGGTGAGGCGTCCCCACCCGGTTTACGGCAGGTGACAGTCACTCTCGCGTAGGCCCGCGGCTTCGGCCGGTCGGAGTGCGGCGTGGTACATGACCGCGTAGAACGCCACGAGCCGCCGCCCGCGCTTCCGATGCCAGGAACCAACGTACGACACGGCGGTGAGCAACTGTGCCGCCCCAGGGCCCGCACCTCGTGGTGGACAACCGCTTCGGCGAGCCGCACGTCGCCGTGTGCGACGCCGGCCGCAGCGCGCCCTCGCCCTCCGCTGGCAGGGCGACACCCGCCGTGACCACGCGGACCCCGGGATCGTTGAACATGCCGTGACCTCATAATATCAAGCGAGGCTGCTAGCGTAGTCCTCTTTACTCGGGACCCAGGAGCGCTCCGCCATGAAGAACACCGTCTCGATCGAGATCGCCCTGCCGCGGGAGACAGTGGCACAGCTGCTCGCCGACTCGGCACACCTGCCGAAGTGGCTGCGGGGTCTGGTGCTGCACGAGCCGCTGAGTGGGGTGCACGGACAGGTCGGTACCACATCGCGGGTCGTGATGCAGATGGGGAAGCAGAAGATCGAGTGCACCGAGACCATCACGCGTCGGGAACCGGCAGACCTGCGCGGGATTCCGAAAGGGAGCGTCGTTCACTTCGACCGCGAGATCGTCGGCGAGGGCATGTGGAGCGCCGTGCGCGACCGGCTGACCGAAGCCGGTCCGGAGATGACGCTCTGGGTGAGCGAGAGCGAATACCGGTTCAGCGGCTTGCTGATGCGGTTGGTGGGGGTCCTGATGCCCGGCGCCTTCCGCAAGCAGTCGCAACAGCACATGCAGGACTTCAAGGCGTTCGCCGAGCAGGGAAAGGACGTCCGCGAAGCGAAGGACTGATCTACGATCAGCGCTCGTCTCCCGAACAGTGGGGAGAAGCCGGACGTGACAGCGGGCCGACCACTGTCGGGAACGTGCTCGGGGCGGGTGGAGCGGCAAGGATCGATGTCGGAGCCTGGGTAGCGAAGCCGAGCGGCCAGCGAACCGAACTGCCTTCACTATCGTGGGCGGGCTCGTGCAGGCCGACCGGCTGCTGCCGAGCACCGCTCCGCCCTGGTGGTTCTCGACGCCCGCGACCCCTCCCGCGCACCAATCGCCGTCGCCAGGTTGGACCGGCACTTCTTCCCCGGATTCCACGGCAGCTTCACCAGTCGAGTGACAGCCTCATGATTTGGACACAAACGCGCGTGCGTTCTCTCGGTACGAGATTCCAACCCGTCATGGAAACGTGTGCCCCGATTGCGGCTCCGAAAAGAGGGCCACCAACGACCAGTCCAATCATGATCGGTAAACCGGGACCATGTCGATCCGTATCGAATGGAACTCGTTCGGCTGGTAGCCGGCCGTGCAGATCGTGAACGGCTTGGAGGGCGTACCACCACAAGACGGCAGCACCTACGAGTCCGCACCAAGCCGAAACGGACGGGCGACCAGAGGGTGGCCGCAGCGAAGCCGGACGACAAATACGCACCGATTCACGTCGGCGGCTCACACGGCAACTTCCCCCGCTTCACCGCGTCGACCAAAGTCGCGTGGTCGCGTTCGGTCTGATCCGCGTAGGCGTGCGCGAAGCGGCTCAGTGCGACGTCGAGCGTGTCCGACTTCCCGACGTAGCCGCCGATCATCGACGCACCACTGGTCCGCGCGTGGCCCTTCGCGAGCAGGCGCCCGCAGATGCCGGCGTAGTCGGTCAGCGCTGCCGCGCTGAGGTGGTCGATCGGGACCGCGCCCTTCATGTTCCGGAACTGCCGCACGTAGTACTGCCGACCCTCCACCGTGGTCCAGCCGAGCAACGGATCGCTGACGGTCTGCAGGGCCTGCTGATACTCGACCACGCGCCGGCCCTGGTGGTCGTGCCAGGCGGACTCGCCGTGTACGAAGCGAGCCACGACAGATCGACGTGCCTGCTTGAGCTGCAGGAACACCACGTCGTCGGCACTGCTCCCTTCGCACAGCACGACGTAGGCACGCAGTCCGACGCTGCCCACGCCGACCACTTTGTGCGCGACGTCGACGACGGTGTAGCCACTGAGCAGTCGTGCCCAGTGGCTGGGCAGCGTGGTGAGGTATTCGTCGAGCCCGGCGGCGATTTGCTCAGCCTCCGCCTCGGGCACCCGGGTGATCAGCGGCGGCTCCTCCACGATGCGCCGGCCGGTTTCGTCCTGCTCGGTGAATCGGGGCAGCGCCCGGTCGCTGACGCGGCGCCGAGCCCGCTCCGCGGCGCGGGTGATCTCGTGGCGCAGCGACTCGTCCGACGCCGTCGTCTGCAGCCGGTCGAGGTCGAGTCGCTCGAACGAGCGCGCCAGCAATGGTTGTTCCGCGAGCCAGCGCACATGCTCGCGATAGGTGGCGACGCAGGACTGCACTGCACTCTCGCACTGCCCCTCGGTCGCCGAGTTCTGCCGGCCCGCCACCCAGATGCTCGCAGTCAAGCGGCGCAGGTCCCATTCCCAGCCGCCGGGATGCGCCTCGTCGAAGTCGTTCAGATCCAGCACCAGGTCGCGCTCCGGCGAGGCGTAGAACCCGAAGTTGCCCAGATGCGCGTCCCCGCAGATCACCGGCTGGATTCCGGTCGCCGGCAGCCCGGCGAGGTCCTGGGCCATCACGATCGCGGTGCCGCGCAGAAAACCGTACGGCGAGGCCGCCATCCGCCCCACCCTGACCGGTATGAGCGATTCCACCCGACCCTGGTGCGACACACCGATCTGATCCACCACATCGGGGCGATCGTCCGGTGCGCGCCACTCCCCGAGCGCGGACCGCGGTGTCTGCTTGCGCAGGCGTTTCCCGAGCGCGTACCGCTCCGCCCTCGGCGTGGCCCGGCGGCGCAACGACGCGAACGACTGCCCGTCGATGGTCGGCAACACGATGTGCGCGTCCGCGGTTACTGCGCGCCGACGTGGAGGATCGGGCCGACCACCACGGCGTGCAGCTTGTCCGGGTTGGCCACGTTGCGCATCAGACAACTCGATCACCGTCTCTTCGCTGTGAGCATTAAGGATGCGTGCAGCATATCGACGGGCCCCTCGCCGGGATCGGCCCAACCCCATTGTGGGACGGGTCCGGTGCGAGCATCGTGACGACGCGGACACGCTATGTGGCGGTTGCGCCTTGGGGTTGATCGTCGGTGTCGGGTAAGGGGCGTCGGCAGATTTCGTGGGCTTCGTCGGCCGAGATGCCGAACATGCGCAACAGATCCTCGGTGATTTGGTCGGTGTCCTCCGCGTCGTCACGTTCGGGGTGGTCGTGCAGCAGTTGACCCAGGCAGAGTGCGGCCCCTGCTGTGATCGTCAGGGCCAGTTCGGGATCGCGCACGCTGAACCGGCCCGCACGGGCTGCTGCCTCGATGTCGCGGCGGGCTCTCGGCGCGAGGCCTTTGTCCGAGTTGACCAGACTTGGCCCGTCGCGGAGCAGAACTTTGCTCAGTTCGGGATTTCTGCGATGCAGTCGTCCGGTCAGACGAAAGCTCTGCGCAAAGATCTGGGCAGGGTCGTCCAGATCTGCGGTCAGTTCGTCGAGCACCGCGCCGTGGCGGTCGAGGGCCTCCTCCACTGCCGCGTGGAAGAGCTCCTCCTTGGTCTGAAAGTGGTTGTAGAACGACCCCATTCCGACATCTGCGGCCTGGGTGATCTCGAGAATCGGGGCGGTCAGTTTCCCTGCCGCCATGAAAGACTGGGCTGCGCGTACGAGTGCGGCGCGGGTACGCGCCTTGCGCCGTTCCAGGCGGTTCGGTGCATCGGCGATCTGCTCGGTCATGCCTGCGTGCCCTTCTCCTGATCCGTCCGACCTTGCCCTACACTACCCGCGCGTCATCAATATTGACGAATTCCTCAAACTCGGCGATTGCTCCACTCCGCGAGCAGTCGCCACATCGATCCAGCCTAATGGCCGAGGATCTTGATCCCGACCACGAGAACGCCCACACCGACCAATCCTGTGACGGTGAACAGCTGTTGCCACCAACGTAATTGGGCCATTCGCACGGCGAGTAGAGCAATGACGCCAAGCTCGACTACGAGGATCCACATCGCTATCCACATCGCTGTGGATGTGCTCAGTAGTCCGAAGGCGGCTGCGACCAATGCCAGCAGGGGCAAGACCGCGGCCTCCACGATCTGGCCGGACGCCTGGAGCATCCGCAGCGCTGCCCGTCCGCGCGGAGCACGGTGGTACGCGCCGAGGTGTGCTACCCAGTCGGCCAGCAGGCTCGCCGCCCAGAGCCCGCCGGTGGCCACCGCGACATCCATGACCCGCGCCCATGGGCTCGTCTCGGGAGCCGTATAGCGGACGAGGACGGCGAGCGTCGCCAAACACGTCATCGCGCCGTACACACGCTCTCGCAGGAGCGCGACGACATGCTCCACGGGAATCTCTTCCCGATTCGTCTCGCCGGCCCCGCCAGTCACTTCAGTCACGACGCGAATCGGTTCGAATCTGTCTTGTCCGAGCAACCCTTGCACCAATCCCATTCCAGCCATTCGTATCCCGTCGACGACGCGTCTGCCCGTGGCCGTCGAGGGCCTCCTCCACTACCGCGTGAAAGAGCTCCTCCTCGGCCCGGAAGTGGTTCGCGCCGCGCGCGGTTCCAGGCGCTTCAGTGGCTCGGCGACCTGCTCGATCAGGCCTGCGCGCTCATCTCCTGATCCGCGTGACCTCGCCCCACCCTAGCGCCCGTCATCAATATTGACGAATTCCTCAAATACTCTTGACTGACGATATGGTCGTAAGTGACGATATCGTCATAAATCGAAGGGAGTGGTCAATGAGTGTCCACCATGACCCGCATACCGGTCTGCACAGTGAGCAGGGCGCCCTGGAGGGCGAACACCGGGGGCGGGCCGCCGAGCCGATCATCAAAGTGCATGACCTCGCGTGGCTGGAGTTCGAGAAGCCCGACCTCGAGCGGGCGGAGGCGTTCGCCCATGCCTTCGGTTTTACGACGGCGTTCCGCACCGCACACGAACTGCAGTTGCGCGGGACAGACCCCGGTTCGCCCTGCGTGCTCATCCGCCGAGGCCCACGGTCGCGGTTCGTCGGTCCCGCCTTCCGGGCGGCCGACGCGACCGACGTGCTGCGACTGGCGGACGCGGTCGGAGGTGCGGTCGTGCCCCTACCCGAGAGTCTGGGCGGGATCACGGTCGATCTCACGGATCCCAGCGCTCTGGGAGTCCGCGTTGTGTCCGACACGTTCGAGTTGCCGGCGCTGCCCGCCCAGGCTCCGCTCCCACTGAACTTCGGACACGACGGCGGCCGGGTGAACGCCACCCAGCGGCCACCCCGCGCGCCGGCCACTGTGCAACGACTAGGGCACGTCGTGCTCCAGACGACCAGGTACCTCGAAACGCTCAACTGGTATCTCGAGCACCTCGGACTGATCGTCAGCGACTTCCTCTACTACCCCGGGCAACGGGCCCGGGGCCCGGCCATGAGCTTCATCCGCTGCGACCGGGGCGCCACGCCCACCGACCATCACACCCTCGCGATGGTCCTCGGCCCGGCCAACCGCTATGTGCATTCGGCATATCAGGTCGCCGACCTCGACTGCCTCGCCGCCGGAGGCGAATACCTCCTCGACCGGGGCTACCGCCGGTCCTGGGGCATCGGCCGACACATCCAGGGCAGCCAAATCTTCGACTACTGGCGCGACCCCGACGGATTCATGGTCGAGCACTTCAGCGACGGCGATCTCTTCGACAGCACGCTCGACGCGGGCTGGGCACCGATGACCGCGTCCGGACTGGCCCAGTGGGGGCCGCCCGCCACCAAAGACTTCCTCGGATTGAACCCCGGTCGGGAATCACTCCAGGAACTGCGCGCCATTGCCAACGCGCTGCGCGCCGACAACGAATTCGACCTCCACCGCCTCCGCGGCCTTCTGAAAGTTGCCAGCTCATGACCATCTCCGTCCTCCGCACCGCCGACGCCTGGTGGGTCGACACACCCACGGGCGCCGCACGGGTAGACACCGAGGCCACCACCACCGCCCAACTGCTGGCCGACCGACCAGCCGTCGAGGCCGCGGCGTCCAGCAAGGGCGCCGTGCCCGTCGAGACCCTCTCGTTGCTCTCCCCGGTCACCGCCCCCTGCCGGGTGGTCGCACAGATGACGAACTTCGCCTCGCACGTCGAGGACTCCGGGATGAACCCCGACACCATTCCGTTGACCTTCTTCCGAAAGACCTCCGGATCGATCAGCGGCCCCAACGACGACGTGATCCGTCCTGCCCATGTCCGGCTACTGGACTACGAGGTGGAGATCGGGCTCGTCCTCGCCCGCGACATCCCGGTCGGGTCGGCGATCACCGCAGACAATCTCGCCGATTACGTTGCCGGGCTGGTCGTCACCAACGACATCTCCGCGCGCGACATTCAGCTTCCGAAAACGCAGTTCTACGAAGGCAAGTCATACCCGACGTTCACCCCGGTCGGCCCCGCGCTGGTACTGCTGGACGGCGACGAACTGAAGCGGTTCACCGACCTGCGTCTGCGGCTCTGGGTCAACGGCAAGCCGCGCCAGAACATGACCGTTGCCGACATGATCTACCAACCGACCGAGACTTTGCAGGCGCTGACCCGGTTTCAGCGCCTCGATGCCGGGGACTTGCTACTCACCGGAACGCCGGTCGGGACGGCACTGAGCGCCCCACCGAAGCCGATCGCAATCCTCTCCTCCCTGCTACCGCCCGCAGTCAAATGGAAGCTCTTCTTCGCGAGCCAGGCCAAGAATTCGAACTATCTGCAGGATGGAGACCTCATCGAAGCCACCGTCTTCACAGACGACGGGACCATCGACTTGGGGCGCCAGCGCACGGTGGTGAGGTACGCCCGATGACCACCGACCTGCTGTGGCCGCATTACGCGGCGCCCACGGATCTCGCGACGATCGAGGCCGTGCCGCTGCGCGATCGGGGGCTTCCGGAGTCCACCTATGCGTTACTCACCCGAGCGGCCCGCATGTGGCCGGATCGGCTCGCGCTCACCGTCCTCCCCGACGGTGCACGGTGGCGGGAGCCGGTGCAGCGCAGTTTCTCCGAACTACTCGACGATGTTCATCGTTACGCGAACCTGCTCCATCGTCTGGGCGTGCGGCGCCGGGACGCGGTCGCCGTGATGGCGCCCAACTGCGCCGAGTTGATCCCCGCGACTCTCGCCGCGCAGCTTGCCGGCATCGCTTCTCCCATCAACGCCGCGCAGTCGCAGCAGCACATCGCTGAATTGTTGCGCCGCTCAGGTGCCCGGGTACTCGTCGCGGCTGGACCGGAACTTGCGCCCGAGACATGGGAGGCCGCGCACCAGATTGCCGTGAGCGGGAGGGTGGATGCCGTGTTGGCCTTGCGGCCCACCGGCGCCGCCGGCGCGCCTGCGGACCTGCCCGAGGTCGACGGAGTGCGGATCGGCTATCTCAGTGCGCTGGCGGCCGATATCGATTCCTCCGACTTCATCGGTGATCCTCCTGGCGGGTGCGACGTGGCCGCACTGTTTCACACCGGTGGTACCACCGGTGTTCCGAAGCTGGCCGCCCACACCCAGGAAAACGAGGTCGCCGATGCCTGGATGCTGGCCGCGAACTCGTCGTGGGACTCGGACTCCGTCGTATTCGCCGCCCTGCCGCTGTTCCATGTCAACGCCTTGATGGTCACGCTGCTGGCGCCGCTGTTCAAGGGCCAGGGTGTGGTGTGGGCAGGCCCGCTCGGCTATCGCGACCCGGCACTGGCCAGCGAATTCTGGAAGATCGTCGAGCACTACCGCATCGCGTCGATGAGCGCGGTGCCCACCGTCTACGCGGCCTTCGCGCAGCGCCCGGTCGATGCCGACATCAGTAGTCTGCGCTTCGCCATGGTGGGAGCGTCGCCTCTGCCGACCGCGGTTGCCACGAAGTTCCAGGACCACACGGGTGTGCCCCTGCTCCAAGGCTACGGACTGACGGAGGCAACCTGCGCGAGTGCACGCAGCTTTCCCGATGCACCACGACCTGGCTCGGTCGGGCTACGGATGCCCTATCAGCAGGTCAAGGTGGTACGCGTCCGTGAAGACGGCGCCTGGGACGACCTGCCCACCGGAGCCACCGGAGTGCTGGCGATCAGCGGTCCGACGGTGTTCGCCGGCTATGTTTCCGGCCACGACGAACACGGACCCGTTCTCGACGGCATGGGCAAACTGGTCGACGGCTGGCTCGACACCGGCGACCTGGCGCGCATCGACAGCGACGGTTTCCTCTACCTGGTCGGACGCGCGAAGGACATCATCATCCGGGGCGGGCACAACATTGATCCAGCGGTCATCGAAGACGCCCTTCTGGCCCATCCACAGGTCACCGCGGTCAGCGCGGTGGGACGCCCCGATGCCCACGCCGGCGAAGTGCCCGTTGCCTACGTCACCGTCGTCGCAGACGCCGGTGTCACCGCGCACGAGCTGCAAGCCTGGGCGGGCGAGCGCGTTCCCGAACGGGCCGCGGCACCCAAGGCGGTCACCATCCTCCCGGCGTTGCCCGTCACGGCGGTAGGCAAGCTCTACAAACTCGCTCTGCGCGCCGACGCGACACGGCGCGAGCTCGAGCATGCCCTCGCCACCCTCGCAGGCATCGGCAGCATCCAGGCGTCCGTCCAGGACGGTTCGATCCTTGCCACCGTCGAGATCGACGGAACTGCCAGCGAACCGGCGGTCAAGGCGATCTTGAACCGATATGCGATCAATTGGAAGGTCACGGTGCGCACATGACCACCGCATCACTAGTTCTGGCACTCTGCCTCGCAGTCTTCTACCTCCTGCTCGGCGTCGGCAAGATAGCGGCAACCGCGCCGATGCGGGAACGGGCAGCCCACGTCGGTATGCCCGTCAGCACGTATCGGGGCATCGGTGCGCTCGAGGTCGCCGGTGCCGTCGGTCTCGTGATCGGCGGACTCGTGCCGGCGCTCGGCGCAGCCGCCGGCATCGGGCTGCTGCTCCTGATGGTAGGTGCCGTCGTCACACACGTACGGAACGGTGACGGACTGCGTGAGATGGCACCCGCCATCGTCGTCGGCGTAGCGATCGTGGCCTACCTCGTAGTCCTGTTCGGATCGATCCGATGAGCGAACGGGTCGTCCCAGTCGTCATCGTCGGTGCCGGACCCACCGGACTGACCGCCGCCACGCTGCTGGCTCAGTACGGTGTCGAGTGCCTGCTACTGGAGCGCTGGGAGGGCGTCTACGCGCAGCCGCGGGCAGTCCACCTCGACGGTGAGATCCACCGGATAGTGGCGCACCTCGGGATCGCCGAAGAGTTCGCGGCGATCTCCCGGCCGTGCCTCGGGTTGCGACTTGTCGACCGGAACATGCGCGTTCTCACCGAGTTCCACCGAGACCCCGGTCCGGGCGTCCACGGCTACCCTGAGGCCAACATGTTCGACCAGCCGCAGTTCGAGGAGATCCTGCGCGCCAACCTGACACGGCACCCGAAGGCGTCCGTGCGCGGCAACGTAGAGGTCACCGGGCTGGCCGACGACACGACCGACAGCGTTCGCGTCGACTTCACCGACCGAAACACCGGTGTGCAGGAATCGGTGCAGGCCAGATACGTCCTCGGCTGCGACGGCGCCAACAGCCTGGTCAGAAACCAGATTCAGGCAACGATGCGGGACCTGAAATTCGACCAACGCTGGTTGGTTGTCGACGTCGCGACCACCGCCGACCTCGGCGTGTGGGAGGGCGCCCACCAGGTGTGCGACCCGGTGCGCGCGGCAACATACATGCGCATCGGACACACTCGCTACCGCTGGGAGTTCCGGCTCGAACCCGGCGAGACCGCCGACGACTATCGCGACATGGCTCGACTGCAACCCCTCATCTCGCCGTGGACACGGAACACACCGGTCGACGAATTGACACTTGTCCGCGTGGCCGAGTACACCTTTCGAGCCCAAATCGCGGACCGATGGCGCAACCGGCGCGTGTTCCTACTCGGCGACGCCGCCCATCTCACACCCCCGTTCATCGGACAGGGGATGGGCGCCGGGATCCGCGACGCGATGAACCTCGCCTGGAAACTTGCCGGCGTACTCACCGGAGATCTGCCCGAAAGCGCACTCGACACCTACGAGATCGAACGCAAGCCCCACGCGCTCGCACTGATCCGGCGCGCCAAGCTGATCGGAATGGCCATGACCGAAGGCGGCGAACTCGGTAACCTCATCCGTCGCATCGTCGTACCACTGCTGCACCGCATCCCGGGTCTCGGCGACAAGATCATGGACGGCGAAACCCCGGCCCTTCACCGCTCCACTCTGATAGAACGACCTCGACTGCGCAGAAGCCGAGCGGGCCGCCTGATCCCGAATCCGGACCTCGACCAGGGTCGCCGATTCGCCGAGGTCGTCGGCGGCCGGTTCGCGGTCGTCACCTCCCTCTCCCCGACCCCGACACAACGCACCGACATCGAACAACGCGGTGGCACAGTCCTGCTGGCTCGACCCGGCACCGATCTGCACCGCTGGCTACGCCGCGCCCGCGCCCGCGCCGCCATCATCCGGCCCGACGGTACCGTCCTCAGTAGCGGCAACGACCTGTCCGCCCTCTGCCCCGCCCTCCCCCGCTTCCACACCCACCGCACGCCCACCTTCCTCACCCAGTGACCCCCTAACAGCGATACGACCGTCCCCACTGTCCTGCAGGACGGTGCGGTCGGTCGTCGCCGCAGCCCGAGAGCGCGGTAACAACTCACCCAGTCCGCCACTCGACATCGAAAATCGCTGCGTACCAGTCGAAGTGATTCGCATCATAAAATACTCGCCCGTAACCTACGGGACCGTAACCTACGGTACCGTAGGTGCATGGCGATATCGGACATCGAGGAATATGCACACCTGACACGCGCCGACGTCGAGGCCATCGGCCGCGACCTGGATGCGATCCGACGAGACATCGAGGAATCCCGCGGTGCACGCGACGCCCGGTACCTCCGCAACACCATCCGGCTGCAACGCGGCCTGGAACTCGGCGGCCGGGCGGTGCTCTTCGGTTCCCGCAAGCGCTCGCTGTGGGTGCTGGGCACCGGGATGCTCTCGTTGTCGAAGATCATCGAGAACATGGAGCTCGGGCACAACGTGATGCACGGGCAATGGGACTGGATGAACGATCCCGAGGTGCACTCCGTGAACTGGGAATGGGACAACGCCGATCCGTCGGCGCACTGGAAGATCACCCACAACTACGCGCACCACAAATACACCAACGTCCTCGGCATGGACGACGACGTGGGCTTCGGCCTGCTCCGCGTCACCCGTGACCAGCGCTGGAAGCCCTTCTACCTCGGCAACCTCGCCTACAACGCGATTCTCGCGGCGCTGTTCCAATACGGCCTCGCCATCCAATTGCTCGAACTGGGCAAAGTGACCCGAGGCCGGGACGACCGTGAACTCACCAAGACGCGCGGCAAGGAAGTGCTCGCCAAGCTCGGCAGGCAGACACTCAAGGACTATGTCGTGTACCCGGCACTGACGGGCAAGGCATGGAAGTCCACCGCAAAGGCGAACGCGACCGCCAACCTCGTCCGCAACCTGTGGACCAACGCCGTAATCTTCTGCGGCCACTTCCCGGACGGCGCCGAGAAATTCACCAAGACCGACGTCGACAACGAGACGCACGCCCAGTGGTACCTGCGGCAGATGCTCGGTTCCGCCAACATCTCGGGCGGCCCCGTCATGGACTTCATGACCGGCAACCTGAGCTACCAGATCGAGCACCATATTTTCCCGGACCTGCCCTCCAACCGCTACCACGAGATCTCGATCCGCGTGAAGCAGCTATGTGACAAGTACGACCTGCCGTACACGACCGGCCCGCTCGCGGTGCAGTACTGGAAGTCGTGGCGGACCATCGCGAAACTCTCGCTTCCCGACAAGTACCTCACCGACACCCGCGACGCCGCACCAGAGACCGCGTCCGAATCCGGGTTCGGCGGTCCTCCCGCCACCGATCCACTCACCGGCCGCCGCATCGGCCTGGCGACGACGATCACGAAGACGCGCAAACGCGGTCCCGTCCGCCGAATCCTCGGAATGCGCTGATCAGCAGCTATTCCGGGCTGCTGCGCTGGGTGAACGTTCTCGGGAGTCTCGGTGGTCGAACGCCCGGCGCGCGCTACGACTGACCTGCCCCGCACGCTCGCCGTCGTCGACCGGCCCATCGTGCCACGAACAACCAGGTCAGCGGTGGCGGACCCGCACGAAACGCTCGTGAACTTCTGAACAACACGAAGACGGCGAGGGGCTTGAATGGTTACGCTTCGCATGCTTTTTCGTATCGGTTGCAGTACGTACTGAATGGGGATCGGCATGACGAACATCAGCACAGCTCCACCCGGACACAGATCCTTCACCCGCCTGGCGGCGGTCGCAGGTATCGCCGTACTTGCCATGGTGATGGGTAACGGCACCGCCGCGGCCGGTGTCGACAACTCCAGTTCCGTCATCGACGCGGACGGCAACCGCATCGAGGTCCTGCAGGGCGACACGCAGTATCAGGTCGTTCCGCCGCTCGACGGCGTACCGACCAGCGTCGAGTTCTTCCACAACGGATACGCCGGGGTGAACATCAGCGGCCCCGACGCCGCGGAATTCGAGGGCACACAACTGACCGTCGGATACCAGATCGGCTACCCGGTTGCGCTGGCAGGTGCGACCATCGTCCTCAATTCGCCCGGCCTGGGGTTCGCGATCGGGTCGGACACCGGCATCGACCTGGGGCTTATCCCCGACTTCACGCTGGATCTGAGCGCGGGGACCAACGTGGAGCTGGCGGGTGACATCATCCCGTCGCAGGAACTGGACATCGACCTGGAGCCGGGCGGTATCACCGAGGTCCCGCTGCTCGAGGGTCAGGAGTTCGACGGACCCGAGGCGCTGGTGCGGATGCAGGGCGTTCACGGTTCCATCTCCGGAGCGATCGGACCGGTCACCATCCGGCCGTATGCGAAGGCCGTCACAGCCAACGGCGACACCGTTATGACCTACGGTGTGCCGCAGAAGCTCAACTGAGAGAGAACACGAACAGGTTTCGGTGAAACACGTCGGGTCGCCATCTCGATCGTGGATGGCGACCCGACGCGACCACGCCTACGACGTCACCAGTTCCTGGATCTTCTCGCGGGCAGCCCGCTCGACGAGAAGGGGCACGAAGCCGCATACCTTCCGGTCCGCGAAGTGGCTGTGCGCGGAGCGCACGACCTCTTCGATGGCCTCCCGGGAGATGTCCGGGTGACGCGTCTCCAGGCGATCGATGACCCTGGTGACGTGGAGTTCACGATGACCTGGGTTGCGGGACTGGTCCCGCCCCCGAACCACGCCTCCGCGCTCTCCCTCCGCCTGACCGGCAATCGACTCGGACAAGTCTTCATCCCGCTCACCGCCGGCGCCGACGCCGTCTTCGTGCTGACCGGTGGGGCGGCGATCTCGACCTGGCTGGCGCTCGCGAGAGGCTGACATTGCTCTCTCCCCCACTCCACTCGGTCGATCGGCCAGCTCGCCCTCATCGTTGCGCCGCAACCGAACCGCGTTTCCAGAACGTTTGTGGCAGTCCTGGCTCGACGAGGGTCACCGAGCAGAGCGCGATGCCCGCGTACCCGTTCTGACGACATGGCACGCACCCTGGCGTCGCCGTTGCATGCTCGTGCACTCGGGCGGCTCACTGAGTGTCGGTGGTCCGAATTCCGTTCCTCTGCAGCCGGACTCAGCTCGCTGCGGGCTCAGGGTTCGTGGCGAGCAGGTCGAGGGCGATGTCGACGATGAGGTCTTCCTGTCCGCCGACGAGGCCGCGGCGGCCGACTTCGAGGAGGATGGTGCGCACGTCGATGCCGTATCGCTGGGATGCGGCTTCGGCGTGCCGGAGGAAGGACGAGTACACGCCGGCGTAGCCGAGGGTGAGGGTTTCCCGGTCGACGCGCACGGGCCGGTCCTGGAGCGGCCGGACGAGGTCGTCGGCGGCGTCCTGGAGGGCGAACAGGTCGCTGTTGTGCTTCCAGCCCTGCAGGTCCGCGACCGCGATGAACGGTTCGATCGGGCAGTTGCCGGCGCCGGCGCCGTGCCCGGCCAGTGAGGCGTCGACCCGGGTGACACCCTCTTCGACGGCGACGACGGAATTGGCGACCGACAGTGACAGGTTCTCGTGGGCGTGGATGCCGATCTCGGTGGCCTCGTCGAGCACGTCCCGGTAGGCGCGGACCCGGTCGCGGACGCCGTCCATGGTCAACCGGCCGCCGGAGTCGGTGACGTAGACGCAGTGCGCGCCGTAGGACTCCATGAGCTTGGCCTGGGCGGCGAGCTCGGGTGCGGTGGTCATGTGGCTCATCATGAGGAAGCCGGAGACGTCCATGCCGAGTTCCCGGGCTTTTCCGATGTGTTGGGCGGCGACGTCCGCTTCGGTGCAATGAGTCGCTACGCGGACGGACCGCACGCCCAGTCGGTAGGCGTGTTCGAGTTCGGCGATGGTGCCGATGCCGGGCAGCAGCAGGGTGGTCAGCCGGGCGTGGGTGAGGTTGGCGGAGGCGGCTTCGATCCATTCCCAGTCGGTGTTGCTGCCGGGGCCGTAGTTCAGCGAGCCGCCGGCGAGTCCGTCGCCGTGGGCGACCTCGATGCCGTCGACACCGGCGGCGTCGAGCGCGGCCACGATCTTGCCGACGTCGTCGGGGGTGATGCGGTGGCGGACGGCGTGCATGCCGTCGCGGAGGGTGACGTCTTGGATGAACAGCCTGGTGGTCATCGGGTGGCTCCCTGGGTTGCCGTCGGGGCGGCGATCGTGTCGGCGACGGACTCGGCGTAGCGCACTGCGGCCGAGGTCATGATGTCGAGGTTTCCGGCGTAGGCGGGCAGGTAGTGGGCGGCGCCTTCGACTTCGAGGAACACCGTCACCTGGTGGGTGGGGGCGGCCGTGTCGCCGGAGGCGAGCAGGGTGTGCACGGGTTGGCCGTCCGGGACCGGGGTGATCTGGACCTGTTGCTTGAGTCGGTAGCCGGGCACGTAGGTCGCGACGTGGTCGACCATCGTCTGGATCGAGTCGCGGACCTTGTCGTGGGTGGCCGGGTGGGGGGCGGAGATCAGGCACAGGACGGTATCGCGCATGATCAGCGGCGGGTCGGCCGGGTTGAGGATGATGATGGCCTTGCCGCGGCGGGCGCCGCCGACGGTTTCGATGGCGTGGGAGGTGGTTTCGGTGAACTCGTCGATGTTCGCGCGGGTGCCCGGTCCGGCGGACTTCGAGGCGATGGAGGCGACGATTTCGGCGTAGGCGACCGGTGTCACGCGGGAGACGGCGGCGACGATCGGGATGGTGGCCTGACCGCCGCAGGTGACCATGTTGACGTTGGTGGCGTCCCGGTGTTCGTCGAGGTTGACCGCCGGCACCACGAACGGGCCGAGGGCGGCCGGGGTGAGGTCGATCAGCCGTTTGCCGAGCGGTTCGAGCAGGGCGGCGTTGGCGGCGTGTGCCTTGGCGGAGGTGGCGTCGAAGATCACGTCGATCTCGTCGAAGTTCGGCAACTGAAGGAGGCCTTGGACGCCGCCGGCGGTGGTGGGGACGCCGAGGCGGCGGGCGCGGGCGAGCCCGTCGGAGTCGGGGTCGATGCCGACCATCGCGCCCATCTGCAGGACGTCGGAGTGGCGGATCACCTTGATCATCAGGTCGGTGCCGATGTTGCCGGATCCGATCACCGCGACGGTGACCTTACGGGTGTTTACGCTCATGATGCTCACTCCTGGGTGAAGGTGGCGGTGACCGATCCGAGACCGGTGATGTCGGCGCGGACGGTGCCGGCGGTGTCGATGACGGCCATCGGCCCGAGGGCGCCGGACAAGATCACCTGCCCGGCGCGCAGTGGTTGACCGAACTCGCGTGCGGTGCGTGCGAGCCAGGCCAGCGCCCGCAACGGGTCACCGAGGCAGGCGGCGCCGGTTCCGGTCGACACCTCGGTGTCGTCGATGAACATCTGCATCTGCGCGGCGACCGGGTCGACGGAGTCGAGGGTGCGCCGGTCGGCGCCGAGGACGAACAGTCCGCTCGACCCGTTGTCGGCGACGGTGTCTCCGAAGGTGATGTCCCACCCGGCGATTCGGCTGTCGACGATCTCGAGGGCGGCCACCGCGTAGTCGACGGCGCCGCGGATCTGGGCGTCGTCGAGCGGCCCGTCCACCAGATCGTGTGCGAGGACGAACGCGATCTCCGCCTCCACCTTCGGCTGCAGCAGCCGCGACAGCGGAATCGGGCCGGCCTCCTGGCAGTGCATGTCGTCGAGCAGCACCCCGAAGTCCGGTTGGTCGACGCCGAGCTGCTGCTGGACCGCCGGGGAGGTCAGGCCGATCTTGCGGCCGACGACACTCGCTCCGGCGGCGATCCGGTCGGCGACGTTCCGTTCCTGGACGGCGTACGCGGCGGCGACGTCGTCGGTACCGATCAGGTTGCGGACCGGGGTGCACGGCGTGGAAGTAGCGGCGGCGGTGCTCAACCGCTCGGCGGCGGCGGCGACCGCGTCGGCGGAGGCTCGCGCCGTGGGGGGCAGGCTGGTGCCCTGAGGTGTGCTCATCTGACGTCCCGATGTGATCGTGGGGAATGGACTGTGGGTTCCACTGTCGCCGCCGGGGGATGGTCCGCCAAGCAGTGCGTTCCACTGAGCCGAACACACGCCGGTATCGTGGACAAACGTCGCAGGTGGCAGCGGAAGGGAGGAACCGACAGTGTCCGATCAGGAGTTCGACCGCACGACGGTGCTGGGCAAGGTCATGATGGTGCTGCACGCGTTCACCATCGACGACTCGACCCTGTCGCTGGCCGAACTGGTCCGCCGGACGTCCATCCCGAAGGGCACGCTGCACCGGGTGCTCACCGACATGGTGACGGTGCGGATGCTGGACCGCACAGATGCCGGTTACCGGCTCGGCGGCTCCCTGTTCGAGCTGGGCATGCGCGCGTCGGTCGAGCGCAGCCTGCTCGAGGTGGCGATCCCGTTCATGGAGGACCTCTATGTCCGCACCCACGAAACGGTGCACCTGGGCGTCCTCGACGGGACGGAGGTCGTGTACCTGTCGAAGATCGGCGGCCATCGGCAAGCCAGCGCACCATCGAGGATCGGGGGCCGGATGCCGGTGCACTGCACCGCAATCGGCAAGGTACTGCTCGCCCACGCCGACAAAGCGCTGCGGGAGCAGGTGCTTTCCGCTCCACTGCCCCGCTACACCCCGCGCACCATCATCCTGCCCGGACCGCTGCGCACCCAACTCGACCGCATCGCCGCCGAGCGCATGGCCTACGAATACGAGGAATCCGCAACCGGAATCGTGTGCGTAGCCGCCCCCGTCCGCGAGAGCGAGGACGTCGTCGCCGCGATCAGCGTGACAGGTCCGTCCCACCGCTTCCGGCCGGACAACCACACCAGCTCGGTCCGCGCAGCCGCAGAAGAAATCGGAGCCACCTTAGCGCGGCGATCAAGCCTGCTTCGGAAATGAAGGCCGGGGGTATGCTCGACTGGCTGGTCCGCTGAGTGGACCCGCCTGTCGGAGGATGTACATGAACGCGTCGTTGCTGGGAAAAGTGCGACTGCTACTCGACAGCTTCGATGCAGAGTCGGGAGCGCTGTCGTTGACCGAGCTCTCACGTCGGAGCGGGGTGGCGAAGGCGACCGTGTACCGACTTGCCGGGGAGATGGTCCAGATCGGGCTCCTGGAGCGGGTCGGAACCGACTACCGGCTGGGACTGCGCCTCTTCGAACTCGGCCAGCTGGTCCCGACGCAACGCATCATCCGGGATGCCGCGGTTCCGTTCATGCAGGACCTGCACTCGCTCACCCTCGAGACGGTGCACCTGGCGATTCGGGACGGCCTCGACGTCATGTTCGTGGAAAAGATCTCCGGTCACCGCAGCGCCCGGCTCCCATCTCGGATCGCCGGCCGTTTGCCGATCGAGGCCACGGCGACCGGTAAAGCAATTCTCGCGTACTCGCCATCGAGGGTGTTCGACGAGGTGGTCGCTCGTGGGTTCGCCCCCCTGACGACTCGGACCGTTGCCTCGGCTCTCCGCCTTCGCCGGCAACTCGATCGGGTCCGTACAGAGGGTTTCGCGTTGGAGGTCGAGGAGGTCGGAATCGGTATGACCAGTATCGCGGTACCCGTCTTCACCGGTTCGATGGTGGTCGGTGCGGTAAGCGTGACCACCACGACGTCGCGGATGAATGTCGGACGGGTGGCGAAGCCGTTGACGGCTGCGGGATCGAACATCAGTCGTGCCCTCCGTGGCGTCGCGCGTTCGGCCTGACACCGAACCCGAGCGAGAGAACGGCAAGGACAGCGCACCCGGTCATCGTGACGGCCACGGCGAGCGCGGTGTTCCCCAGGACGCCGACGACCGGGGCCACCACGGCGGCCGTACCGAACTGCGCGAACCCGACGATTGCCGCCGCGGTCCCGGCCGCGTCGCCGTGCCGGGTCAATGCCAGAGCCGGCGCATTCGGCATGACGAATCCGGTGGCACACAGTAAGGCCAGCACCGGCACCGCGAATCCGGCGAATCCCACAGTGCCATGAAGAGCCACGGCGACGAACATGACTCCAACGACGACGCTGACGGTGAGCGCGACGATACAGATCCGCACGGGAGACCAGCGGTCCAGCAGCCGTACGTTGAGTTGGGCCGCCCCGATCAGGACGACGCCACCGGCCGCGAATGCCATTCCGTACACGGTCGGATCCAGTTCGAACTCCCTCTGCATGACAAACGAGGATCCGGCGATATACGCCCACAGGACCGCACGGCCCAGTCCACACACGAGGACGAGCGTCATGAAGCGGCCGTCGCGGACGAGCCGGGTGTAGGTCCGGAGTGCAGGGGCAAGTCCGCGTCGGCTCCGGTGCGAGGGCGGAAGCGTTTCGGGCAATGCGACGGCACCGATCAGCATCAACAGGGCCGCGAGCGCGGCCAGCACGAGGAACACACCGTGCCACGACATGGTGGTCATGAGGATTCCGCCGATGCTCGGCGCCAGGATCGGGGCCACACCCATGACCAGCATCAGATGGGAGAACATGACAGCAGCGGCGCGGCCCGAGAAGAGGTCCCGGACAACGGCGGTCGCGATGACCGCAGTCGCCGCGGCGCCCACCCCCTGAACAGTCCGGAACGCACCGAGCACCGTGATGGTCGGCGCGAAATAGCACGCCACGGACGCGGCGACATGGACTGCCGTGCCCAGCAGGAGTGGGCGACGCCGACCGTAGCGGTCGGAGACCGGGCCGATCACCAGTTGTCCGAGAGCGAGACCGATCAGCGTTCCGGTCAGTGTCAGTTGCACCGTCGACTCCGAGGTCTCGAAGTCGACGGCGATGGCTGGTAGTGCCGGGAGATACATGTCCACGGTGAACGGGCCCAGTGCGGTGAGCACACCGAGGACGAGGACGAGCTGGATGCGTTTCATCCCGGCGGGTGGTGCGGGTATCAGCTCCGAGTAAGTGCTGCTCGTGGTCACGGGTGTCGCTGTTCGAGGAATCCCGTAACGAGCGAGTAGAAGTCGTGCGGACGTTCCTCCTGCAGGTGGTGGGACGCGCGGTCCATTATGTAGAGGTGGCCGTGCTTGATCATTCGGGCCAGCATCAGTGGATAGTCCGGCGTCAGGAAGGCGTCGTGCATTCCCCACGCGAACAGAACCGGTGCCTCGATCATCCCGAGTTCGGTCGTCAGATCCTGCCAGTCCCCACGCGGATTGTCCGACGCCGCGGCCAGCGCCATCTCGTCGGGATCGAGACTTTGCCGGTACCGCATCTCGAGCGTGTCGTCCGGCAGCTGGACTCCGTCGAACCATTCGAGGCGAGTGATGAGTTGCCGCATCTTCTCGCGGGTGGGACCGTCGCCGCCGTAGTACACGTCCCGGGCGTTGCGGCCGCGTCGGCCGTCCTCCGGCAATGGGGCGAGCGGTCCGTAGAAGACCGGCATACTTCCGGTGATCACCAGAGCACGCACCCGGTCGGGGTATTTCGCCGCGAGATTCAGTGCGATCGTCCCGCCCCAGGAATTGCAGACGAAATCAGCTCGGGCGATGCCGAGTTCGTCGAGGAGGGCGACCATCTTGGCTGCGTGGAAGTCCCACATCGGTCCGCTGATGGTGCACTTGTCGGACTTGCCGTACTGGAGGATGTCGACGAGCACGGCTCGACGATTGTCGGCGAAGAGTGGTGCGACGGGTCCGAAGTCGGACCACGCCGTGCAGCCGGGGCCGCCGCCGTGCAGGAAGATCGTCGGAGACCCCTCGCCCATGTCGTGGTAATGGAACTTCACGCCCGCGGCGGTGGCGTACAGACTGTTCGGTGGATGTGCCATGACCACACCTGACCCGATCGGCGGCGGCGGCGGAAGCATCGCGGTCCGCTGGATGGTCCGGGACCGTGGTGATGCCGCCACACCGGATCTAGCTTTCGCCCATGCGAACTGGTCTAGATTCAGCCTTCGAACGCGCGTGCCGGATGATCGGGACCACCACGCATCGCCGCCTCGGGGCGGTGAGAGCAGCGGAGTCCGTGGCATTCGCGAGAGCGTCGGCGGAACGCGATCCTCGGTTTCTCGACTCCGGACGAGACGACTTCCGGGTCCACCCGATGTACCTGCCCAGCATGCTGCGAGGACCGGACGGCGCCGACAGCGAGGAGTATCGCCCCGACGGCATGTTCGCCGATGAGGTGCCCGGCACGGCGGGGCTGGACGTGCGCCTGCTGGCGGGAGGACAGACCATCGAGTTCTGTTCGACACCTCCGCTCGGCGAGCCCATCGAGGTCACACGCACCGTGAACGGTGTCGACTGGAAGGACAGTGATAGCGGTGAGTTCCTTCTGATCACCGTGTCCAAGACCTACCGCGTCACGGGATCGGTCACGCTGGCAATTGTCACGGAACGGTTCATCGTCCGATGACGCCCAGTGGCGGATGGATGGTCGGCGATGCTCTCGAACAGGTTGCGCTGCAGTGCGATCCGGTCCAGATTCTACGTTTCGGTGCAACCACCCACAATGCACACCGCATTCACTACGACACCGACTACGCCCGTGCCGAGGGCCTTCCCGACCCGGTGGTGATGGCTCAGCTGCAGGGGACGCTGTTCTTCCGGGCCGCCGCCCGCCTGGCCGGCGAGGTCGGTGCGGTGACGTCCGTGACGTGGCGCAACCGAGCGCCCGCCCCCGTGGGGTGTGTCCTGACGGTCAGCGGAACCGTCACCCGGATCGAGGGTGACCGGATCGAGGTCACCCTCGTCGAACACGCCGACGACGGGGCATTGTGCGCTGAGGGCAGCGCGGTGATCACCACGACACCTCGATCGTCACGACGGTGAACCCGGTCTGCTGAGCGAACCGGATTTGTTGAGGTGCGGGGCGATCGATCGGAAGATCTCCTGCATCACTTGATCTCATCTCGAGAGGACTTCACATGACTGGTGTCGAGGCGCCGGAGAACTCGCAGGTTCTCCCGGAGAGGCCGCGCGCGGCCGGTCGGCAGGACTGGACCGCCTGGCCTCGATACAACGAGGCAGGCAGTGGTTACCGCGGATACTGGTACCCGGTGACGTGGGCGAACCATGTAACAGGTGAGCCGACGAGCTACACCATCTGCGGCGAGAAGCTCGCGCTCATTCGCGACGCGGGCAAGGTCTACGCACTGCATGACCGCTGCCCCCATCGTGGCGTCCCGCTGTCGGAGGGCGATCAACAGTTCCCGGGGACCGTCAGCTGTCCCTATCACGGGTGGACGTTCCGGCTCACCGACGGCAAACTGGCCGCCGTCATCACCGACGGGCCGGATTCGAAGATCTGCGGCAAACTGTCCGTGCAGACCTACTCGGTGGAAGAACGCCTGGGCCTGGTCTGGGTGTACATCCCGATCGGCAACGAGCCCGTGCCGTCGATCGACGAGCAGTTGCCCCGTGAGCTCGTCGAGAACGAAGGCGTCGTCGGGGGCCGGATCCAACCGCGGGGCGGCAATTGGCGCTTCGCCTGCGAGAACGGATTCGACGAAGGACATGCGAAGTACCTGCACCGCACCGCGTTGTGGCGGTTGTTCAAGCCGATGCCGACGTGGAACATCACCAGCATCGTCCCCGAAGGCCGGTGGATCTACCGGGTCCAAGACGAGGTCTACTGGGAGGCCGAATTTCCTGGCGTCGGGAAGTGGACGAACAAGCGCTGGTGGAAGAAGAAGCCCGACGAGAGCCAGATCTCGCAGATCGGCAACGTCGGCGCCGGCGTGAAGGTGAATCCGGTGATCGCAGCCCAGAACTTCCCGGGCTTCGCCTCGTTGTCGATGCCGGGTGTGCTGCGGATCGCCTATCCCAACTTCATTCACTACGAGTTCTATGTTCCGGTCGACGAGGATCACCACCAGTACGTGGGACTCATGGTCAACTTCGAGACCGGGATGAAGAGGCTCGGCTTCTACGCCAAATACCTCGGTGCCGTGCGGTGGCTGTTCCACGGCCAGTTCTCGGGCCAGGACGAGTGGATGGTCCGCGTCACCGACGCTCCGCCGGAGAAGCTGTACCGACCCGACGTCTCGCTCACAACGTGGCGCAATCTCGCCGAAGAGGAATATGGGGAGAAGATCGCGGCTGCAGTCGCTTTCGCGCCGGCAACATCCGATCGACCGGTTCGTGAGCGCCGTGCCTCCGCGGCGCGGAAGACTGCGCAGCCGGCGACATCCACCGAGTCGGCCAATGGGGCGAGCGCACCCACTGCGGCCGACGCCGACTAGAGGAGAATTTCGATGTTCAAGACTCTGACCGGCGTGACGTTCGGCGTCCTGCTCGCCACCGGCGTGCCGAGGGCATGGCGTTTCGTCGCCGCACGCAGCAACACCCAGGTTCACCGGATCAACTCGTGACGGCCGCAACCGCAACCCCGCTCGCGGGCCTCGACGAGCAGCGCCGCGCCTGGACCGAACAGGCGTCGGCGACGGTCGATCGTGAGCGATTGCGGGAGTTGATCATCGGCCTGGTGGACATTGCCAGCCCGACCGGCGACGAAGCGCCACTCGCACAACACATCACAGAGACGTTCACGGCCAGCGGCATCGAAGCGCACACGATGGATCTCGACGACCGCCAAGCCAACTCGTGGGCACGGTTGCGCGGTGACGGGTCGGGGCCGGACCTCATGCTGTACGCCCCGATCGACACCGTCACCAGTGGCAACAGCGAGGAAGACCTGCCCTGGGCGGCGGAGACTCTCCGTCCCGACATGACGCCGCGGGCCCACAGCCAGGATGACTACGTCATCGGCCTCGGTGCGTCGAATCCCAAGGGACATGCCGCCTGCGTAATGGCGGCGATCGAAGCAGTGCATGCTGCGGGAATACCGCTCACCGGTGACCTGGTCGCGGCTTTCGGGGCCGGCGGAATGCCGACGAATCCTCGCCCGGGCGTGGGAAACCCGCGCCGCAACACCGGCCAGGGCGTGGGCTGTTCGTTTCTCCTCGAACAGGGAGTCTGCGCAGATTTCGCGCTCATCGCCAAGCCCGGGTGGACGGTCTCATGGGAGGAGGTGGGCCTGGCCTGGTTCGAGGTCACCGTGCACGGCACCCACACTTACGTCGGATCCCGGCACCGACTGCCGTACCGCAACCCCGTCGCGCTGGCGGGCGAGGTGGCAGTACGCCTGGAGCAATGGTTCCCGCAGTACTCGCAGGCGCACCGGAACGGCCTGGTGCTTCCCCAGGGCATGGTCGCGAACATCCGGGGTGGGTGCGAGCGGACCGCCTCGTTCACCCCTGCTCAGGTGCGGATGATGGTGGATCTGCGCCTGAGCCCACGGACCACACCGACCGCCGCCAAACGCGAGCTGGTCGACGCTGTGCGGCGGATAGCCACCGAACTGGACGCCCGCATCGACGTGGAGCAGATCCTATCGATCCCGGGCGAGTCGTCCGACGAGCGGATGTGGCTCTGCCGCAGCGCCGTAGCGGCCTGGGAGGCGGTCGAGGGTCAACCGCACCGCCCGGTCCGCGACGGCAGCGGCGCCACGGACGCGAACATCCTGCGCAACCGGGGAATCCCGACTGTCCGGGTCGGCATGCCCAAGGTCGTGGACGCACCGTTCGAGGTGGACTTCGCCATGGGCATGAACACCGTCGACCTGGCCGAGGCCGAGAAGCTGACCCGATACCTGATCCGTGTTGCCGTCGACACGGCGACCCGCACACTCGAGGAAGTAGGAGCAGGCTGATGGCCGAGATCGTCTTGGGGGTGGGTGCGTCGCACAGCACCCTCATGAACACCCATTGGGAGGAAACGACACACAAAGCCGAGGCGGAACGCTTCCGGGAGGCGCTGGTCACTGCGCGGGAGCGGATCGCCGCGGCGCGGCCCGACGTGGTGATCCTGCTGGGGTCGAATCACTTCAGAGGGTTCTGGCTCGATCTCGTTCCGCCCTTCACGCTCGGCGTGGGCGAGTGCATCGCGAGCGGCGAGTCGGGTACCCCGAAGGGCCCGCAGCGTGTCGACGCGCACCTGGCCGGCCACCTCGCCGCGCAGGTGGTGGAGAGCGGACGGTTCGATCTCGCATTCTCCGCCCGCCTGCAGATCGACCACGGGCAGTCGCATGCCATCCAGTACCTGCTGGCGGACCTCGACGTGCCCATCGTGCCTCTGGTCGTCAATGTCTTCGCACCACCGCTGCCGACCTTCGGGCGCTGTCAGGCGCTCGCACACGCGCTCCGCGCGGCGCTCGACTCGTATCCGGAGGACAAGCGGGTGGTCGTGATCGCGTCCGGTGGTCTGTCGCACCGGCTGCCATGGCCGGACTGGCGTGATCCGCACGGTGAGGACGACGACTTCATGGTGCAGGCCTGGCTCGACGGTCGCGAGAACTGGTCGGACTACGACGTGCGCCGGCGGGAGATCATCCGCGCGGCCGAGGCGGCCATCTCACCGCAGTTCGACGACCGGATCCTCGATCTCTTCGAGACCGGCAAGGCGGCCGAACTCGCGGAGTTCTCGACCGACGAGGTCGACACCGAGGCAGGTAACGGTGCGCAAGAACTCCGCACCTGGCTCATGATGGCCGCGATGGTGAACTACGTTCCCGCGGAACGCCTTGCCTACGAGCCCATGCCGGAATGGCTCACGGGGATGGGCGTCGTCGTCCTCGATCCCACCACTCGGCCGCTCGCGCCGTGACTCGTCAACCCTTCACACCCGACAAAGGACACACACATGACAATCTGGAACGAACTCGCCGGACTCGACTTCGCGGTCAAGACGGTGGACGCAGCCGGAGTTCCCACCCGGTCGCTACAGGCCGGCGCGGGCGAGGAGGCAGTGATCTTCCTCCACGGCACCAGCGGTCACCTGGAAGCCTTCGCGCGTAACATCGCCGCACATGCTCCGCACTACGAGTGCCACGCGATCGACATGCTGGGCCACGGCTACACGGGCAAACCGGACTACCCGTACGAAATTCCCCGCTATGTAGACCATCTCGTGAACTACCTCGACGCGGTCGGGCTGGACAAGGTCCACCTCGTCGGAGAATCGCTGGGCGGCTGGGTTGCCGCGTACCTCGCAAGTGAGCAGCCCGAGCGAGTGCTGTCGCTGCAACTGCTCGCCGCCGGAGGCACCGTCGCAAACCCCGACGTGATGCAGCGCATTCGCACTTCGACCACCAAGGCCGTCCAGAGCAACGACATCGAACTGACCCGGGCTCGGCTGCACCTGCTGATGCACGATCCGGTCGACGCCACCGAGGAACTGGTGGAGGCCCGGCACCGGATCTACCACCAGCCCGATTTCGTCGCCAA
Organism: Rhodococcus sp. IEGM 1307; assembly: GCF_030056915.1. NCBI lineage: Bacteria > Bacillati > Actinomycetota > Actinomycetes > Mycobacteriales > Nocardiaceae > Rhodococcus > Rhodococcus sp. IEGM 1307. Next base: position 48,662 of record NZ_JASHKW010000020.1, read on the forward strand.
CATTCGCAACCTGCTGTCGCTGCAGGACATGGACACACGTCAGCGAAACCTGCTACGGCCCGATCGGCTCGCACGCATCCAGGCACCGACATTGGTCGTATGGGGCCACGAGAACCCCTTCGGGGACGTGCCGGAGGCCGAGCAGATGGCCGCAGACATCGCCGGTGCGCAGCTGCAGCTGTATCCGGAATGCGGCCACTGGCCCCAGCACGAGCAGGCGGCGCTGTACAACCCGCTGAGTCTGGAGTTCCTGGCGAAGGCGTCCGAGCGCGTGAAGAGCGTCGTCTGACCGGAGCCGACAGCACGAAACCGTGAAGCCGGCCGCGTCCTCGAGCGCGGCCGGCTTCGTGCATCGAAAGGTCGGCCAGCGCCTTCGGCGGCCTGACCGACTGTGCCATGTAGTTCAGTCCCCGCCCGGCGACCGCACTCGCCGGAAACGCCGATGTGTTTCCTTTGCGTTTCGAACAAGCCGCACCTACCAGCCACGATGTTCCGCGCGCGTAAATTCTACGACTCGGTCCGCACGGTGGACCCGGTCGATTCACGCCCCATCGAGGTGGCATTAGGTTTCTTCACCACAGCCCCATAAATGACGTCCAGATCACAATAGGAGGTGTACAAACATGGCCTGGCGATCGATACTCGGCAAGGTGACACTTGCCTCCGCGGCGGTGGTTCTCACGGTCTCGACCGGGGCGTGCAGCCGCCCCGCCACGCAGACCACCGCCGATTCCGCCGGCGGTCCGCTCCGGATCGCCGTGGGCATCGACGCGTCGTACGCGCCCTTCTTCGTCGCCGACCAGGAGGGCATGTTCGCCGATGCCGGCCTCGACGTCGAGCTGGTCCAGTTCGGCCGGGGTGGCGAAGCCGTCGACGCGCTCGCGACCGGCCAGGTCCAGCTGGCCGGCAGTTCGGACACCACGACGATCGCGCAGCTACGCCAGAATCCGTCCCTGCGGGCGATGTACTCGTACGAGGTGTCCGGCGACTACCTCAAAGTGGTGTTGCGTAACGGGGTCGACTCGGCCGCTGACATCCGCAAGATGGGTATCGTCCCGGGGCTGAGCCAGATCTCGACCGACAGATACCTCCAGGCCAACGGAGTTCCTGCCGGGTCGGTCGAGACGGTCTCCGCCACCCCCACGGACATGCCGGCGCTCCTCGACCGAGGTGACATCGACGGATACGTCCTGTGGGAACCGTGGCCGGCCACCGCGCTCGCGCAGGGCAGCGGGCACATCACAGCAGTCACCGGTGACTTCGACTGGTTCTACCACCACTGGGCGATCACGACCGAGCCCTGGCTCGACCAGAACGAGGGCACCGCCCGTGCGGTTGCCCGGGTGCTCGTCGACGCCACCGCGCGGGTGGAGTCCGATCCTCGAACCGCAGCCGCCGCGACCAGGACTGCCGTCAACGTAGCCGACGACCAGACCGTCACCGCGGTCGACGAGATCAACTTCGGCGTCGAGAACCTGACCGACAAGAGCATCGAGACCGCACAGTCGATCGTCGACTTCTACAAGAAGATCGGCGTTCTCTCCGAGCAGCCGGATCTGGCCTCGGCCATGCTGCTCGATTGGTACCAGGAGGAAAAGAAATGACCGTCCCCACACGCGGCACAACCGCCGTCCCCAGCGGCGGCACGACCGCCGTTGCATCGGGCGGCCCAGCCGCCGCGCCCAGTCCGGCCAGAACCGTCACCGGCGTCCCTATCCAGATCCGCGATCTGGGCATCAGTTTCGGAGCCGCCGAGATCGTGTCGGGAATCGACCTCGAGGTGCGACCGGGCGAGTTCGTGTGCCTGCTCGGCCCGTCGGGGTGCGGCAAGTCGACACTGTTGTCCGCGATGGCCGGATTCATCGAGCCCCGCGCCGGCGAGATCAGGTGCGACGGCGACGAGGTGAACGGCAGCAACCCACACGCCGGCATGGTCTTCCAGAGTTCCGAGGCCCTGTTCGAGTGGATGACCGTGACCCAGAATGTCGCCTACGGACCCCGGATGCACGGGGCCGGCAAGGCCGACCAGGCGCGCATCGCCGCCGAGTACCTCGCGATGGTCGGTCTCCCACACGCCGGCAAGAAGTTTCCGGCACAGCTGTCGGGCGGTATGCGGCAACGGGTACAGATCGCGAGAGTCCTGGCCAACCAACCGTCGCTGGTGTTGATGGACGAGCCCTTCGGCGCACTCGACGCCCAGACCCGGCAGGTCCTGCAGGTCGAGCTCGACAGAATCTGGCGGCACACCGGGTGCACCGTCGTGTTCGTCACACATGACATCGACGAGGCCCTGACGCTCGCCGACCGTGTCGTGGTGATGTCGGCCGGACCCAAGGCGCGAATCAAGAGCATCTACGAGGTGCACGCACAGCGCCCACGGGACAGGGCGCACCCCGACGTGATCGATATGTACGAGAAGTTGCGTGACGACATCCGCGCCGAGGTCGTGGCCTCGCTCCGCAATCAGGGCATCGAGGAGGACCAGCTATGACCGCAGCGATACAGAACACCGTCCCCACCCGCGGCGAACGAGCGCAACCGGCCCGAACGAGACGCTCGAGCGCAGGTGGGGCCGCCCTGCGCACGGCGGCGCTGTGGGTCGCTTCCGCGGTCATCGGTCTAGGGGTGTGGTCATTCCTCGCCTGGTGGTACGGACCGACGACCGTCGCCTCTCCCGCTCAAGTCGTCACAGCAGCAAGGGAACTGGCGGAAAGCGGTGTCCTCTGGACATCGATCTGGGCGTCGGCACAGCGCATTCTGGTCGGGTGGAGTCTCGGCGTCGTGATCGGCGCCCCCGTCGGCATTCTCATGGGCCGCGTCAACCTCGTGCGTCAACTGCTCGACCCGTATATCGAATTCTTCCGTTTCATCCCCCCGATCGCGTTCGTGACATTGGCGGTGGTGTGGTTCGGCATCGGTGAGACGTCCAAGATAGTGCTGATCTTCTACACGTCGGTGTTCATCGTCACCGTGAGCACGATCGCCGCGACCGTCGCGATCAGCGAGAACAAGCTGCAGGCCGCCGCCAACCTGGGGGCAGGCAAACTGCAGATCATGAAAACCGTGGTGCTGCCGTCGTCGGTGCCGGGCATCGTCACCGGCGCCCGTCTTGCGATGGGCAACAGCTTCCTCACCATCGTCTCCGCCGAGATCGTGGCGGCCGACCACGGCATCGGCTCGATGATCTGGCAGGCCCGGAACTACGGGCGCATCGACTGGACATTCGTGGGCATCATCGTGCTCGGGATCATGGGCTTTCTGTTCGACCGTGTCCTGAGGGTGCTGTCGGGCCGGTACCTGGCGCGGTACGGCGTCAAGTAGCAGTCTTCGTGCCTGCCTGTGCACAGAGCACCGGGTAACGAGTCGTCGGACGACTCCGGCGTCGATAGAACAGAACTACAGGCGGGTCCACCGGCGTTTCTCCTTCGCCGGCGGACCCGCCTTTTCCGTGTTCGTGTCCGTTCCTGTCAGCGGCAGGAATGAACACAGTCTGCTGACCGGACCGGTTTCATTTATCCGGCACGGCAACATGATTAGCGTTGCCGGCATGAACGCTTCGCTCAACGCGTCGACCGGCACGGACCTCGACGTCGACATTCTCATTATCGGTGCCGGCCCGGCCGGTCTCTACGCTGCGTACTACGCCGGATTCCGCGGGCTCCGGGTCGCCGTTCTCGACGCTCTGTCCGAGCCCGGTGGCCAGGTGAGCGCGATGTACCCGGAGAAGGCGATCCTCGACATCGCGGGTTTTCCGGAAGTGAAAGGGCGAGATCTCGTGAATGGATTGCTGGCGCAAGCCGCACCGTTCGATCCGGCATATCTGCTCGGCGAGCAGGCCCGGAGGCTGGATCATGCCGAGGACGGACGTGTCATGATCGGGACGAGCAAGGGACGCACCGTCACCGCCGGTGCGGTCGTGATCACCGGTGGGATCGGGACATTCACGCCACGCCCGCTGGTGAAGGGGCTCGATTTCGTCGACCGCGGTCTCAGCTACTTCGTGCCCGACCTGTCCGCGCACACCGGTAAGGACGTGGTAATCGTGGGCGGCGGCGACAGCGCCTTCGACTGGGCGGTCCACCTCGAGCCGATCGCATCGTCGGTGACCCTGGTGCATCGTCGCGACAAGTTCCGTGCACACGCGGCGACGGTGACGAAGGTCCGTGAGAGCACTGTGCGGATGCTGGTCAACGCGGACATTGCCGAGGTCCGTGGCAACGGCTGGGTCGCAGAGGTGGACGTCGCGCACAAACTCGACGAGACCACCACGACGTTGCCGGCACAAACCATCATCGCCGCTCTAGGATTCACCGCCGACCTCGGGCCGATGACCGAGTGGGGACTCGAGATCGATTCGCGCCACATCGTCGTCAATACCCGAATGGAGACCACCGTGCCGCGCGTATATGCGGCCGGCGACATCACCGACTACCCGGGAAAGGTCCGGCTCATCGCCGTCGGATTCGGTGAGGCCGCGACCGCGGTCAACAACGCCGCGGCCGTCCTCGACCCGGATGCGGAAATCTTCCCGGGCCATTCCACCGAAAAGGAGAGCTGACAATGGCATTCGTCATAGGCGAAGCGTGCATCGACTACATGGACCGCTCCTGCATGGAGGAGTGCCCGGTCGACTGCATCTACGAGGGTGAGCGCAAGCTCTACATCAATCCGAACGAGTGCATCGACTGCGGCGCCTGCGAACTCGCCTGCCCGGTCGAGGCGATCACGGTGGATCGGAAGGCAGACCCCGATTTCAAGGAGGACGCGAAACGTTTCTTCCTCGACGTCCTGCCGACCCGGGCGGAGCCGGTCGGCAATCCGGGCGGCGCCGCGAAGATCGACGTGATCGGCGTGGACACCCCCATGGTCACGGCCTACTGATGGCGATACGGTTCGGCTACGCCGACACGACGTTCGGACAACTGCACTATGCGGAATCGGGCAGTGGCCGGCCGCTCCTCCTGCTGCATCAGACCCCGCGGTCCTGGGACGAGTTCCGCGAGTTGATCCCGCTCCTGGACGACGAGTTCCGGGTTCTCGCCCTGGACATGGTGGGGTTCGGAGCGAGTGCGCCACTCGCTCCGCCGCAGACGATCGAGTCGTTCGCCGACGCCGCCTGGGAGTTCCTCGACGCCGTGAACGCCGGACCGGTGGCGGTCCTCGGACATCACACCGGCGCCGCGGTGGCGATGGAGATGGCCGCCGGCCGCCCCGGTGAAGTCGATGCTGTGGTGCTGTCCTCCTGCCCGTGGACGGAGGGTAACAACCGCAACGGCGAACCGGATTCGGGAGTCGTGGACCGCGCCGTCCGCGAACCCGACGGCAGCCACCTGCAGACCCTGTGGAACCTGAGACGACCGTATTACCCTTCCTCGGCAACGGATTTGCTCGACCGCTTCCTGCGCGACGCCCTCGCGCACGGTGTCGATCCCGCCGAGGGACACCGTGCCTGCGCTCGTTACCACATGGCGGACCGCATCGAAGCGGTGACGGCGCCGGTGCTGCTGCTCGCTGCCGGCGCAGACCCGTTCTCGATGCCCCACCTACCGACGTTGAGGAAACAGTTCACCGGGGCGCGGGTGGTGCTCGAGGAGGTGATCGAGGACGGGACCGTTGCGTTGATCGAGCGAGAGGCACCGCGGGTAGCCGCGGTGGTCCAGTCCTTTCTGAACTCACCGGCCGTGCGGGTCGCGTCCGAAAATTTGGGACGGGTCCGGTGACCGAACCCTGTGGCGTGCGTCTCGCCATTGTTCAGCCCTAGCGTAGCTGTGATCGGGACGAATGCCCCGCCAACCGCCAGGAGGCAGCAGTGACTACAGAGGCGCAGCATTCGGCCGGCCTCGGCCCGGTCGTACCGATCCCCCCGGCACACCGCGTTGCGGGACAAGACATGTCGTCCGTTCTCGGCAAGGCCCGGCTCATTCTCGACGCGTTCGGGAGCGAGCACAGCGACCTCTCGCTCACCGAGCTCGCACGTCGAAGTGGTGTCGCGAAGGCGTCCGTGCACCGGCTGGCCGGCGAACTCGTCGAATGGGGACTCCTCGAGCGGGCGGGCACGAAGTACCGCTTGGGCCTGCGGCTGTTCGAACTCGGACAGCTCGTCCCCCGGCAGCGCATCCTGCGTGACGCCGCCCTGCCCTTCATGGAAGACCTGCTCCTTGCAACGCAGGAGACGGTGCACTTCGCGGTTCGGGACGGCATCGACGTGCTCTACATCGAGAAGATCGTCGGTCACCGCGGATTACAACAGCAGTCGCGGGTGGCGGGCCGGTTGCCGCTGTATTGCACCGCGACCGGGAAGATGATCCTGGCGTTCTCGCCGCAGGCGGTGTTCGACGAAGTGATCGAGCAAGGATTCACCGCTCTCACCGCCCGCACCACGATGTCGGTCGCCGTCCTGCGCCAGCAACTCCACCGCATGCGCAACGAGCAACTCGCAGTCGAAGTCGAAGAAACCCGCATCGGCTACATGAGTGTTGCCGTGCCGGTGTTCAGCGGACCCCGGACCCTCGCCGGAGCCCTGTCGGTAACGGGTCCGACGGCGCGGCTCAACGTCAGCCGGGTTGCCGGCGCCCTACGAACCGCGGGCATCGGGATCTCCCGAGCACTTCACGCGATGCGCTGCGCATACTCGGCGACCGACATGGCCGGCGCCGAGGCATGTACGCCCGCGATGTGCTCGTTCAACGGGTGCGGCCGGTAACCGGTGGTTCGAGGCGGCTGCCGGTCACCCGGACGGTACGGCGTCGGCATCCCAGGTGCCGCGGCCGACCCCACGCGAACGGAGTACCTCCTTGCGGACCTTGCCGGTCTCGGTCAACGGCAGTTCACTGACGAAATCGATGAACCGCGGCAGAGCAAAGTACGCCAGTTGTGTTGCCGCATGGTGCCGTAGGTCCTCGGGGCTCGACTGCATTCCTTCCCGGAGTACCACGGCAGCCATCACTTCGTCCTCGGCGAGTTCCGACGGCACCGGAAAGACCGCGACCTGCGCGACCGCCGGATGCCGCGCCAGGGCCTCCTCGACCTCGGCGGAGGAGATGTTCTCGCCGCGCCGCCGGATGACGTCGCGGACGCGATCGACGAACCGATACCACCCGTCGGGTTCCCGGACCACCCGGTCGCCGGTGTCGATCCAGTCGCCCGCCATGCGGGGAGGCTCGGACAGGTATCCCGTGGCAAATCCTCCGGGAAGGTCTGTGCGGACGACGAGTTCGCCGGGCAGGCCGTCCGCGACGGGGGCGCCGGCGTCGTCGACGACCTTCGCGTCGTAGCCGTCGCGCACCGTTCCGAGATAGCCGGGTCGGCGATCGCCGGGCACAGTTCCGAGAACGAGATTCGTCTCGGTGGTGCCGTAGCCGTCGACGAGTTCGACGCCGAAACGCTCACGGAAGGGAGTCCACAGGCGGGCCGGAGTCGCCGGTGCCAGGGCGCGGGTGGCGCGGTGCTTCTTGTCTTCCACAGCGGGTTCCCGGCCGGTGAGCATCGCGACCATCGCACCGAGCAGGTAGATCACCGTGGCGTCGCTGTCGGCCACCTGCGCCCAGTATCGCCGCACAGAGAAATGTTCACCGAGCACAAATGTTCCTCCCGCAACCAGCGCCTGGAACAGTGTGTTGAGTGCATTCGTGTGGAACAGGGGAAGGCCGTTGTACAGAACGTCGTCGGGTCCCAGCCCCAGCGAGGCTACCACTCCTGCGCCCCACCACAGTGATTGAGCATGCGGGCAGCGGACCCCTTTCGGTTGCCCGGTCGACCCGGATGTAAACAACACCGCCGCCGTGTCGAGCGCGGTTACCGCGGGGTCGGCCGCTCGTCCGGGGGTTCGGCTGTCTCCCGGCCCGGGAACGGACGAAGTGCCGAGTATCCAGGATTCACCGGTGAATCGCGTCTGCCGGAGCCGGGGCAGAAAGGTGGGCTCGATCAACAGGTGGCCCGCCCCGGACTGCTCGAGCACGCTGTCGAGGGCGGCGCCACGCAGTGCTGTGTTCAATGGCACCGTGACCGCTCCTAGCCAACTACAGCCGAGCAGCAGATCGATCAATTCGATGCGGTTGGCGCACATCGCCGCCACCGCGTCACCCCGGCCGATCCCATGTCTGGACAGCGCCTCGGCCGACGTTGCGGCTCGCTGCACGAGTTCGCGATAGGACACCTCCACGTCCCCGGCCCGGACGGCGAGATGATCGCCCCGCTCGGTGGCACGCTGAACGAGCAGGGACGGAATCGTCATCGCCGCCGGCAGCGGCAGAGCATCGGATTCGGGCGTCACGGGTGTCACCTTCTTTCGGCGAACGAGCGATGGCGGCCGGTCACGGTACGACGACCGCGCGGCCGGCGACCTTCCCTTCACGCATCATCTGCAGCGCAAACGCGATGTCGTCGAGCGGAAACTCCTGAACCGCCATGCCGATCTCGCCGTCGACGTGGCGCCGAATGAGGTCGGGTGCGAGTTCTGCCTGTCGCGCACTCTTGCGAATCATGTTGACCGGCAGCAACTGTACATCTTTGAGCAGCCAGTTCGGCAAATCGATCGTGAGTTCGGTCCCCAGCGTGTAGCCGATCAGTGCGGCCCGCCCGCCGGGTAGGACGCGCTCGAGCAGGTACGGCAGCGAGTCGCCGCCGAGGGTGTCGACGAGCACGTCCGCCACTGGATCGGGCCCCAGCGTGTCGGCCAGTTCAGATCCACGGCCGACGACCGGTCGGACGCCGTCGGGGACGAGTGGTACCTGGTCGGCTCGCGGCACCACACCGATCACGTCGGCGCCGGCGAGGAGCGCGAACTGTGCAGCCATGGACCCGACCGCGCCGGCGGCGCCGGACACGACGACCCGCTCACCGGCGGCGACGCGGGCGATGTCGTGGACCGCGACGAAACCGGTTGTGCTCGGGAGAAAGAACGTGGCCGCGATCGCCGGTTCGAGGGCCGAATCGAACGGTGTGAAGACCTTGTCGGCGGCCACGAGGTATTCGGCCCAGCATCCGGGCTTGAAGAGGCCGACTCCGCCACCCCGGACCAGCACCCGAGTACCGGCGTCGAAAGTATCCGATTCGATCACGGTGCCGGCCCCGTCGGTGCCTCCGACGTGTGGCAGGGCCGGCTTGATGTCGAAGTTCCCGCTGCCGACGGTGAGGTCGAGGTGCCCCAGCGCCGCCGCGTCGATCCGGACGAGGGTCTGTCCGGGTTTCCGGGTCGGCACCTCGACGTCGTCGATGATCGGGTCGTGTCCGAATGTGTGAAAGCGGGCTGCACGCATGTTCTGTCCTTCGGGAGTGCTGTCGAGTGGAAAAGCCTGATCGAAGTGACCGGCTCAGGTGAGGACCGAGTCGGCTCGCAGCCGCGCAACGGTCTCCGCGGAGTAACCGGTGACCTCGCGGAGCACGGCATCGGTGTCCGCGCCCAGCACCGGCGCCGGTTGCCGGATCGTGACGGCTTTCCCGACCCGGATCGGAGCGCCCTGGTGGAGAAAGGCTCCCGCACGGGGATGGACTGCGGGCACGTAGTAACCGCGGGCACGCAGATGCGGATCGGCTTCGACGAGGTCCCGCCCGTTCTGCACGGACCCGGCGGGGACGCCCGCCTGCTGGAGTTGCTCAGCGACGAGATCGGCAGGCCGCGGCGACGTCCATGCCGTGATCGCTGCCGCGATGTCGGCTTCGTGCGCCCGTCGCGCCCCGGGCGTGCGGAAACGCTCGTCCGTGGCCCATCGCGGGCGGCCGATCACCGCGCACAATCTGGTCCAGTCCGCGTCGTCACGAACGGTGACCGCGCACCAGCGGTCGGGTCCGAGGCAGCGGAAGACACCGTGCGGTGACATGTCGGGATGAGCATTGCCGAGCGGAACGGGAAGCTGTCCGGCGCCCGTCGCCTGCACGACACTGGTGCCCATGTGTGACGCCATCGCCTCCAGTTGGGAGAGATCGACGTGCTGACCGCGGCCCGTGCGGCCTCGGTGCTCGAGGGCGGCGAGAACCGCTGCGGCGCCGTGTAATCCTGCAACGATGTCGCCATGACCGTAGATCACTCCGACGACGTCATCGGCACTCCACCCGGTGAGAGCGGTCAGTCCGGTGGCCGCGGAGACGATGTCCGCGTAGGTGACCCAATCGCGTCGCGGTCCGGTGTGGCCGGTCCCCGACATGGAGACGTACACGATGTCCGGACGTAAGGACCGCAGTCGTTCGTACCCGAAGCCCATCTTCTCCATCACCGAGGAACTGAAGTTCTCGACCACCACGTCGGACTGCGCCACGAGGTCGGCGAGCACGGCCAGTCCTGCCTCGGAACGAGTGTCCAGGGTGATGCTGCGCTTGTTCCTGTTGACGTCGTTGAAGTACCCGCTGGCGTTCGGGTCGTCGTGTGGTCCGCGGGACAGGTGCATGAACGGCGCGAACCGTGTCGGGTCGGGTCGGCCCGACGACTCGACTTTGATGACGTCGGCGCCGTGGTCCGCCAGGATCTGAGTGCAGTAGGGACCGGCGAGAACCCAGGTGAGGTCCAGGACCCGGACGCCCGACAGGGGCAGCAGGTCAGGCCCGGATGCGGTCACGGTCGGTTCGAGGACTTCGGGTTCCGGCTCGTAGAGGAGGAACTGGTGCGCACCGATCGGCGGGACCGGCAGGGCCCGGGTCCTCCCTCCTTCCGGGAAGGGGAAGGAGAAGCCCAGATCTCGTACGGTGGACCCGGGCTCGTCGACGTCGACGAAGAAGTCGCGGGCCTGGAGTTGGGGGTTGGACAACAGTTCGTCCGGTCGGACGACGGCGGACCACGGCAGCTTGCGTTGTTGCGCCGCCCGCGCGAAGTCCTCCTTCGGCCACTTGTCGAGGAAACCCTGCAGCACGGCGAAGATGTGGTCCTGGTGCTCTTTCCGCTCGACGGGGTCAGCCCATTTCGGGTCGTCCAGATCCTCCTGGGCACCCTCCTCGACCAGCCAGGAGACCAGCGCGTCCCACATTCGGGGACTTCCGCCGAGCCCGCCACCGACATAGCCGTCGGCGGCCCGGAACAGGCCGTGCGGTACCAACGGGTGCACCCGGCCGGGTCGGTCCGGGACGCGATCCTCGTGGAGATAGGCCAGGGCGCCGGCCTCGAGGCCTGCCGCCACACATTCCTGTGCGGAGACGTCGATCAGGGGGACCGGGCCCTGACGCCGCGACCGGAGTCCGAGCAACACCGCGATCGCGGCGTTCACCCCTGCCAGCTGTTCGGCTTGGCCCTGAGGTAGCGACAGCGGGGGCCCATCAGGTTCACCCACTTGAGCGAGCATTCCGCCGAGGGCCGCGAGCGTCAGGTCGGTGGCGCACCACTGGCGGCGCGGACCGTCGACGCCGAAGGATGTGACTCGTACGTGAACGACCGATCCCGGTGCCGGCTCGATCGGCTCGTCGCCGACGGCGCTGCCATCGAGGTAAACGTCCGCCCCGGCCACCAGGTGCGCCAGTTCCGCACGGCCCACGGCTGTCTCGACGTCGATCGTGACGGATTTCTTTCCGGCGTGCCAGTGCGTGAATGCGTGGCCGTCCAGTTCCCGTCGGGTCGGATCGCCCTCCGGCGGTTCGATCAGAACGACCTCGTATCCCAGTCCGACCAGGATGCGGCCGGCGAATCGGCTCAGCGGGCTGGACAACTCCACCACGCGAATTGCGCTTTCCACCAGAAGGACTCCGTTTCATTGTTCCCAGCGGGCGTCCGCCCGTTCACTGGAACCGAACCTACGTCGCGTTCTCGTACCAGTGAATCGATCTGTTCTGCTGACCGAACCGGACGGACGCGCCGTCGCCGAGGGTCATGCCGGGGGTTGGTTCACGTGGGCTGTGACCCACCCACGGAGCAGAACGCGCGAGGTATCGACTTCTCCTGTGATCTTGCCCTGGCCTCGGAAGAAGGTGACCAGTTGATTCGCCCGTGCCACGTCGTCGTCGGTGAAGTCGCGCACTCCGAAATCGATCTGGGAGACGGTCCGACGGGCCTCGGCCGGATCCATCTGGATCGAGTCGGAGATCGCCTTGGCAGCCCGGTCCGGGTCGGCATCGGTAATTGCAGCAGCCTCGGCGATCACGTCGAAGACCCGGGCCGCGACGTCCTCGTTCGCCGACAACCACGAATCGGACGCCAGGATCCACTGTGAATACTTGGCGCCGAAGTCACCGGTCGTCGCGACGACACGACCGCCTGTCCCCACGGCCTGCTCGACCCACGGATCGAACGACAGGAATCCGTCGATGTCACCGCGAGCGAGCAGCGCCGGTTGCTCGGGTGGACTGGTGTTCACGAGCTTGACCGATGCCGGATCTCGCCCGAGGCTCCGCAGATACAAGTCGGTGAAGTAGAGCCCGATACCGGGGAACACACCCATCGTCTCGATGTCCTTCGGCTCCACACCCTCGCGCAGGACCACCTGGAAGTAGCGGTCGGAATCCTCGAACACCCCGAGCGCGCGCAGCGACGGATTCGCGGCCATGACGGTGAGCGCCGTGGAGTCGGCGTTTCCGGACAATTCCGAAGTCCCTGCCACCACGTTCTGCGCGCCGGCCGCTCCGCCTTCGGTCTGCATCACCTGAACGTCCAGTCCGGCGTCGTCGAACATGCCCTCGGCGTCGGCCAGGAAAATCGGCGCGTACGACGGGTCGACGCCCACGGAGATGCGGATCAGCCCGCTCCCCTGCGCTGCTTCGGTCGCGGGCCGGGTACAGGACGTCGAGGCGACGGTGAGGGCCGCCAGTGCCGCGACGGCGAGAAACGCTCGCCGTCCGATCGAGTGTGTCATGAGCATCCTTCGGGTGAGGTGACGAGCAGGGTCAGCGACCAGTGAAATGCGGCGGTCGCTTGTCGAGGAAGGCTTGTAGACCCTCGGCGGCGTCGGCCGTGCGAATGAGGTCGAGAACACCCGCAAACTCCGCGTCCAGTGCCTGATCGAGTGGGAGTGTCCGCCCCGCTTCGACCACCCGCTTGAGGAGGCCGATTGCGGCCGTCGGTCTCGCCGCCCACTCGGCGGCGAGACGGTCTATCCGCGCGTCGAATTCGTCGTCGGGTACCACCTCGTCCACCAAGCCGATCTGCCGGGCCTCGTCGGCAGACAGGCGCCGACCCTCCATCATGAGGAGCTTCGCTCGATGCGCGCCGAGCAAGCGGGGCAAGCGCTGACTGCCGCCGGCCCCGGGAAACAGTCCGAGGCCGATTTCCGGGAACCCGATCGACGCCGACGCCGCCATCACCCGCACGTCACAGGCCAGTGACAACTCCGCTCCGCCGCCGAGTGCGTGCCCGTTGAGGGCTGCCAGCACGGGTTTCGGAGCGGTCTCGAGGACCTGCTGCACCTCGATCCAGGGCCGCATCGCGTGCTGCGTCTCCTCCGACAGTTCGCGCATCACTCGGATGTCGGCGCCGGCCACGAAGAAGCGTCCCGTTCCGCGCAGCACGATGCACCGCACGTCGGTGTTCGCCGCCAGCGGCTTCAGGGTGTCGAGCAATTCCGCTATCAGCGCAGGATCGAAAGCGTTGGCAGGCGGTCGCTCGATGCGCACGACCGCCACGGCGTCGGCCACAGCGGCATGGACCGACGCGGCGAGCGGAGGGAAGGAAGGCGTCATCTGTACTCCATGGGTCGGTCGACTGGAACTGAGAATTCGAGTATCGGTACCCGCGCGCCCCGGCACACCTCCAACGGTCCGGTAGGCGAACCCGCGACACGAAACCGGGCCGGGGACGCGAAGCATTTCGCCGAATCGCATGGACTCTACGTCTCGACGCCTGAGAAACCGGGATGTGTCGCCGGGGCGCTGGCGTCCGGTAGTCAACGCCGACTAGTTCTTTCGCAGATCTCCCGCATTCATTCAGTCAGCCTTTCGGGTCCGTCTACCGGGACGGCCTTGTTGCGCCGTATGCCTCCACCTGCAGATACTTGGCTGCCAGCGGCGAGGGCTCCAAGCCTTCCTGTACCTGCGAAGTCTCGGGGTGAGCCTGCCGCCGTGAAAAAGATCGGTACCAGCATTCCCGAGCAATCCGCCCTACTCGCCCGTGGCGACATCGGCGCCTTCATTTCGTTCGACCAGGCAATCATCTGACAATCCAAGGAGATTTGGGTGAGCGTTAGAACGCGACTGTTCGCGAAAACAACTATCGTGCTGGCATTGACGGCGGCCCTGACAGGTTGCGGCACACATGCGGGGCCCGAGCATGCAGCTTCACGCTCACAAGCAGAATCGGACAGTCATTCGTTGGTCGTCACAACGAAAACTGGTGACGTGGAGGGGATATCAGCTGGACAGGTGGACCAGTTCCTCGGCATGCCTTATGCGGCCCCACCCGTCGGCACCCTGCGGTGGGAGCCACCCGCACCGACGCCGACGTGGGACGGCATCCGTTCAGCAGCGGAATTCGGCCCGAGGTGCTATCAACCGGTGAGCAGTGGCAGCAACGATGTGTCTTATGGCGAAGATTGTCTGTATCTGAACGTATATACACCGTCCGAACGAACTGGAGGGCCCCTCCCCGTCCTGTTCTGGATTCACGGAGGTGGCTTCGTGAGTGGTTCGGGAAGCCAGTCAGATGGGTCACAAATCGCGGAAAAGTTCAACACAGTCGTTGTCACCATCAACTACCGACTCGGCGCCTTCGGCTTCCTCCAGCTACCTGGGGCCGATGACGGCACCGCAGGCAACTTCGGACTCCTGGATCAGCAAGCAGCCCTGCACTGGGTTCAAGAGAACATCGCAGGTTTTGGCGGCGACCCCAGTCAAGTCACAATTGTGGGCCAATCTGCCGGAGGACACTCGGTATGCGCCCAACTCGCGTCGCCGACAGCGAGCGGTCTGTTCCAGGGCGCGATCATCCAAAGCGGCGGATGCCCCAGCCACTCAACTGAAGAAGCCCAGGCCGACGCCGCCTCGTTCGCCGTTTCGACAGGCTGCTCCGAACCCGGCGACATGGCCCAGTGTCTACGATCCAGATCTGGTGACGAACTTCTCGCAGCGAGCACGAATTTCGGGGGAATCCTCACAGGCCCTCTGCCCATCGTTGGGGGCCCCGAACTTCCGATTGCACCAGACGCGGCGATCAAGTCTGGTTCGTTCAACAACGTCCCCATCATGATCGGAGAGACACGTGATGAAACCCGAGGCTGGGCAATCCCTTTCGCAGACGTGACCGAGGACCGATACAAGCAGGAACTGCAAGAAGAATTCGGACCACTTGCACACGCTGTCGCCGACCAGTACCCATACTCGTCATTCCCGAGTCCGTACGGTGCGGCCTACGCACTCAGTACGATATGGAATGACAGCAGTGTGTTCTACGGGCTCGGAGGATGCCAATACCTGACGCTGGCGAACGAAATGGCTGTCCACCAGCCACGAGTCTTCTTCTACAGGTTCGACGACGAGCACGCGCCCACACGCGAAACCAAACTCCCCGATTTCAACGTAGGAGCAGCGCATTCCACCCAGCTGCCGTACCTGTGGGGCGGGGAATTGGCGACGCGGTTCACTCCAGAACAGCAGCAATTGTCGCAAACGATGATGGCCTATTGGGCAGGATTCGCCGCGCACGGCAGTCCCACTGCTCCCACTCAGCCCGAATGGTCAGCGATCGGTGAGGGCAAAATCATGGTTCTGGATTCAGGCCCCAACACACGCACCGTCAGCACGGAGCAGTACGCAGCGGACCACCGGTGTGGATTCTGGAACGAGCAGAACTACAACTGGCTCCCCACCACTCCCACCGCCTGAGGTTCGTAACAACACTCTGGTTACCGTCACGCCGAGGCCCGCAGCGTTCTCACACGTACCGGGTCTTGCCAAGGAAGGACGCAGGCCAGCACCGGGAGCGTCGTCGTGGGTCACCGGCGGGTGGATCCACCTCATAGAGGCCGCTACAACCGTGCGCGGCCGGGGCGGAAACCCACATCATCCGTAGTGGACTCAGATGCAGGGTTTCCGGTTGTCAATACACCATCCGAATGATGAGTTGCGGACACCGACACGGGACACCGACATACAGTCCGACCGGACGTGTACCGATCACTTCCCTCCTCCGACGGAAGCGCGTCCTGCAGTCGATGTCGTTCCGTCACGGGACATGCGCCGCGTGCCCAACCGGTTCGCCCACGTGCGTCGCAGCGTCAGGTGATGGTGTAGCCGAGCTGATAGGCCGCGCTGTCGATCGGCCCGGACAACCCGGGATGCGACAACGGCAGCGACAACGCCGGCAGCGCAGGAAACGCGTCGGCGGCGCGTTCGGTGATCGCGATGCAGACACCGCCGGCGAACCGGCCGCGGTAGGCGATCCCATCGAGATCGTCATGGGCCCGGTGAATGGTGCGGGCCCAGTGCTGGGTTCGGCCGTGCGCGGCGGAGTCGAGGGCGTGGTTGCCGCCGACCCGGGTCACCCACGCCCCCTCCCCGATGCCGGACACATCGAGCAGTCTCAGCGGGCGGGTGAATCGCAGCCCGGTCAGATACGGGTCGCCGCGGTGCCGGTCGATCACCCGGGCGCTCTGAAACGCCTCGGCCAACCCGCCGCGAGGACTGACGGCGCCGTACCAGATGCCGTAACCGGGACTCTGCGCCCGCGGGAGCGGGTGGTGGTCGAACCGCAGGATCGGACCGAACGTACGCATCCCATTCCAGGGCAGCACATGGGTGCCGGTGGTGCGATGCACCCGCCACACCACCTCTGCCGGTTCCCAGTCGAACACTTCCTCGCCGCGCACGCCCGCATCACGAAGGTCGGCGATGGACGGCGGTGCGGGCAGCATGGACCCCATCTATGCCGATTCCCATTCGGCGGCGGTGATCACGCCTTGGGCCTGTTCGATGTCGGCGGCGGTTCCGGCGCTGCCGGTCAACCACGCCACGATCGACACCGGCCGGCCCTCCACGGTCAGGGACGGTTGCGGGCGGGTCAGCAATGCCTGCACGGTCAGCGGGTGCAGGTCTTTCGCCAGCAACGGCATCACCTGGTCGAGGTGCGGCACCGCGCCGGTGTCGGTGAACTGGGCGGGCGGCAGCAACCGGTTGCGGCCCGACTGGAACGCCCACAGGGTGCCGTCGCCGAGGCGTTGCCGGATCCGGGCCGCTGTCACCCCGAGACGGTCCGCGGCCTCCGCGATCGACAGGGAGCTGCGGGCCAGTTCCTGCATGCGAATGTCGCGGTCCACCCGTGCCGCCGTCGCCGCGGCCGGGTCGTCGACGAACCCGGCCCGATCGAGCAGGGCCGCGTCGTGGTCGGACAGCGACGGTGCCGCCGGGTTCCGGCCGGACAGGCTGTGCAGTATCTGGGCGAAGAACTGGCGTCCGACGTCGGTACCGGTCACCTCCCGCAGCGCATCCTCGAAACCGAGATCGCCGCGCAGGTAGCGGGCTTCAGTGCTGGCATCGGCGGGCTCGTTCATCACACCCACCCTCACTTTTATTAATTAACGGGCACAAATTCATGATAGCGGGAACTGGTTGGGGTCGCTACCGCGCCCCGCGGCGGAGCCCTCGGGTACGAAGTCGACCCGATGTCACCAAAACAATGCCAATCAGTCGGTTTTTCCTGCACGATGCACCCAGCACCACCCACCCGACGAACAGGACCACCACATGCGCACGACCGCCCGCACCACACTCCTCGCCGCCGCGGCCATCCCCCTCGCCATCGCAACCGCCGCACCGGCATCAGCGGCCGAAGCGACCGACGTCACCTACGCCTTCAGCGTCACCGGATCGACCGTGACCAACACAATCACCAACAACACCGGCGCCACCATCGGCTGCACCACCTCCCTTGCCGCCGCACCCGGCGGCGTACTCCCACCGCTCGACGACATCATGCGCAGCGGGCAGGCCCTATACCAGCAGGACGACATACCACCCGGCACCACAACCCAATCGGTCACCGACGTCCCCGACGGCTCCTACGTCGCCCTCGCCTCCTGCGGACGCGAAGGAACCGACCCCGCCATGTGGGTCTCCAACTACCCCGGCATCGAGCAATACCTGGTCCAGTTCCCGATGACCGCCTACACCGTGCAACAAGCCTCGACCGTCGTCACCGTGCCCAGCGTCGACCCCGCACCACCCGCCGCCGCACTCGTCCCCGACCTCAGCGAACTAGGCACCCTCTTCGGCAGTTGAGCTCACCTGCCCGAGCCGGCGGACTCGGCGGCGCCCACCCAACTGTGGGAGCCGCCGCCCCGCACCGCCAGCAGATGCGACATCGATCCTCCTGCTCGGACCATGCGTCACCGTGCGCAGCGGAACCCGCGAGCATTCCGATCACCAGCACCGTGTGGACCGTCGGGCCGACCAACTCGGCCCCAAAGGCTTGGAGCCCTACGGCGGCCGCGAGAAGCCCTAGCGACGTCCGGCTCCAGGCCAGAAACGTCCGCTCGTTCGCGAGGGTGAAACGTGGATCCGGATCTGTACCCACGCGGAAGGCTCGGGGTCGCCATCTGCCCGCACGAACCTAACTCGAGAACAGACACGGCGTCAGCAGGCCGGTGAGCGCACGCCAAAGAGGCTGATCCGTGCACGCCCGGGCATCGTCCGGACCGGCACCATGATTGCGGCGTGAAGTCGAGTCAACAGTCTGCGTGTGTCTCGAGTTCCGGCAGCCGATCCGCACCCCAACTGCGGTGGATGTGCCCCACCACGCGATCGAGCTCGCCTCGGGTGACCCCAGCTACTTCGCCTGGCTCCAGTGGATCGAAGTGGAATATGTACAGCCGGGAGGCAAACTGCTCGAACGGTAGCGAAGATTCGCCGAATCTTTCGCCTTGACCTGCGGTGCTCACGACGACGCCGTCACCCCAGTCCTGTCCGCTGTCGTTGTTGGGGTTGTAGAAGTAAACGCGCATCACCTCTTGCGGGTCCAAATTGACCCGCAGCACGGTGATCGCATGCCAGCCGATGAATCGGGCGGCGCTGTCGGTGACAGCGATACCGGCCGGTTGGGGGTGAATGAGCGGTTGGTTGCCGTTGTAGAAGGGGTGATAGCTGGCATAAAAATGACGAAGGAACTCGTCGAGTTCGGTCAGTTTGCCGGTTGGCACGTCCACGTTGATACGGAACCCGCGGCCCGACCACCAGCCGTGGAACTCCGGGTTGACCCAGCGGTGCGGGTCGCCTTCGCGGTCGGCGCACCGCCTCCCCATCTCCGCGTAGATGCGGTCGAGGTGCGGCACGACGAGCAGCGATACCGGGTCGAGGTCGACTGGCAGCACGGTCGCAACACCGGACGCACTGTCGCGAGACGAAATCGGTTGCCCTTCGAAATGCATGACGATCTCGTCGTCCCGTGCCGCCCACACCAGGGTTTGGAGCAGGTAGTCCGGATCGTTGTACGCCCACATAGACAGCGCCCTCGCCGACTGGCACGTCGGGTTGTCGCCTTGTCCCACTCCCAGCGGCAAGCCCAGGATCGACAGCATTCCGGACAACAGCCAAGCCCGAGCGTCCAGCGTCGGCCCGAAGGTCCGGGTCAGGCGTTGCCGCGAATACTCCGACAGTGGTTGCGCCAGTTGGCGCCACATGGCGGGGGCGACGGCCGGTTGATAGAGAATGCCCCGTTCCAGCATCAACGCGAGACCGTAGATGCATTGGGCGGTCTCGATATGGACCGCATTGTCGATGAGGCTGCGCACCAGGTCGTGGTAGCAGAGCAGGCAGTCGCGGCCGGTGCTGGACAGCCCCAGGGCTTCCCCGATCAGGTACTCCCCTTTTTCGAGCAGGTACCGCAGCAGTACGGCGTGGTACGGCGAGACCAGTCCGGTGTCGTGCATTGCGCGCGCGAATCCGGCCGCTTCGTACTGGAGGCCGCTGCTGTCCATTGCTTCCAGGCGACTGCGGTAGACATCGACGCCCGGGTCTTCCCGGCAGGCATCCGTTGTGCCGAAAAGACTGCTGATCAGACGATCGGCGCCGACCCCGCTGGCACCCGGTTCGATGTCCGGACTGTTCCTGTATACGGCGATCTGTGTGATCATCTGCTTGACCTGATCGACCTGTATTGGCCGCTGCCGCAGGATCCTCCAGATCTCCTCCACGAGGTGTTCGAGGATGTTGTCGTACCCGACGCCCTGTCCCAGATGACGGAACAGTGCCCGGGTCGCCTGCGCCAGGCGTCCCTGTTGTTCACGCTCCGCTTCGCTGGGGGGCGTCAACAACAGCGACATGTTGACGGCCAGGACTTGCGAAAGATGGTGCCTGGCTTGCTCGGCGGAGATCAACGGGTGCGCATACTCGCCCTTGGCGACGGCCAGCAGGCGCAATTCGTTGACGGCCTCCAGTACCACCGTGTCCGCATTGGCGCTGCTCAATGCTCCGGTGCTCAGCGCCGGGATGAGAATCTGTGGTTCGGCCCAGTCGGTGCCGACGAACAGGCCCGCTTCGTCCAGGTCCGCCGCGCGGGCCTGCACCGCTGCGGCGCCCCCCGGCTGCAATAGAACCAGACGCAGGGCGTCCAGCACCGGGCGTAGCTTGACGTGTTTACCGAAATCGCGGGTCACTGCCAACGATCGGGTGGCATCGTCGAGCCCGGCCAGACGTTTCTCCAACGTCGTGCTGTCGGTATTCGTATCGCTGCTGGTCGATTTCAACCGGGGATCCTCACGTATGAACGGACCTGCTCGACTCAAACGTAGAAGTCGAGTTCTTCCTGTTTCTTCAGTAGATCACGCATCTCGTAGGGATCGTCACCGAAGAAGTGGAGGAGTCCCCAATGCGTGCCGAATGCAGTTCGCTTGGTGACCGTCTCTTCCAATGGCGCTGTGAGCTCGTGGGATTCGAAATAGATGTGGTCCTCGGTCTCCTCTGGCATACACAGTTGGCTGACGACGCGTCGTCGTGGATAGACACCGAAACAGCCGGCATGCCCCTTGGCGTCCACCACTTCCTTCGGGAAGAAGTCCTCGATTTCTTCTTCCGTCGTCTTGGGATCGAATGCCAGCACCAGGCCCTGATATGCGTTGAACCCGTAGGCACGTTCCAGCAACTCGAACACCTTGAAGCCCGGCGGACGGTACGCGACCTCTCCGAAGTACATCTCTCCGTCGCTGGTGACGAAGTACTCGGGATGAACGAACCCGAATTCGATGTCGAAGGTCTTGATCAGTTTCTCGATCTGACGAGTGATCTCCGGACGGTACTTCTCCAACTCCGGTGTGGCCGGGACGAACACGGAGTATCCGAGGGTCACGTACTCCGAGATGTTGAGGAAGCGGATCTTTCCGTTGTGAATCCATGCCTCGACTGCGAACTCCCACCCGTCCAGATGAGACTCCATCAAGACCGGGAACTCCTCGTCCGGGATGGTGTCGACCTCATCCGGGGTGCGGATCACCCGGTGCCCGAGACTGCCGGCCTTGTCGAAGGCTTTGAGATGGATCGGATCGTTCGGGTCGCCGTCCAACTTGAGCAATGTCTGGTTGACTCGCTTGAGGAATCGGATGACGTCGTCGCGTTCGTGGGCTTCCTCGAAGATTCCCACGCGGATGCCGCCGAGTTGGGCGCGACGTTTCATCAAGGCCTTGTCGCGCAGCAGCAGAGACTGGCCGAAGAGTCGTGGATTGTCGAGAAGAACGGAGTTGATCGCGCCCGCCCACTCGACGGTCTCCTCGAACAGTGGGATCGCGACGTCGACACCTTTCGCCTTCAGCGTCTCGGCGATCTCCATGGAACGATCGTTCAATCGCTCGAAATTCCACGGCACATACGGAATTCCGTGTTCCTTGCAATAATCTTCGGCCCAATCGGGCGCGACGACGAGATATCGCCTGTCGAAACGGTCAACAGCTTCGATAGCATTCAAACTCCAACCCAGAAGGGCGACATACCCTTTCTCCGGGTTTCTGGTTTTCGATTCGGGCTTCGATACCGACAACTCTCTGCTCCTCTCGAAAGGCATTCGGAACGCATGAGCGGGCAGACGAAATTCGGGCGTGGCCGCAGCGTCGTTGACAGCGCGGTAACGCTCGATTGCGTCGATCTTCACCGCATCCATGCAGTGAAGGCTACCTGCAGGCGGTTTTCGGCCCGTTCCCACACCGGTTCAGTGCCGTCTCACACCGGCCTGACCAGCCGAGACGTCGTTTGGGTTGTTTCAGATCGATGCACGGGGTGTGCTCGGTGAGAGGGGTATCGATGCGGCGGTGTCGGTGTGTGTGGTCACTGCATGGCAGCAGGCGGTGACTACGTTGTGGTGTAAGGCACCACCTGGTTGCCGCCGATGCGTCCGTTTTCCAACGGCCGAGGACGTTTCCGCTCTCGTCGAAGACGAACACCAGGGTCCGACCACGGAAGGTTTCGACCGCGCGGTCGCCGAGCGACACGGTTCCTACTGCATTCGAGGGCAGTGTTTCGATGTTCGCATCCGTGTACTGCGGTGCGGTCCTGCAGGAGGCAGCGGCCATCATCACCGCCACCAACGCCGCGACGTGGGGCACAGAATTTTCTCTGCGTGTTTCGACGACCCATGCCGCGACCTGTGCGTGTGAAGTGAATCCCAACTTCGTAAGTAGGTGTTCGACATGCCCCTGAGCGGTGCGAGGGGAAGTTTCCAAGCGAGCAGCGATCTCCTTATTCGTCAGGCCCTCGGCAATCAGATCAGCAACCTCCAGCTCACGCTTTGTCAGGTGTGCGGCGGGACCGCAAGGGATCGACTCCGGAGGATGAAGTTGCTCACCCAATGCGTAGGCGACCGCGGCGTCGAAACCTAACGCCGCGCCGTCACGATGCGCAGATGCATAAGCCTCCGTACTCGAGGCACGCTGCGTCGCGCCTTCACAGGCTTTCTGGTACTCACTCAAATTGGGCAGTACGACAATCGCGCTTCCCACAGACCAGCTGAGCTTCTCCGATGCCAGATCCATGCCAGCGCTTGCAGACACAGGCTTGCGTTGAACCGGTCGTTCACTTTGAGGTCGATTTGCAGCGCCTGTTCGACTAGCTGGACGCCTCGTTCACGATCGCCGCGTCGCCACACGTCGACCGACACTCCGGGACGATGGGGGTCGACTGGAAGTATCCCTTCGGGGCGAATTCGAGCGTTGTCTCCAGCTCCATCGAAGGATGAGCCATCGCGCCCGTGACACGGGCGATGTCCGACCAGCGCAGCCACCGCGTATGCCCGCTGTCGTCGACCGACTGCACCGGGTGCAGCACGCGGCCATAAGCTTCGAACCGGGCGGGCACGAGTGAGACCACCGTGGTCTTCCGCATCACCTCGACTCCGTCGCGAACCCAGTACCCAGCTGGCATGTCGTTCCGAATCCTGCCATTCGCTTGCCATACAGCCAGTCTCCGCGGGCGGCCGAATCACCACACGTGTTTGCAGGAACCCGCACCGGGACGAAGTGACGTCCCAGAGCATGCTGGCGGCAGTCCGCCTTCGTTCCGTAAGCGGATCCGTTAGCGGTGAAGCGCTGTGCGCGGTTTGCGGCTGTGAGCAGGCGGCGCCGCGGCCCGCATGGCATCCTCGAGGAATGGCACGAACGTGGTGGTCGGTGACGGTGGAGCTGCTCGGCGGGCGCGGCGAGGAATTGTGGCCATGGCCCGGCCGCGTCTTCGCGGTCGGACCGTCGCATACCTTCCTGGATCTCGCGAATGCGATCAACGACGCCTTCGCCCGGTGGGACCGCTCGCACCTGTCGATGTTCACCCTTGCCGATGGACGAATGGTCACCGACACGGAGACTGGGGCCGAGATGGTGGAGTCGCTCGGCGGGCCCATCACCGAGGCGGTGAACATCGAGTCGGCCAAAGTCGCCCGGCTCCTGAAGCCCGGGGCGGAGTTCCAGTTCACCTTCGACCTGGGTGATGACTGGACCCACCGCTGTCTGATCAGCGGCGACAAGGTCGACCCCCTGGAAGTGCTGGGGATCACGCCAGGGAAGCCTCTGCCGTACTGGGGGTGGGGCGCCATCCCGGATCAGTACGGGCGCCGGTGGTCCGACGACGACGGGCAGAGCCGAGCACCGCGCAGACCGAGCCATCCGCACCCGATGCTGCTGCACGCGTGGCCCGCACAGGACCAGGTGCCCGCACTCGATGTGTCCGAGCTGCGCGCCGCTATCGCGGCAGCAGATGCCGCCCGGTTCCTCGCCGCGGTGCGGGGACATGACGTCGACGACGCGCTGCAACAGGTAGGGGCCGGAATACCGATGGCACTGAAGCAGCGACGGGAGCAGGCCGAGCCGGTGGCGGTGTCGGTCATCAACCGGCTGACCTGGCGCGCCGGCGCGGGTGACGGGGTGCTGGCCGAGGACCTGCTCGCGTGTCTGCGCGGCGAGCCGCTGGCCGGGCGGGTGGTGCCAGTCGACCTCGAGATGCTCGGTGCCGAATTGGAGGGGGATCTGGGCATGTCCACCGGTGGCTACCTCGACCTGCGCACCGGACAGGTGTACGACGCCAGCAGCACTGATCCGATGATGGTCGGCGAGGACGCCGCCGTCGACGTGGAGACCGAGCCCGACCGTTGGCTCCGGTTCGACCGCACCGGCTCGCGGGATGGCTGGCGGGACATGGCGGCCTTCGCCGAGCGGCAACACGATTCGGCGCTACGGGAGCGGCTGGAGCGGGCGATCGAGGGCAAGGGCGCGTTCGGCCTATTCCGCGACCTCGTCCACCAGGAGAGCCTCACCGACCAGTGGTACACCTTCGCCACCGACCGTCAACTGGGTCGTGCCCGCGAGTTCCTCGCCGACAACGGCATCCGCGTGGGCTGACGGGCACCACACAGGAACTGCTTGACCACCGGCTCCTCACTGGTGAGCAGCACCTCCCGCGGACCGAACATCACCAGATGACGACGGAACAGCATGCCGATGTTGTCCGGCACCGTCCGCGCGAGGTTGATGTTGTGCGAGACGATCAGGATCGTCTCGTCGATCTCGGCGGCGGTCCGCAAGATCGGGCGAGAACTCGTAGGATCTCGGGCAGGGGCGAGTTCGCTCCAGATTCTCGTGCGCTGGCGCGCAGGTATACAACGCGGACGACGTCCTGGTGATCCCGGCTGGACTGGCTCGGCTGGTCGATGCTGCATCTATAGCTGTCCTCACTCCAGGGCGGAGACGAAAGTCAGCGTCGCGCGGTGATGGTGTCGGCGGCGTCGTGCAGCGCCCGGGAGACGGCATGCATGCTCGGGGTGTACTGCCGACGCGCAAGCGAAGCGATGTAAATCGATCGTGTCGGAACCCGGTCGGTGGGAAGAAACCGCACAGCGCGGACGTCCGGGCGATGGTGTGCGACGGCCAGACGCGGAACCATGGCGATGCCCACCCCCGCGGCGACCATCGCTTCGATCTCTTGGTAGTCATGGGCCTCGTAGACGACGTTCGGGGTGAACCCTGCCGTCTCGCAGCTACGGTAGAGCACTTCGGCGGCGGGGTGGTCTGCGTTGCGGATGATCCACTTCGCCGATCGCAGCGATGCCACCGCGACATTGTCGATGTATGGCCCGTCGAGAGGGACGAGCAGGACCGTTTCGTCCTCCATCAGCGGTATGAGGGCCAGGGATTTCTCGGTCTCCTCGGTCCAGTCGTAACTCCAGAGCAACGCCATTTCGACCTCGCTCGAA
Organism: Rhodococcus sp. IEGM 1307; assembly: GCF_030056915.1. Lineage (NCBI taxonomy): Bacteria > Bacillati > Actinomycetota > Actinomycetes > Mycobacteriales > Nocardiaceae > Rhodococcus > Rhodococcus sp. IEGM 1307. The sequence continues at coordinate 74,217 of NZ_JASHKW010000020.1, forward strand.
TGGAGCATTTCCAGCAGTCGCGGGCGGACCGCGGATTGGACCCGCACGTCGATGCCGGGCCAGTGGGCGTGATAGTCCTTCAGCGCGTCCGAGAGTAGTGAGGCGCTGACGGTCGGGAAGGAGCCGAGTCGGACGGTGCCGCGCTCGAGCCCCAGCAGAGCTTCCAAGTCACCACGGGCAGCGCGCATTTCCTGACGGAACAGCCGCGCACGCGTGACGAGAATTTCACCGGCCTCCGTCAACCGGACGCCGCGAGGCAGGCGGGTCAGTACCGGCTGCCGGATCTCCTGTTCCAACCTGGCGATGCGTTGCGACGCGGCGGATGGCGTGACGTTGGCGCGTTCGGCGCCGCCGGTGAGGGATCCGGCCTCGGCGATGTCGAGGAGCAGGAACAGTGTCACCACATCGAACGAGTTGCGCATCGATACCTCTCACAAGCCTTTAATCCTGCTAAACCCCGCCGTAGAAATACGACATTGTCATAAACATAACCCGCTCATAGTGTGATCTGGGTAATGATCAAGCGAAGGATGTGACATGCAGACGATCGCAACTCCCTCACCACCCGGGATCACGGCACCGAATCGCCCTGTCGATCCCGTCGGTCGCCCAGTGCGCTCACTGCGGCTCCCGTCGGCCGGCATCGATGAGGTACTGCAACCCGGTGCGGGGTGGGCGGCCGACGCCGTCGACAGTCACCTCGAGCGGCGTCGTGCACCGCGTACAGCGCCTGCGGGAGTGACAACTCCCGATCTACATCGCGTGACTCCGCCCCATATTCACGTCTGTCCGTCGCGACCGGCCGCCGACCAGGCGCCGTTCGATCCGCCCCGCAGCGAACCGAAAGAACGCCCATGACTTCCATCGAGATACTGCCACTGATCGCGTTGGTGGCAATGTTCGTGATAGCCACCTTCTTCCCCATCAACATCGGCATATTGGGGTTCATCGGCGCTTTCGTCGTGGGGGCGTTCCTCCTCGGCTACGACGACAAGGAAATCCTCGCCGAGTTCCCCAGTTCGATCGTGCTGACGATCATCGGCGTCACCTACTTCTTCGGTATGGCGAAGAAGAACGGGACCATCGACCTCCTGGTCAACGCCTGCATACGCGGCGTTCGCGGACGAGTGACGATCGTCCCGTGGGTGTTCTTCTTCTGCGCCTCCGTGCTCACGGCCCTGGGCACGTTCAGCCCGGCGGCCGTCGCATTGATCTCCCCGGCGGCGATGTCGTTCGCCGCCCGGACCCGGATGAGTCCGCTGGTAATGGGCATCATGACCATCAACGGCGCGCACGCCGGAGCGTTCTCCCCAATCTCGGTCTCCGGTGTCCTCGTCCGCGACATCGTCGAGTCGAGCGGCCTGACGATCGCCCCCTGGACCCTGTTCTTCGCCAGCTACGGCATCAATTTGCTGCTCTCGGTCCTCACAGTGGTCGGCTACGCCGTCCTTGCCCGGGTACGGAACCTCGAGTTCTCCGCCACCGGCTCGAGCGCCGGCATCGACTCCGACGGTGGTGGGAGCGCGCTGAGCACCCCCACCGCGGGACCCGGGGGAACGCCGGCCGGCGAATCGTCCGGTGGGGGCGGCACTCAGGTCCTCATCCGGACGCCGCGCACCGAGGTCGTCACCGACCACGACGTGCAGCCGGTCACCGGGGTCCAGAAGCTCACCCTCGTCCTGATTGCCGCGGTGTTGGTGCTGGTCCTGGTGCTGCATATGCCGATCAGCTTCGTCGCCATCGCTGCCGGTGCGATCCTCGCCTTCACCGACCTGTCCAAGCAGAGTGAGGCTATCGCCGGTATCAGCTGGTCCACCGTGCTGCTCGTCGCCGGCATGGTCACCTACATCTCGCTCATGGAAGAGATCGGCACGATCGACCACCTCGCCGAGATGGCGATCACCATCGGCGCACCGCTGCTGGTCGCCGTCGTCCTCTGCTACGTCATCGGCGTCACCTCGGCGTTCGCATCGTCGACGGCGCTACTCACCGCCGTCATCCCGCTCGCGCTTCCTCTGCTGCAGACCGGGGCGCTGCCGGTCGTCGGAGTCGTGGCAGCACTCGCCATCTCCGCCACCGTGGTCGACGTCTCCCCGTTCTCGACCAACGGCGCACTCGTCCTCGCCAACGCCCAGAACATCGAGCGGCCCCGGTTCTACCGGCAACTGCTCCTCAACGCGGGCATCGTGGTCGCGATCGCGCCGGCCCTGTGCTGGCTGGTGCTGGTGGCCGTCCCGACACTGGTCTGACGCGCAGACCGCACCCGCGAGGGTTTAACTGAAGTTAACCCTCATCGACTTATTCGCCATTGTTCTCCACCCTGATGTAGGTCAGGGTGGGCAGTGGGACACCGCTGGGAAGCACGCTCCCCATCCGATCAGAGCCTCCAGCGGTGCCTCACAAACTCTTCGAACCCGAAAGGTGGGCCGGACCGTGTTCACACTTCATGGAACCTGGATGCGGGGAGGAACCAGCAAGTGCTGGCTGTTCAACGCATTCGACGTCGATCCGCTCATTGCTCAGGCCGGCGGCCTCGATGCCATCTTGACGTCGGCATTCGGCTCGGGTGATCCGCGTCAGCTCGACGGTGTCGGCGGCGGCAGCTCGACCACCTCGAAGGCGGCGATCGTGTGCCGCTCCAGCGCGCCCGAAATCGACGTCGACTACCTGTTCGCTCAGGTCGCGATTGGTGACCGCCAGGTCGAATGGGGCAGCAACTGCGGAAACTGCGCCACGGCGATCGGGCTGTACGCGCTGCAGTCCGGGTTCGTTCCGGTGGACTCCGCGACGACGACCGTGCGGATGCGGAACCAGAACACCGGCGCGATCCTGGACGCCCAGATTGCCACTCCGGGCGGGATGATCCCCACCGAAGGCGACGCGGCCGTGCCCGGTACCAGCGCGTTGGGTGTCCCGGTGGGGCTCACCTTCACCGGTCTCGCCGCCGGTGCGGCCACCCTGCTGCCCACCGGCGCCGCCGCCGATCAGATCTCGATTGCCGACCACACGTACCGCGCCACGATGGTCGTCGCCGGAGCCCCGGCTGCGTTGTTCAACGCCGCCGATCTCGGCCTCACCGGTGCGGAGGACAACCAGACGATCGCCGAACACCTGCCGCTGCTGCTGTCGCTACGTCGGGAGTCCTCGTTGCGGATGGGGTTGAGCAAGCCGGGAGATCCTATCTCCCATGCGATTCCGAAAGTCGGTGTCGTGGGTCCGCCGGCGGACTACCGCACCAGCGCCGGCGTCGACATCCGCGCCGAGGACTACGACATCTCGGTCCGGATGCTGTCGATGCTCGCCCCGCACCCGGCGATTGGGCTCACCTCCGCGGTCGCTGTCGCCGCGGCCTCCACCGTGACCGGAGGTGTCGTCACCGACAACACACAGGTCCGGTGGCCGGGATCGCTTCGGGTGGGAACACCCGCCGGGGTACTCGATGTCGACCTCTCCGTTTCCCTCGACGGGGTACTCGAATCGGTCACCCTGCACCGGGCGGCCCGCCGCATCGCATCGGCGGAACTGTTCGTCACCGCCCCGGCGCCGGCCCCGGCACTGGTCGGCTCCGCGCGATGAGGATCCGAACACCGGAGAACGTGGCGATCGCACGTCGGGAAATCGATGCTCGGATCGCCCGATCCTGGCTCCTGGTCAACGGCACCCGCACCGACCTGTTCGACCAGGCTTACCGCTCCTGCGCGGACCAAATCGTCCTAGACGTCGAGGACGCCGTCGACCCCCAACTCAAGTCCGACGCACGGGAAGAGGTCGCCGCCTGGCTCGAGAACACCTCGGCCTGGGTGCGGATCAACGACCGCTCCTCGGCCTACTGGAGCGATGACGTCGATCGCCTCACCGGGCTTCCCGGACTGGCGGGCGTGATGCTCGCGAAAACCGAAGCCGCCGAACATATCACCGAAACTTTCGACCGACTCGGCAGATCCACCCCGGTACTCGCGTTGGTCGAATCCGCCCTCGGAATCGACCAGGCCGGTGATATCGCCCCCGCCCGCGGCGTCTTCCGGCTCGCCTTCGGCAGCGGCGACTATCGCCGCGACACCGGCACCAGCGCCGACGACCTCGCCATGGCCTACCCCCGCTCCCGGCTGGTGGTCGCCAGCCGAATCGGCAACCTGCCCGGACCGATCGACGGCCCCACCGTCAGCAACAGTCACACCGTGCTGCGCGAGCAGTCCGCCGTGTCCGTGTCCCTCGGGTTGACCGGGAAGCTGTGTCTGGACACCGAACAACTGCCGGCAATTAACGAAACCGTCAACCCCACCCCCTCGGACGTGACCTGGGCGCGGGAGTTTCTCGCTGATTTCGAAGCCCGCGGCCGGATTGTTCGCGACGGCAGCGACCTGCCCCGGCTCGGTCGCGCCGAGAAGATCACCCACCTTGCCGACTGTTTCGGAATCGGCCGAAGCTGACCGGTCCTATCCGGTTTCGAAGCCCTCCTGCAGCTGGTGGGCGGCGGCAGCGCACACCGCGATTCCTTCCTGCGCGGCCGGGCTCAGCCGCCGCTCGGTCAGATGCGCGACCAGGATCCGCCGTTGCGGCGGACGGGTAGCGAGGGGAATCGACCGGACGTCGGGCCGAAGGTTGAGCACGGCCAGTCGCGGAGCAATAGCCACGCCGAGGTCGACGGCGACCATCGCCTGCACCTCACCGTAGTCGTGCGCGAAGACACTCGTGCGTGGCGTGAAACCACCTTGCTGACAAAGTTTTTCGAGGGTTTGCGCGACCGGATGATCGTCGGCGCGGACCACCCACGACTCGTCGCGCAATTCGGCGATCCGGATCGAGTCGCGGTCGGCCAGTCGGTGCCGTTCCGACACCAGCAGCACGGTCGGATCGTTCATCACGTGGTGGTACGTCAACGTGGGGTCATCCACCCGGTTCCACTCGTAGTCCCACAGCAGCGACAGTTCGGTCTCCCGGCGGCGAAGCGCATCGACCAAATACGCAAACCGGCCACTGAGCACCTTCAGCTCGACCCCCGGGTGCCGGGTCTTGAACTCCTTGACCACGAGTGGCAGCAGTGACGACCCAGCCGTGGGGAACGTGCCGAGCGCCAGCACACCCGCGCGCAGTCCTTTGATCTCGGCGAGTTCGGCATCGGCGGCCTCGAGTTCGATCAGGATGCGTTCGGTGTGCTTGACCACCGATCGCCCCGCCTCGGTCAGCACGATGCCGCGCGCGTGCCGCTCGAGGAGTGGTTGCCCGGCCTCCTTCTCCAGCTTGGCGATTTGTTGGGAGACAGCCGAAGTGGTGTACCCAAGCGCCGCCGCTGCCGCGGTGATCGAGCCGTGCTCGGCGACCTCGCGCAGCGTGAACATCCTGGTCGTGTCCAGCACCCGACCCACCTCCTGACTTTAGAAGAAGTTAATGCCTGTCGACATACCCGCTATTGTAGTTGAACCGTGTGGGTGCCAGTCTGAAGTGGCGGAAGCGGCGCCCTGACAATTTTTCGGCCGCGCCGGGACACCTGGCACCCGCCTATCGGGCGGCACTCGTCCGCGGCGAGCGCCGCACCCATATCGCCTCCCCCCACCACGCGAGGACAGCCTATGACTGCACACCCGAGCGACATCCACTCGCCCGACGACCAGGCCGACGAGAGCACGGGCGCCGGCTCTACTCCGGCGCGCGGTCCCTTGCACGGCATCCGCGTCCTCGACATCAGTACCGTCTATGCGGCACCGATCACTGCGATGATGCTCGGTGACTACGGCGCCGACGTCATCAAGATCGAGCACCCCACCGGCGATCCCGCCCGCACACACGGAGCACGCAAGAATGGCCACGGACTGTGGTGGAAGGTCATCTCCCGGAACAAGACATGCATCACCCTCAACCTCGGCACGGCCGAGGGCCAGCAGATGCTCCGCGATCTCGTCGTCGATGCCGACGTGCTGGTGGAGAACTTCCGACCCGGCGTACTCGAGAAGTGGGGCCTCGGCCCGGACCGGCTCCGTGACCTCAACCCAGGACTGGTCATGCTGCGGGTCACCGGCTTCGGTCAGTCCGGACCCTACGCCGAACGGCGAGCATTCGGCACCCTCGCCGAGGCAATGAGCGGATTTGCCCACCAAACCGGAAGCGAGGACGGTCCGCCAACGCTGCCGCCGTTCGGTCTCGCCGACGGTGTCGCCGGACTTGCCGGCGCCTTCGGCGTGGTAACCGCGCTGCTGCACCGCAACAGTCCGGCCGGCGACGGCAAGGGTCAGGTCATCGACCTATCTCTGCTCGAACCGCTGCTGGGGATCCTCGGTCCCGGACCCACCGCGTACGACCAACTCGGCACCATCGCCGGCCGCAACGGCAACCGCTCCCCCAACAACGCCCCACGCAACACCTACCTCACCAAGGACGGGCAGTGGGTCGCCATCTCCGCGAGCGCCACCTCCGTCGCCGCGCGCGTCATGCGCCTGGTCGGCCGACCCGACATCGTCGAACAACCCTGGTTCGACTCCGCCGGCGAACGCAGCCGCAACGGTGACCTGCTCGACGAAGCGGTCGCGAAATGGATCGCCGACAGACAGCTGCACGAAGTCACGGCCGAATTCGAACGCGTCGGCGCCGCACTGGCACCGATCTACGACGTCGCGCAACTGATGAACGACCCGCACGTCCTCGACCGCCACTGCATCACCACCGTCGACGACGAGGACCTCGGCCCGATCAAGATGCAAAACCTCATGCTCCGCATGCTCGGAACACCCGGTGCGATCAACTTCGCCGGCCGCCGACTCGGCCAGGACAACGAGCAGTTCTACCAGGACACTCTCGGCATCGACCCGGACCGACTGACCGCACTCACCGAGAAGGGGGTCCTCTGATGGACCGCAGCTACCTGTTCGCGCCCGGCCACAACCGAAAACTGCTCGGCAAGGTATTCGACGCCGGCGCGGACGCCGTCATCCTCGACCTCGAAGACGCAGTGCCGCCCGCCGAGAAGGCCACAGCCCGAGACAATGTCGCATCCGCCGTCACCACCCACACCGCATGGGTGCGGATCAACGCGCCGGGGACCGAATTGGCGGACGCTGATCTAGGCGCCGTCGCCACATCCGCGCACGGCATCCGCATCCCCAAGGTCGAAACACTCGACGACATCCGCTGGGTCACGGACCGGGCCCCCGGAAAGCCCTTGATCTGCGCTATCGAGACCGCGAAAGGCGTCGCCAACGCCTTCGCGATCGCCGAGCACCCCGCAGTCACGCACATCGCCCTCGGCGGTATCGACCTGCAGAAAGACCTCGGCACCGGGGAAGGGGACGCACCCATGCAGTACGTGCGCTCCCACCTCGTCGTCGCCGCCCGCGCGGCGGGCATCGCACCACCGATCGACAGCGTCTACCCGCACATCCACGACACCGACGGACTCGTCCGCCAGGCCACCCACAGCCGTGACCTCGGTCTGTTCGGCAAGTCCGCCATCCACCCCGCTCAGCTTCCGGCCATCCACACCACCTTCAGTCCGCGACAGAACGACATCGACTGGGCTCGAAAGGTCGTCGAGGCATTCGAGCACGCTGGCGGCGCTGCGGTGCGACTACCCAGTGGCGAGTTCGTCGACCTCCCCGTCGCGGACCGGGCACGGAAGATCCTTGCTTCCGCCCACGCCTGACGAACCGGGCGGCACCCCAGCCTGCGTGCCGCCGGACTTCACGGCAGGACAAATTGTGTGCTGAGGTGAGCCCGGCGGCCGAGTCGGATCACCAGCCCCGCCGCGATGCATCGTGCACACCGACTCCCTGTACCGAACCTCGATCCCGGAGCATCGGTGACGCCGAACACCGCGACATGGACAGCTTCGTCGATTTGGCTTGGGTGGGCACTGTTCCTACAGATTGTGCAGCGCCCTCAGGCCGTCGGTGAATTACGGGCAGCCGACCTTCATCGACGGATCGGCTTCGAGTAGCCAGGCGCGTACAGCTTTCATCCGGACCTCGCGCAGATAGCCCATCGGAGTGGTGCCGTAGTACTTCCCCGTAGCCGATGCGACATCCTCGACAGTGAGCAGTTCGTCAGCGTGGTGTTCGAGTATTTCGACCGCGCGGCGAATAGTTCGAGGCGCCGCCGGCACTGGCCGCTGCAACGCCTCTGTGTAGTTATTGGGTTGGGCCACAATAAGTTGACTGAGAAGTAGTCGTTCGAATTCTTTCATCCCGGAATCGCGCGATCAGCCAGCGGATCCTCGTCCGTCGCGAAGAACGAGGAGGAATCTGCACGGCATTGCCGGTGAACAAGGAGAAGAACGTGCTTCGGAAGCCGTCGCTCGTCGACGTTCATCCGGCATGTCAAATCCGGTCACGCCTGCCCAACACGAATGCGGTTAGAAGAGGAGACAATTGTGGAAAGCAGTAGCTGGGAGGGCTTCTCCACCAAGGCCGTGCACGCAGGATTCGACCCGGACCCGCAGACGGGTGCCGTCAACGTCCCGATCTACGCGAGTTCGACGTTCGCGCAGGACGGCGTCGGCGGCATGCGTAACGGATTCGAATACGCCCGCACCGGCACCCCCACCCGACGACCGCTCGAGGCCAACCTCGCCGCCCTCGAGTCGGGCACCTACGGTCGCGCGTTCCGTCCAGAGCGAAGGTCCGTGTCACTCATGACTTGCGCGGGGTGACTGCCGTAAAACATCCACGCAGCGTCTCCAGCGAAACCCCTGTCCGACCTAGCTTTTTATTCTGTGGAGACGGTTCGGAGGACCCGATCGCCGGTTGGTGATGGATGGCGGACTTCGCGCCTGAAGCGAGACGGATCGCCGCGCAACCGTTGGGGCTGAGCGCACCCGATGGAGCGCCCCGAGAACGTTGACAATGCGTGCGCCGTCGGCGGAAAGTTGAGCAGGGAACTTGTGACCTGATCTGTCAACGTCGGTGAGTAGGTGAGAGGCGTGAGCGCAACCGATCCCCCACCGCTGGTCGTCGTGCCGCCGGGGACCGGGCAGACCGGCGACCTGGGCCCGATTGGGGTCGAATTCAAGCTCTGGGGCCGTGACACCGGTGGGGTGCTGTCGGTCGTCGAGCACCCGTTCCCGGTCGGTGCGCTGGTGCCGCCGCACCTGCATACGCGGGAGGACGAATTCTCGATAGTTACGCAGGGTGTGATCGGATTCCGCTCCGGCGACCGGGAGGCCGTTCTCGAACCCGGCGGATACATCACAAAGCCGCGGGGTGAGATGCACGCCATGTGGAACGCCGGCACCGTCCCCGCGCGCATGATCGAGATCATCAGTCCGGCCGGCTTCGAACATTGCTTCCTGGAAGTGTCCGAACTGATCGCCGCCGGCGAACCGGATGTCACCCAGATCGCCGCAGTTGCCGAGCGCTACGGTCTGCAATTCGGCGAACCCGACTGGTTGCCCGACGTGATCGCCCGATACGCCCTGACACCGCCGTGAGCCCCGCTCGAGCCTCGACGCATGCGGTGTCGTTCACAGGTCGGGGAGGCTCAGCTCGGCCAGTCGGTGAGCCGAAGACAGCTTCGGAGTAGGACCGCCACAGCCTCCTGAAGGTGCCCGGTACCGGAGAACAGTGGATTCGTTTGTGGTCGAGGCGTTCTCGTCGTGCGCAAGGAAGGGTCAACGCGCGCCCGCGGGTCGGAAGTGGTTCTGGTTTGTCTCACGGTTTGGCCACCGCATTCTGTCTGAAATTCCTGACATCTCTTCTGTCGTCACCGGCGTGACAGAGGCCGGAGAGGTAGAGGAACATGGAAGAAATGAAAGCGGTGCGGCTCCACGCCTACGGCGGACCGGAGAATCTGGTCTACGAGGAAGCGCCCCGTCCGGAGCCTGCCGGGGACGAACTCGTGGTGCGGGTGCACGGCGCGGGAGTCAACGTGTTGGACTGGTTGCTGGGCGAAGGCGGGTTTGAACACTTTCCCGATGTTCCGCTGCCGTGGATTCCGGGGTGGGACATCTCGGGAGTAGTGGAAGTGGTCGGTAACGGCGTCAGCGGGTTCCAGCAGGGCGACAGCGTCTACGGAATGGTTCGGCTGCCCGAACCCGGCAACGCCTACGCCGAGTACACGGCAGTCCCCGCCAGTCAGGTCGTCGCCAAGCCGCCCATCCTGGACCACATGCACGCGGCGGCGGTGCCGATGACCGGATTGACGGCGTGGCGTGCCCTCTTCGACGAGGCCGGTCTACAACGAGGGCAGCGCGTGTTGATCCATGCCGCCTCGGGCGGTGTCGGCCATCTGGCCGTGCAATTTGCGAAGGCCGCGGGAGCGCACGTGGTCGCAACCGCGTCCGGCTCCAACCGGGAGTACGTGAACTCGCTCGGCGCAGACGAGTTCGTCGACTACCGCGAGCAGCGGTTCGAGACGACGGTGGCTCCGGTGCATGCCGTGATCGACACGGTCGGCGGCAAAGTCCAACAGCGGTCCCTCGACGTGCTGAAGCGAGCCGGGGTTCTCGTCGCCCTGCCAGCAGAGGTCCCGGACGACGTCAAGGCCGAAGCCGAGCGACGCGGTATACGAACGCGACACTTCAGCGTCGAACCGAACACCGACACGCTCACCAAGATCTCCCGGCTCATCGATGACGGCAGGGTGCGGCCCACGGTCAGCTCGGTATATCCCCTCGCCGAGGCGCAAGCTGCCCACGAAGAGGGCCGGGCAGGACACGTCCGAGGGAAGCTGGTCCTCGACGCGACCACGGTCGCTTCCTGACCGGCGTGCTACGGGACGGGCGCCGCCTGCTGCCCGCAATGCGCTGGGCGCCTGTCTCGCCCCGGTGACGGTTCGGCGTGCGGACAACTGCGGGACGAGCAACAGACAATTGATGCGTGCCTGTCGACACGTTCGGCGCTGGAGGCGATCGCGGACCGCAGCGCGGACCTGTCACAGGCCATCGGGGCGCTGTCGGCCAGACCGTCACTTCAGCGCAGATACTCCGGGTCCGTCGAGATCACCCAACGCCGACTTGCGCCCCGATATCGCCATGAGCAGTGATAGTGCCGGGCCGCAGACTTCTGGGCCATCACCGATCGATACGTCTGCGTCGGTGGCCCGCAACTGGACCGGGGCAATGAGCTGCTTCGCACCGCCCAGGGATACCGGGGTGCGCGCCTGATACCGCAACGGTCTCACGACCGCCTCCAACGGATATACACGGATGATGCCCAGCGGCCGTCGGATGTCTTCGCCATGGACGACCTCTTCGACCAGTCTGCTGTCGAGCGGTGCCGGCGGCGTCGACGTACGTGTTGCGACCTGCTGAAGCCGGGCGAGCGTTTGGCGGGGTGTGGCGCCGCGTTCGCGTTCGACGCCTTGGGCGGTTTGGCGATCGAAGTTGAAGCGCGCCCGGGCCATGTTGCGCACGATGCCGAGGCGGGTGGTCTTCGCGTTGTTGATCAAGTGTGCGGCGACGTCGTGCACGGTCCAGTCACCACAGAGTGAGGGGTGGTCCCACTGGTCGTCGGTGAGGTCGGTGAGGTCATCGATCAGCGCCGCACGCTCCGCATGGACGATCGGCCAGACATCATTCATGAAGCCAGTGTGACAAACTCTGCCCGTCACCGACTGGATCGGGCCCGACGCCTGGCCGGGCGCAGGGCGGGACCGGACGCGGCGATGACCGGCATAGCCAGCGCCTTCACCGCAGCCGGGTTCACCGAGGTTGCCAGGCCTAAGCACGACCGCCCTGTCCTGCGCTACGAGCTGCCGCGACCACCGCCACGGCCTGGGTCGAGGACCACTTCATCGCCGGTGACGCCGCGCTCGACTTCGCCAACACCGTCTACCGCCGCACGCCCGAACTCGGCGCCGACCTATTCACCAACGCCGAAGCACTCGCCACCTGGCTCGACCGGGCCCACCTGCTACCTGCGATGGGTCCTCCGGAACGCGCCTTCGCCGACATCGCGGCCGCCCTGAAGGAGGCTCGCGCTTTGCGTGCGCTGTTCTGGACAGTCTTCGACGCGCAGAAGGACGGCCACAACATCCCCGCGGACGCCTTCGCACGGCTACTCGGCACCGCCCGTCGCGGCAGCGACACCATCACCGTTTCGTTTGACGGCTCCATGACTCCACTGGCCGCTGAGGGCGTGTTCACGATCCTGGCGCTGCGCGCCATCACCCTCGTACTCGCCCCACCACCGCAAGGAGTGCGCGCCTGCGACAGCTGCGGCTGGTTCTTCATCGACTTCTCCCGCAGCCGCCGTCACCGCTGGTGCAGCATGAAGACCTGCGGCAACCAAGCCAAAGCCGCCCGCTACCGCTCCACCCACCCGTGATGAGTATGTCCAGCATCCGGTTCTCACCGTCGCACTCGCCCGGAAGCCCAGCCGCGTCGCCAATGCTCAAACCGTCACATACTGTCCGCTGCCCCTCCGTGTCACGTCTCCGCCAATCCCAAGTTCGCAGCGAGTCCGACAGCCGGCGACTCGCGCCCCAGCGCTGGGGCGCTATCGCATCGGGCCCTGCCAGTCGGATTGAGAACCCAAATGAAAACGCGACTCGTGACGCTCAGCGCCCACCAGAGCGATCTGCAGCAACACCACCGTTCGCCAGTGGTGCGCAACGTGCCCGGGCAAATGAAATCGGGGTGGTGAGAAGCAAGCCCCTCTTACGCGTGATTACCAAAGTGGCGGCTCCCCTGCACCGCACTAGCAGCTCCACCCGAGCCCGAGCCCGTCAACCCCTGACCCACCCCACCGGAGCCCCGCGGTAAGACCCCGCCCTCCATGCGAGGCCGAACGACCTGCGCCGGAACCTGTTCCGTGGACCCGGGTGGCGTGAACGATCAGGGCTCGCCCTGCCTGCGCTCGATGACCCAGGCCGCGATCTGAGTCCGGGAGGTGAACCCCAGTTTGGACAGAATGTGCTCGACGTGGCCCTGAGCGGTGCGCTGGGAAATGACGAGTTTGTCGGCGATCGCCCTGTTGGTCAGTCCCTCGGCGACGAGCTCGGCGACCTGCCGCTCCCGCCGCGTGAGAGTCGTCGACCCCGGTCCGACCGCCGCGGCGGTCGTACCTCTCTCGTCGAGGGCGTACCCGGCGGCCTCCTCGAACCGCATCCCGAGACCGCGCCCGAACTCCGCCTCGAACGCGCGGTCACCGATCGCCCCGCGGGCCTTCTCCTCGTACCGGTCGTGGTGGACGAGCAGCCTCGGGTAGAGGATGCTGGGGCTGCAGCCGGCCCGCGCGAGGCCCTCAGCGGCACCCATCAGCGTGGCCGCCCGCCGAGGAGCACCCTCATCCACCGCGATCCACGACAGGACCTCGATGCACCCCGCGCCGCCGGTGCGGTCATCCACCGACCGGGCGAGCTGCAGCCCCTGCATGACAAGCTCTTTCGCCCCGGAATACTCGCCGCGCCGCCACGCCCCCATCCCGGCACCCCACAGCGCCCAGCCCCGGTACATGAACTCGCCGCGCGATTCGGTCAGCGCAAGCATCTCCCGCTGACACTCCTCGCTCCGCGCCCAGTCTTCGGCCGCGTCACTGGCCGCCGCGAGCCCGGACAGGGACCAGATCATGTACAGCACGTTGCCGTCGTCTCGGAATACTGCGAGCGAGGATTCGAAGTGCTCACACGCTGCCCGGGCATCCAGGGTGATCAGTGCGTGCTGGCCGGCGGCATCGTCCATCAGTGCCGCGGCGGTGCGATCGCCGAGCTGCGCCGCCAGGGCACTGCCGCGCTGAACATAGATTGCCGACGCGTCCGCGTCGCCGTGCAGCCCGGACAGCACACTGAGCACGTACAACGCCGTGATCTGTTCGAGCCCGGGTTCGTCGCCGCGCACCGCGAGAAGCTGCGCCAGCCACCGCATCCCCTCGCGCAGCTTGCCCCGCCCCCGCCAGTACGGGTACATCGCGCCCGCCATCCGAATCCCCGCGTTCGCCTCGTGCGGGCCGGTCAGGCAGAACTGCAGACCCGCAACGATGTTGGACTGCTCAGCGTCGAGGCGCAGGGTCCAGGACAGCTGCCGCGAACTGATCCAATCGGACTCCGCCCGCAGCACCAGGTGTGCGTACCAGTCCCGGTGCCGCCGCAGCAACGATGCGAATTCGCCGGTCTCCTGCAACCGTTCCACCCCGTAGTCACGCAGCGTCTCGAGCATCCGGTACCGCGCCGCACCTCCCGTCTCCTCCCGGAGCAGGATCGATTTGTCGATCAGCGACGCCACCACGTCGACAACCTGTTCCGGCGTCATACCGCCGGAACAGATCCCTTCCGCCGCGTCGAGCTCGAAGCCGCCGGCAAACACCGTCAGCCGTCCCCACATCTCCCGCTCCACCCGGGTGCACAAGTCGTAGCTCCAGTCGATACTCCCCAGGAGAGTCTGCTGGCGGGACGGCGCCCCGCGGCTACCCGTCGTCAGCAAGGTGAAGCGGTCGGTCAATCGGTGCAGGATCTGCTCGACCGACATCACCCGCAGCCGCACCGCCGCCAACTCGATCGCCAGCGGCAGACCGTCCAGACGCCGGCAGATCGCCGCGACCACGCCCTCGTTGCTCTCGGTGATCTCGAAGCCCGGCACCGCCGTCGCCGCGCGTTCGGTGAACAGGGTCATCGCCTCGTAATGGCCGAGCCCCCCGCCGGCCACCGACCGCTGCCTCGCCTCCGGCAGCGTCAGTGGCGGCACCCGCAGCACGGCCTCTCCCCCGATTCCGAACGGCTCCCGGCTGGTCGCGAGAATCCGCACGTCCGGACAACTGCGCAGAAGGGTTTCCGCGAGGTTTGCGACCGGACCGACGAGGTGCTCGCAGTTGTCCAGCACGAGCAACAGCTTCCGCTCCGTCAGATACTCGACGAGCTGCGTTTCCGGGGCGCCGGGCCCCTCGCGCAGGTTCAACGCCGACAGCACCGCGTCGACGACCGCGCCCGGGTCGTACAGTTCCCCCAACCCGACCGACCACACACCGTCGTCAAACGCACGAGACGAATCGGCGGCGACCCGCAGCGCGAGCCTGGTCTTTCCCACACCCCCCACACCGGTCAACGTCACGAGCCGCGACACGGAAAGCAGGCGGCGGATCTCGGCGATCTCATGACGGCGGCCGACGAAACTCGTCAATTCGTAGGGAAGGTTCCCCACGTTCGCCGTGCCGCCGGAAGGCATGAAACCGTCACTTTCATCTCACATCCCCTTGCCGACCACGGTACCTTCGCCGCCACGACGCGATCCGGTCCGCGACCACCCCCTCGCTACCCTCTCGTGGCTCTGCACGGGTGATCACCGTGCTGAGCGCCCCAGGGGATCCTCGCCACCGAGAGCTGGGCCTCGCCGAGTACCGGCCACCGGTGGGATAATCCACCTAGGAGGATCGTCCACCCCGAAGACGATGTCCTTGCAGAAACGTCGACCCCGGCCCAGGGCCTCAGGACCGCCCGAGTGCGCCGGGGTCGGCCCGCAGAGGACGGGTGTGGTCCGGCAACCTTCGGCGTGCGGAAACACCGGGGAACCCACAACCGACGCGCATGGTTCCGATTTTGTGTCGCTCTTCCCTGCCATGCGGTAACAAGTCGGAGCCCGTTACCGACGTACTAGATGTCGTAGTCAACGATGACGGACCCGAACAGCGGGCGCTGGACTCGAAAGGCGGGCAGGCAGATGAACGAACTGCTTGATCCACCGCCTCGTGGTCGGTACGTCAGCCGAGAAAACGGCCCCGGCTGTGGGTCGGCCCCGGCCGTGGGTAGTACCACGGGAGCTGTCCGCGCGGCTCGACACGAGCCGGCGCGGGTGACGAGGGCAGGTGAGAGGTTTGGCTAGGGGCATCAAGCGCAACGGCAATCCCGATGCCGATCTCCCAGGAGACGACGCACCGGTGGACGTCGCGGCAGTGCGCCGTGACGACGCTTTGATCGACGCGATCGCCGGCGGCGGTCCCGTCGCAACGGATTCGCCGGAGCAGTACGAGCTCGCGCTTCTGCTGACCAATTGGCGCGCCGACATCGTGGCGACGCCGATGCCGACCGGGCCGCTGCTGGACGACGTGATCGCGGCGATCGACGCCTCGGACGCCCGTTCCGCACGCAGCGCTGCCCGCAGCAAGCTCCGCTTGTTGCGACCCATCGCAGGCGCTGCCGCCGCGATCGCGGTCGTCATGGGTGGCGCCACCATCTTCTCGTACAACGCCGCACCCGGCGATCCGCTGTGGAGCGTCAAGTCGGTCGTGTTCAGCCAGCAGGCCGATTCGACCGTCGCGCAGATCGACACCGCGTCGCAGCTGCAGGAGGCCGAGCGGCTGATCGCCGCGGGCGACGCGGAGGCGGCGAAGAACCTGCTCGAGGGCGCCGCCGACCGTTCCGGCGGGGTACGCGACGCCGACATGCGCAACGAACTCGACGTGTGGCGGGCGAAGCTCGCCGCGGAACTCGAGAAGATCGCTCCCACCACGCCGCCTGCGACGACGACGCCCGGTACCACCACCACCGACACGCCGACGCAGACCATCGAACTGCCGGCCACACCCGGTTCCACGACGGCACCGGGAATCGAGCCGTTGCCGGGAACCCTGCCGCCGGATTTGCAGCTTCCGGGACTGCCGCCCACGTCACTGCCGCCGCTACCCACGACGACGCTCACGGTCCCGCCCGAGACATTGCCGTCCACCAGCCCTGACCCCACCATCACGATGGTCCCGCCTCCGCAGCCGCCCCTGCCTGTTCCGTCGGACAACCCGACCACGCAACCGCCCCCGCCCCCGCCGTCCGACATCCCGACCACACAGCCACCCCCACCTCCGCCGTCAGACGACCCGACCACGCAACCGCCCATCCAGCAGCTGCCGCAGGAGCCTTCCTTTGCGCCGCTCCCGCCGCCCGCCCCGACCAGCTGAGACGGGCAGCATCACGCTGACCCACATCCTGATCGTCTGAGGCCTGGGCGACGAGTACCAGCTGTTCGTGTACCCCACCGCCCAGGGTCGGGGACAACGGCTGTTCCCCTACCGGCGGCGGATCGATTTCCTACTTATGTCGGCTTTCGGCGATCCGCGCCTGAGCAAGCGCGGTCATCACCCGCTCGGTCATTTCCGGCCATGGCGGTCGCCGCAACACCGCGATCGTGCCGATGACGGCCGCCGCGAAACCCGTGCAGACCCCGATCAACGCGTGCAAGCTCGCATCGACGGCAGGCGTCCACGTAGCACCCTCCGCACCGACTGTGTATATACCGACCGGACGCTCACCTCGTCGGCCCCAAGCTGTCCGCGACACAGTAATGATCACCGTGCCGTTACTCGCCTCGTACGGCTCGCCGAAGACCAGCATCGAGTCCTCCTTGTCGGGGCCGTCAGTCTACTGCGCGAACCGCGGCGATCGCCCCGATCAGCGCTGTCGATATCGACGTCGATGTCGAACTAGGCTGCGACTGTTTGGTGCGTAGTGGTGTCATCCATGAGTGCAGGAATGCCAGACTGGACTACTGCCTTTGGCGGCACTGCACCATTCGGAAGCGGATCGGCCGACGGAACACGATTTTCGACGTTCGCGATGAGTCCAGCCATCTCTTCCGGTCTGTCTATTTGTATCCCGGTCCATCCGATCATTGGAGGAGGCGCCCATGCCCCGCACCCGCATCCACAACATGAACATCTCCCTCGACGGCTACGCCGCCGGCGAGCACGTGACGTTCGACGCCCCGATCGGCGGTGCGCAACGGCTATTCGACTGGTTCGACGGACGCGTCATCCACGGGGTGGACCGGGTAGACGCCCCGATCACTCTGGACCGCGCCGTGACCAGCCTGTGGGGCCAGGGCATCGGCGCGGAGATCATGGGGCGCCGCAAGTTCGGGCCCCACAGCGGCGATTGGCCCGACGACGGGTGGCGGGGCTGGTGGGGCGACGAACCGCCATTTCACACACCAGTGTTCGTCATGAGCCACTACCCACACCCGAGCATCGACTTTGCCAACGGAACCAGCTTCCACTTCGTCGACGCGCCACCCCGTGAGGTGCTGCGCAGGGCCCAGGAAGCAGCGAACGGCCAGGACGTCCGTATCGGCGGAGGACCCTCGACCGTGCGGCAGTTTCTGCAAGCCGACCTGATCGACTTCATGCACCTGGTGATCGTGCCCATCACCCTCGGGCGAGGCGTATCCCTCTGGGAGGGATTGAACGGCATCGAAGACCGCTTCACCGTCGAGACCGTCACCTCACCCAGCGGTCTCACCCATCAGCTCTGGAACAAGAACGGCCATGACTGAACCCGGTTCTTCGGCCAGTCGGGGATCCACCTACTAAGGGATCGAGGTGGAGCGGCACGGAGTCGAACACAAGGAGCACGGCAGGAGCCGTTGACGAGCAAGGTGTTCGAGGATCGCTGGATAGTTGGCGAAAACCTCACCGAAGTTGCAGGTCTGACCCTCAGCGGTCCCGGAGTGGATCGACGATGAGGACGGGGACGCGTTGGAGTAGCCGACAGCGCGCCGAGGGACGGGCGGTTCCGCAAGCGGATCCTCGGCGGGAGGCCCTCGATCGCTTGGCGTTGCGCTAGGGCCGCCGTCCGAACCAGTCGAGGAGTCGGGCCTGCTGCGAAGCGTCGGGAGGCAATGTGCCACTCGGGCCCTCGCCATACGCACCGAAGGCGAGCATGTCCTCCAGATATGGTTCCACCACGCGCGACAGCCCGGCGACCACAGGCGGATCAAGAGTTTCATCGAGACCCGCCGCGCGGAGGAGGTCCCACGCGTGGACGACCAGGTCGACGAGCCGGAAGCGTAGGAACGCCTCGGCGGGGACGTCGCCGTTCGGGCCGGGAACCGGCTGTTCCGGTGGTGCGGCGGCGAAGGCCTCGGCCTGGTGTCGTGACGATTCGGCCACCGCGGCAACCGGGTCGACTCCGAGCTGGTCATCCGAGAGCATGTTCCGGGCCTGCTCACGACCGACGCCGGCAAGCAGGAGCGCAGTGAAGCGGTTTCCCACCACGACGTGCTCGACCAGGTCGCGCACCGAAATCTGTGACGGCGTGGGCAGGTCCCATGAGTCCACCGGCAGTTGGCGCACCACGCGCTCGAATTCGGCCGAGGCAGCGAGAATGAGTTCCACCTCTCGCACGGTAGCGGTCGTGGACTGGCTCCGGACAGGTACGTCGTGGCGGATGCCCTTCTCGGGAACGGCGTACGGCGATTCTCCTCACCAGGGCGGTGACCGAGTCTCTCGCGGCGGGCATGTCGTGGGCGCAGATCGCCGAGCGTTCCCGGCCACGGCCCCCACGACATACTGAATCTGTCGACAGGCGCGCCCGTCCTGCAGCACCCGGATCACTAATCCAGACTCGTCCGTCGAGCGGAACGGGAAGCGCCGGTGGCTTCCCGCTGTCGATCGAAATTCTCTGGCTCCCGCTCACGCACGTCGTCAGGCGCGAGAGCGTCGTTCGAGCATCAGGACGCTGATACTCGCCACGACCAGAACCACCGCCAGCGCGAAGAAGACGTCGCGTGGGAGGAAGCCGGTGCCGAGGGCAGACCCGACGATCAACGGGCCTGCGATTCCACCGAGGCGCCCGATCCCGAGGGCCCAGCCGACTCCGGTGGACCGCATGCCGGGTGGATACAGCACAGTCGCCAGGGCGATGACGCTCATCTGCCCGCCCGTCACACACGTGCCCGTCCGGAATGCAGTTCCGAGAAGCGCCCAGGTGCTGCCGCCACCGATCACCCACCCCAATGCCGCGACGAAGGCCGCACCGCCGAGATAGACAATGCCGAGAGTGCGGAACGGGTTGGTCTTGTCCACCGCGGGACCGATGATGATTGCTGCCAGAATCCCGCCGATCGTGGTCAAGCCGGTCGAGGCGATAACGACGCGTGACGGTGCTCCCAGCAAGCCGACGATCGTCGGAACCCAGCTTTTGAATTGATCCCACGGACAGCGGGTCGAGCAGTGCCACCGAGCCGACTCGCTCGGGCGTTTCCAGCGCAAGCTGGAGCGCGACGAGCGTGGGTCGTACCACGAGACGAAGGCACTGGCGGGTACGAGCACGACGCGCTGACCGCCCTCGCGCAGCTGATAGGTCAGTTCGACGTCACCGAACCGGGCACTGTCCACGGCGTCCCCTACAATCCGCTCCATGAAGTCAGTTCCAGTGGAAGCGCTCACGAAGGGCCTCCGCGCAGAAGACCCGGTGGGTGGTCCCGCAGAGCCACTCACCGGGTTTCGGACTTCGAACGGCCACCGTGCACCGGTGGCCGCGTCACACCTCTAGCGAAGGGGGAATCCGAGACGGATGAGCGATTCCTTCAGCCGATCCCGCCCGTTCAACCGTGTCGCGGACGCGAGTCGGTCCAGAACCCTGTCGATCCAGGAATGTTCGAGCTGCTGCGCCGAGTAGAAGGCAGCGATCCGCCCCTCGTAGGCGTCGACGTGGTTGCGCTGGGCAGGCAGGTCGTACTTCTCGTGGTGCAATACCGCAGCTCGGGGCAGGCGCGGCTTGATCTGGGCGTCGGCGTCCGGATGTGGCTGCCCGACGACGAGCCCGAACACCGCGAACACGTGGGGCGGCAGGCCGAGTTCCGCCGCGACTTCCTCGGGCTTGTTGCGCAGCGCCCCGATGAACACCGTTCCCAGCCCGAGCGACTCCGCCGCGGTCACGGCGTTCTGCGCCGCCAGGGCGGCATCGATGAACCCGATATAGCTGCTCTCGAGATAGTCGGCGCCCTCGATCGGCGCGCCGCGGTCGCCGGCGAGCTGGCGGACACGGGCGAAGTCGGCGAGCCAGACCAGCAGGACGGGGGCCTCGATGATGTGGGCCTGGTCGCCCGCCAGTGCGGCCAGACGAGCCTTGCTGTCAGCGTTGCGGACCGCGACGACACTCCACGCCTGGAGGTTCGACGACGTGGCGGCCGACTGCGCAGCCGACACGAGCACGTCGAGTGTCTCGTCGGTCAGCGGATCGGGCACGTAGCGGCGGACCGACCGGTGCGAGTGCAGGGCTTCCAGAACCGGATTCCACTGCGCGGGTTCGGTGAGGGCGGGGTCCCAGTAGCGCTGCTGCAGCGCCGTGCGGGGTGCGATGTCTGCGATAGTCACCCGGACAGGAAAGCCGACCACCGTCCCCCACTCCAGTATTAGGCGCACCATGATTCCTGAGATCCCCCCGCGTTCTCGTCGACACCCGCGAACGGGACGCGTGAACAGCCGCAGCGACGCCGCCGATCGGCGACAATTCGGGGGCCTCCGACAGCTGTTCGGGACTAGTAATGCAAGGGAGTGGACGTGACGGAACGGGTGATCGTGGTGACGGGTGCCGGCTCGGGAATCGGTCGGTCGATCGCGACCGGACTGCTCGACGCCGGGCATCACGTGGTGCTGACAGGGCGGGCGCGGGAAAAGCTGGACGAGACAGCGCACGGTCACGAAGACGCCGTCGTGGTGCCGGCCGACGTCTCGTCGCCGCAGTCGGTGCACAGCCTCTTCGCCGCCGTGGCCGAACGATTCGGCCGCCTCGACGTACTCGTCAACAATGCGGGCACCTTCGGCCCCTCCGGCGCGGTGGACGAGATCGAACCGGCGGACTGGGACCGGACGGTCGCCACAAATCTGACCGGGGTCTTCCTCTGCTCCCGGGAGGCCGTGCGGATGATGAAAGCCCAGACACCGCGCGGCGGACGCATCATCAACAACGGCTCACTGTCCGCCCACACACCACGACCCGCGAGCGTCGCCTACACGGCAACCAAACACGGGGTGTCGGGGTTGACCAAGTCGATCGCGCTCGACGGACGCGACCACGACATCTGCTGCACCCAGATCGACATCGGGAACGCCGCAACCGCCATGACCGAAGGCATCGGTCACTCCGCCCGCCAACCGGACGGATCAATGCGAGCGGAACCCACCTTCGACCCGCGGTACGTCGCGGACGCAGTGACCCGACTGGTCGAACTCCCCTTGGACGTCACCGTGCCGACGATGACCATCATGGCCACCGGCATGCCGTACATCGGCCGCGGCTGACCGCGCGGCCGATCAGCGACGCGGGTCTGCCCAGTCGACCCGGGCGGCCAGTGCGTGCAGCGACCGTTTCCTGCTCGCGTTGGATTCCCCGACCCAGGCGATGCGTCCGTAGACGTATTCACGGAAATGCGGTCTGCCGTCACGATTCTGCGAATCGGGTCCGTAGCGAGCGCAATTGAAGAGCAGCGCTCTCAGGTCGTCGTAGTCGGCTCGCGCCGCCTGCGGACGGGTGTTGACCACCAGACCGGCCAGGTGCTGGCGTCGGTGCGCCCGCATGATCCGGGTCTTGGCCGGGTGCACCGAGAAGCCTTCGTCCGCAACGATCCGGCCGACGGCGTGGATAAGTCGGTCCACCGCCAGTTCCGTGCCGGAGAACGCAAGGTCGTCGGCATATCTCGTGTAGCAGGCCCGATGGGTTCTTGCGAGGCCGGTCAGTCTGCGGTCGAGTCGGTAGGCGACGAGATTGGCGAGCGCCGGCGAGGTCGGTGCGCCCTGCGGCAGGTGCGCACCCCGGAGTCGACTGGCCGCATCGAAGGGAAGCTGCGCGAGGACACCCGGCGGGGTGGCCGTGGTGCAGAGTCCGGCGAGCACGCGTGACACCGGGGTCGGGTAGCCGAGGGCATCGAAGACCGCCCTCACCCGCGTCTGGGAGACGGAGGGAAAGAAGGCACGGAGGTCGATGCGCACCACGACGTCGTGCCCGGCATGGGGAGCGGCGAAGGTGTGGACGCTGCGACCTCGGACGAATCCGTGCGCCGCGGCGTGGGGTGGGACGCGGTCGAGGACCGAACGCAGAATCCGGCGCTGCACCTCTCGAAGGCGTTCCTTGGGTGCCTCGAGCAGCCGGTGGTCCGATCGGATCCGATAGCGGTAGTGCTGCAGCGGAGTCGCTTTCGTGCGCAACCATCCGCCGGGGTCTGCGAACCAGTCGAGTTCGGCAGGGGTGAGACCGACCGCCTCGGCGACCCCCGTCGTGCGCGACCACCGTGGGACGTCGAACTTCCAGTCACTGCCGGACACCTCGACGACCGTGTCCGGTTGCTCGATCTGCGGGAGATCCGACAGCAGCCGATAGACGCTGTCGACGCCGTCGACCGGCGGCGTGGGCATCAGGTCGTGGAGCCGTGACGCGATTCGTCCGGCATCCGGTGCACCGGCTTCCTCGAAGCGGAGCATCAGGCCGGCCCTGGTCCACGCTCCGGCGGTCGCCACTTCCGCGAGGCGACGGGCAATTTCAGGCCGCAGGGCCCGGCCGGTTGTCACGTGTGCGACGGTGCGAGGTGACCGATATCTGTCGTCTGCGGCGCGCCGAAGCACGCGGAGCATACGGTCGCGCGTCGAACGGTGTCTCCGATGAACACTGTCGAGCCAGGGGTTACCCCTGACGTGGTCGAGGCCGGCGAACCGGCCACACCACTCTCACCTCTGCACCGTCGCACCTCGTGAGAATGCCACATGATCTCTGCCGTGCGGGGCCCTATCGGTCGCGAGGTCGAATCGAGCGACTCCGCTGGGCGGAGTACGCAATCGACCCAGTCAGCGAGACCGCCGCCGTGATCGTCAAAGCACGAGGAACACCGATCGAGGGCCTGCGGGCCGCGTCCAGTCGTCACGACGTTCCCGTGCTCGTCGTCGGCGACGACGCGGATTAAACACGACTGATCGCGATGGCACGCACAGCGGTCGCGGGTGCTGCGGTCGATTCGGTATCGGGCGTGCGTCTCGGCGATCTGTTCGCCTTCGCCAACGCCGTAGCCTCGATAGCCAACGGAGCCGCCAGCATCGTCGATCCTTCGGGCCGCATCCTCGGATACTCCACGGTGCCGGGCCAGCCGATCGACGACCTACGGCGCGAGATGACTCTGACCCTGCAGGAGCGGACACCCCGGCAGCGGCTGTCTTCGAGGACTATTGGACCGAACTCAACCTACTGGAGATCGGTAAGTACATCGCCGAGAAGCATCTCGACAAGTTCGACGTCATCGATGCGATCCGGGCGTACGACGCCACCCATCACACCGACTTTCTGATCACCCTGCGTGCGTACTTCGATTCCAACGCGAACGTGTCCAAAGCGGCGGACCGAATGCATGTCCACGGCAATACCATTCGGTACCGAATCACCCGCGCCTCGCCGAAGAATTCCAGATCGACTTCGACAATCCGACCACGCGGCTATGGCTGTGGCTCCGACTCGTTTCGACAGACCTGATGTGAGTGGACGCATGCGGGCCGCGTCCCCGCCTCGCACAACTGCTTTCGACGCCCTGCTCATTCGACCGTCGCTCGCTGACGAAACCGGGTGGTCAGTAACGCGGCGGCGAGTGCTGCCGCCAGGACGATGCCCGAAGCGACGAGCAATGCCAGGTGGTAGCCATCGGAAAGCAGTGGCGCGACGATGAGCGGGCCCGCGATCTGACCAAGGCTGTATCCGGTTGTCAGGATCGCGACCGCGCGTGGGAACTGGAGGTGAGCGCCGATCGTCAGCGACATCTGACTGATGCCGAGGAATGTTCCCCCGAACAGAAATGCGGAGATCAGGGCGGGCCAGAGGCCGTCTGCCACCGCGGGCAACGCGATGCCGGCGGCCTGAACGACGAGGGCGATCACCAGCAGGATCGGGCGAGACCATCGTCGGCCGAGAGACGCCCAGAGTGGAGCGGACGGTAGCGCCGCCAGCCCGACGATCACCCAGGCGCCACTGCCGGCGAAGCTGCCTGCAGTGTGGTCGATCGCTGCGACGAGAAAGGTGCCGGCGATGATGTATCCGACACCCTCGAGGGAATAGCTGATGAAGAGCGCACTGAACCGGCGGTGCCCCTGCGTGCGCGACCGTCTGCGCTCGGCCGCCGGCGCCGTCGGAGCGCGTTCCGGTGTGAGAGTCCACGCCGCGAGGGTGCAGATCAGGGTCAGCAGTGCGGCCGCCCACCACACGGATCCCCACGTGCTCATCGATCGCAAGAGAAGGACGACGAGCCCGGAGAGGGCAATACCTGCTCCGATTCCGCCGAACGCCCAACCCGACAGGTGTGCCGCCTGCCCACTCAGAGTGGAGTGCATGGCGCTGACAGCGATGACAAAGACCATCGCACTGGTAGCACCCGCAACACAGCGCAGTGCGGCCCAGGCGGTTTCGTTCGATGTCACCGGCATGAGCGCCAGCGTGGCGGTCAGGATCAGCAGCGAGACACGCATGGCTGCCGCCGAGCGCACCAAGGCGGGTAGGACGATTCCGGCCAGTGCCCCGACGAGGTATCCGAGATAGTTCGCCGTCGCCAGAGCGGCGCCCGCCGACGGTGTCAATCCTGCCTGGGCCTCCATCAGTGGGAGCACAGGTGTGTAGACGAACCGTCCGATGCCCATGCTGGCCGCCAATGCGGCCCCGACCTGACCGACCGTGACCCACGGCGATGTCGGCGTGCGGTATGCGGTCAGCTCGCCGGCGCTGTCTATTGCGTTCATGCATTCTCTTTCAACAACATTCGGTTGGCGCACAGGCCCCCGCTAACGAGCCACGGATTTCAGGGAGGCCGGGCGGCTGGACTCGTGAGTATGGAACAGGAATCGCGACATGGCAGGGGTCATGGTGGAGTCCGTGCGGCGGATGAACAGGGTTTCTGCGCGCGAGTCGGCCGGCGCGAGGTGATGCACCTTCAAGGCCGCCGCCAACGGCGACGTGGTCACCACGCCCAGCGGCAGCAGGGTCACGCCCATCCCCGCAGCCGCACACCCGAGGATGCCCTCGAGAGTTCCGAACTCGAGGACATCCGGGCTCGGCACTCCGTGCTGCTCGAAGAGCCGCTCCCGGCGGGCCCGGTAGGCGCAGCCGGCCCGGAAGACGAGAAACCCTGTGCCGCCGGCCATCGGTCATGACGGAGTCCAGATCGGCCACGCGAACGCCGCTCACCAGCACGAGTTGCTCGATGAAGACCTGCTCGGACACCAGGTCCGGGTGCCGCACCGGCCCGCAGACGAACGCACCGTCGAGTCGATGCTCGATCACCTGGGTGGTCAGCGCGTCCGTGGTGTCGGTCGCCAGGGTGAAGTCGACTCGGGGACACTCTTCGCCGAACGCTGCCAGCACACCGGGCAGCCGCGATCCCGCGGTGGTCTCCATGGAGCCGATCGCCAATCGTCCGCCCGGATCTCGATCGTCGCTGACGACCTGCCTCACTTCCCGCACGAGCTGAGTGATCTGCTCGGCATAGGGCAGGAGACGTTCGCCGGAGTTCGTCAGGGTCACGCCACGGGCATCGCGGCGGAACAGTTCCACTCCCAGTTCGTCTTCGAGCGCGCGGATCCGTGAGCTGATGTTCGACTGAACCGTCAGAAGCTCCTTCGATGCCCGGGAGATTCCGCCTGCGCGGGCCACGGCCAGGAAGAAGTTCAGATCGCCGATATCCACGGGAATTACCGTGCTTCACTCCACAGGTCCCGAACGATCTCCCCTGCGGGGGCCGAACGGGCACTGCGATAGCCGACACCGGCCCACAGGGCGAGGCCGTGCGGGTCACCGGCTGCGCCTGCTGCGGCACGCAACCCACTGGTCAGCAGGTGTACCTGCGGATATGCCGCCACCGCGTGAGCATCGAAGTCGGTGATGAAATCATTGACCAGGCCACGCGCGGGACGACCGGAGAACGCGCGAGTGACGACGGTGTCGGTGAAGCGGGCGTCGTGCAACGCGGCGCGGTGCGCGGGTTTGGTCCCTGCCTCGTCGGCGTCGAGGAGAGCGGTACCGATCTGGACGGCGGTGGCACCGGCCGCGAGTGCCATCGCGACGTCGGATCCGGTGGCTATCCCACCCGCCGCGATGATCGGAAGGTCGATCGCTGAGCGGGCCGCCTCGACCAAGTCCCTCGTCGAACGTGGGTCCGGCTCGGCGTCGGGGTCGAGCGTCGCTCGGTGCCCGCCCGCGTCCACTCCTTGCAGACCTATCGCGTCGACGCCCACCCGAGCGGCAGAGCGCGCCTCGTCGACATCGGACACCGTGGCCACCACGGCGCTGCCGGCGTCGTGTAACCGATCGACGACGTCGCGCGGCGGAAGGCCGAAGGTGAACGACACCACGGGAACGGCACGCTCGACCGCGAGGTCGACCTTGGCGTCGAAGGCGTCGTCGTCGAAGTCGACGACCGCCGGCAGCGACACCTGCCTGCGCTCCGCGAGCGGCTGCAGCAACGACCGGTAGGCCTCCACCGCGGCACGGTCGGCCAGGGGGCGACCGGGGACGAAAATATTGAGTCCGAACGGTGCGCTCGTCAGCGCGCGGACCGCGTCGACCTCACGCCGAACCGCGTCGACGGTCTTGTACCCGGCCGCAAGGAAACCGAGGCCACCGGCGGACGAGACCGCGGCAACGAGCTCGGGCGTGCTCGGTCCTCCTGCCATGGGCGCCCCGACGATGGGAATTCGGAGGCCGTCCTCGAGATCGAACACCAGGATCCTTTCGGTCGATGTGTACGTGGTCTTTCCGTTCTCATCGTGCACCGCCGCATTGCGGAGCGGAAATGCCTCTTCGGCCGGATCTATGCTTGGGAGTTATGTCCATCGAACTGCGGCATCTGCGGGCGGCCGTTGCGATCGCCGAGGCAGGCTCGTTCACCGCGGCGGCGAACGCACTCCACATCACCCAGCCGGCGCTCACCCGGACGGTGCAGCAACTCGAGACCTCGCTCGGCGTGCGATTGTTCGACCGGACCTCGCGGGCACTTGCCCTCACCGAGGACGGTGCCGGGTTCGTCGAGAAGGTGCGCGTCATCCTCGGCGATCTCGATTCCGCGGTTGCGCTGTACACCAACCGATCCCTCGTCCTCGGCTTCAGTTGGCTCCTGCCCGATCCGTGGGCGCAGCAGGTGATCGACGACGTCGAGAAGAATTCCCGCGCCACCGTCGTTCCGCGTCGCTACGACGACCCCATCGCCGCACTGAACAACGCCACCGTGGACGCCGCCGTCGTCCGCCGGGATGTTCCCGGCGACGAGTTCGTGCAGCATCCGCTGTTCGAGGAGCAGCGGATTGCGGCGGTCTCGACGGCGTCGCCGCTCGCGACCCGAGAATCGATCGACTGGGCCGAGTTCGGAACGCTTCCCCTGGTCATCAATACCCTCAGCGGCACCACATCCGAAGATCTGTGGCCGAACCACGACGGCCCGGTGGTGACGTGCTCGAACTTCGACGACTGGCTCGAGTTGATCGCCGCCGATCGGGGTGTCGGCACGGTTCCCGAAGTTGCCCGCAGGCGGGTAACCCATCGGAACGTCCAGTTCATCCCGCTGGTCGGTGCGCCGCCCGCGGTCGTGAGGTTCGTGTACCGCCGCAACCGGGTGACACCGCTGCTGCGGGCACTGCGGGACGCCGCGATCCGGCACTCTCCGCCACCCGGCAGTGCCGCCGTCGGTCAACACGACTGACCGTCGCCGGTGAGCAGGCGAAGCCGGGCGACTCCCCGCTCCAGTTCTGCATTGCGGGATCGCAGGACATCGAGCTCCTTTCGTAAACCATTGCGGGCCACGCGAGCGACTCCTGCATCCGCGTACGTAGACGAGCATGGCGAGTTCACGTTCGAGGTCTGCTGCGGTTCGATCGCCCACTGTCTCATCCTGCCCGAGTGGGCGGGAATCAGAGCGCGCCGCACGACAGACGCGAGAGGCACCGTCAGTCCGGCTTCCGTCGCTCGTCAAGGAAATCGGCATCGCCGGGTCGTTGTTCACGTTCGTCGTCGGCGTGGCGGCGCTTGTGTGTGGACGAAGGTGCCGAAACCCGGGGCCGTTCCCTCGAGGTGCTCGAAGACGGCGTCACGACCGGCGAGATCTGCATCGGGATGCGCTGAGAGTGCCTTCGCCAACACCAACGAGTTGTGCGGGCTGAGGCTGTGGGGTGGTGGCCGCCCCGCCGGCCGCATCCCGTTCCGGGCCAACAGTTTCACGCGCACGCCTGACGCTTTCGTGGAGACAGTCGCGCCCCCGCAGACTCCGCCCCTCCAGGCAGCGCGCGCCCGGAACTCTGGCTCGCCCCGGCGTGGAGGTGATCGCACTGCAGGCCGCCAAGCCACTTCGGCGTGTTGTTTTGATCTGCTTATTGGTGTCCGAATGTATGTGTTTAGGCCCGTATATGTTGACATGAGAGCCACGTCACAGCTATAACTGTCCGCAGGCTCATCGATACAGCGACGGAGGATCAGGCAGGGCCGCCTCGATCGGTCGCCGCCTCGGCTACGACAGCGAACCGCTAGGAAAGGCGCGTGACATGAAGTTCGTAGCCACAACCTCGTGCCCTACGGGCATCGCACACACATACCTGGCGGCGGAATCGCTGGAGCAGGGTGCCGCCCGCAGCGGTCACGACATCCGTCGAGACGCAGGGCGCTTCTGGCTCCGAGCCACTCGACCCCGCGCGTGGGTGCCCAACCCATCGCACTGTGCGCGGAAATCCTTCTTTTCCACGATATTTCAACCGCAAGAGGAAGTAGACATCTCGTGAAACCCATAGTTGTTCGCAGTGCCATAGTCGCCGCGACCGGCGGGCTGCTCTTCGGATTCGACACCGCCGTCATCTCCGGTGCGGAGGAACAGATCCAGCAGGTGTTCGCGCTCAGCGATGCCAAGCTGGGCTTCACCGTCACCACCGCACTCATCGGGACGATCCTCGGCGCTCTGGTCGCCGGCCGGCCGGCAGACCGGTACGGCCGCAAGAAGGCGCTCTACGTGATCGGCGTCCTCTTCGTTCTTGGCGCCCTCGGGTCTGCCCTGGCCCCGAACGTCGAAATTCTGATGCTGTTCCGGTTCATCGGTGGCATCGGCGTGGGTGGTGCCAGCGTCTGTGCACCGATCTACACCGCCGAGATCGCCCCCGCGGCCAACCGAGGACGCCTGGTCGGGTTGGTGCAATTCAACATCGTGCTCGGCATCCTCATCGCCTATGCATCCAACGCCGTCATCCGCGCGGCGGTCCCCGGCGACAATGCTTGGCGCTGGATGCTCGGCGTCATGATCGTTCCGGCACTGGTATTCGTCCTCATGCTGCCGACCGTTCCCGAAACGCCACGCTGGCTGGCCGCCAACGGTCGATGGGACGACGCGACCGCAACGAGCAAGCGCCTGTGCGCCACCCAAGCCGACGTCGACTTCCAGATGAGTGAGATCCGGGAGTCGCTGGCGGCCACCGCGAACATGACGAAGGTGCCGTTCTTCACGCGCGGGCACCGCAAGGTGATCCTGCTCGCCGTCGCGATCGCCGTCTTCAACCAGTTGTCGGGCATCAACGCGGTCCTGTACTACGCGCCACGGGTCATGCAGGAGGCCGGCGCCAGCACGAACGCCGCGTTCCTGATGAGCGTCGGGGTGGGCGCGATGAACTTGGTCGCCACCATGGTCGGGCTGAGCCTGATCGACCGGCTCGGCCGGCGCAAGCTGATGATCGTCGGCTCGATCGGCTACCTGATGTCCCTGGGATTCCTTGCCGCCGTGATGTTCTACTACGAAAATGCGCGCGGTGGCGAGTTCACCTCTACGTCGTCGATACTGGTGCTGATCGGGCTGATGGGATTCATCGCCGCCCACGCCGTCGGCCAGGGCTCGGTGATCTGGGTATTCCTCTCGGAGATCTTCCCGAATCGGATCCGTGGTCAGGGGCAGTCGCTGGGCAGCCTGACCCACTGGGTGTTCGCCGCGATCACCTCGTTCGCCTTCCCGCCGATCATCGGTGCCCTCGGTGCCGGCGCCGCGTTCAGCATCTTCTTCCTCGCCATGGTCGGTCAGCTGATCTGGGTGCTGAAGGCGATGCCCGAGACCAAGGGTGTGCCGCTCGAGGAGATGCAGGCCAAGCTCGGCGTCGCACTCGACCACGGCCCGGACCAGCCGACCGCGGTACGGGCGCACTGATGACCAGCCGCGTACTCAGCCTCGGCGAAGCACTGATCGACGTCGTCACCAGGCCCGGGTCCACTCAGGAACACGTCGGCGGCAGCCTGCTCAACGTCGCGGTCGGACTCGGCGCACTCGGCCACCCGGCCAGCATCTGCTCCCACTGGGGCAAAGACCCCCGGGGAAATCTGCTCAGACAGTGGGCAGAGTCCGCCGGCGTGCAGATCACGCCCGGAACCGACTCCGCACACAAGACGTCGGTCGCGTTCGCCCGGATCGACGCGGACGGACACGCAAACTATGAGTTCGACCTGAACTGGGCGGTCCCGCAACTACCGGACCTGGAACCGTTCGGGCATCTGCACACCGGCAGCATCGCCGCCACCGTCGAACCAGGCGGCTCGACGGTGGTCGTCGCCGCCGAACGGATGCGGCTCCTCGGTACCGTGTCATACGACCCGAACATCCGTCCCGCACTGATGCATTCGCCCGACACCGTCGTCGACCGCGTCGAGCACCTGGTCTCACTGTCCGACGTGGTAAAGACCAGCGACGAGGACCTCGACTGGCTCTACCCGGGCGTGCCGGTCGAGAACATCATGCGGCGGTGGGTGAAGACAGGACCAGCAATGGTGGTCGTCACCCGCGGATCCTGTGGCGCCTACGCGCGACTGGCTCACCACCGGGACATGCTCCACATCGACCAGACACCGGTCACCGTGGGCGACACCGTCGGTGCCGGGGACTCCTTCATGGCCGGACTACTCTCCGGACTACTCGACGCGGGCCTGCTCGGCTCACCCCAAGCACGGGATCGACTCGCGGCTGTGGACTGGCCCGATGTCCAACCCGCACTGCTCCGCGCGATACACACGAGTGCGTTGACGGTCAGCCGATCCGGCGCGTACGCGCCCTCCCGGGCGGAAGTGCACGCCCTTCATACGCTCGACCCGGCCCTCACCTGAACGATTGTCGCGGGCACCGAGGACACCATGCGTGGCCACCGGCGTTGATGCACAACCCTATTCACGAGAGGAATCACCCGACGTGCAACGGCTGTTTATCCGGCACAGCCACACCCCCGCCACCATCCGCGGCGAACTCGGCACCCACGTTCCCGGCCTGGGGCCGCAGTCAAGGCGAAGCTCGGCGTCGACCCCGAAGCTGACCTTGCAGGTCGAATCTGAGGTGATCGCCCACACCCGCAACGCGTGCGAGCGCGGCGCCGTCGCACGGGCGCAGTGGCAACTCGCATTCGACTCATGGGCAGCGGCCAACCCGCAACGCAAGGCCCTCTACGACCGGGTCACCGCCCGAGAACTGCGAACGATATCGCCCATGGCCTCTGCGGTTCAGGCAAGAACTTCGATTGCGAGTGCGGTGCAGATTCTGTCTTCGACGGCGAGTTGGATACTGAGCGAGGACTTCGCGACTTCGAGCGCGAACTCCGTGCGCCGAGGTGAAGGTACACGATGCCCGACACCCACAGGGCATAGGCTTTGTTCCACCGCTCCTGGTTGAGTGTCGGCGAGTCGAACCAGGTCAGCGCAACCCGTCGATCCGCCGCCTCGTACGGGTTTGAGCGTCGCGCCACGTGAGGTGCCGGGCGAGTTCGCCGCCCGGAACCTGACGCCGCGAGCTACCTAGACGGTCGAGCGTGCGGTGCCGACGAACTCGCCGATCCACGGAACCACCGCGTCGCGCACCTGAATCGGTCGTGCGAGCAACCCGTTCGACAGCAGCAGGTCGGCGGCGCGTTGCTGTTCATCCAGGAATTCGTCGGTGACCGGGTTGATGCCGAACGGCCGTCCGCGCAGCGCCGCCTCCCACGCGTCGAGACTTGCTGTGCCACCTCGCCGCTCCACGTCGTCGACGAAGTACTGCGCGGCAGCGCGGGGATTCCGCTCGATCCGTTCGTCCGATTCCTGCAGCGCCTCGATGATCGCGCGCAGTTGTTCCGGGTTGTTCTCCGCGAAATCTCGGCGCGTGAACCACAGCGATGGATGGCTGAACAGTCCCTCGGTCTCGACGAGAGTGCGCAGCTCGGTATCCGCTTCGATCTCCGTCAGTCCCGGGTAGGCGCCGACCCAGGCATCGATGGCGCCGCCGACGAGTTCGGCTCCGCCTTCGCGCACGTCCGTGTCGACGGGCACGATGTCGGACCAGGTCAGTCCCACCCGGTCGAGCGCGAACAGCAGCAGCGTGGTCTGCCAGGACCCATGGGCGATCCCGACCCGTTTCCCCCGCAGATCGGCTGCGGACTCGATGCCCGAGTCCGCCTTCACGACGAGTCGGCCGTTCTCGACGCGGGGACCGGAGATGCCGATGTAGACGACGTCACGACCGTGGGCCAGGCCGGTGATCGGCGGGGTGAAACCGGTGCCGATCACGTCGTATCCGCCGTCGTCGAACAGCCAGTCCGAATGCAGGGTCGGAAGGGCATTGACGGGATCGACGGACGGCTTCGACGGGAGTTCACGAAGGTCGACCCATTCGATGTCCGGTAGCCGGCGTTCGAGTATTCCGGTGTGCCGGAGCACGAAGAGCGAATTGTTGTGCGGGAAGTATCCGACGCGCACTGTCATGATCTCTACCTGTTCTGTTTTGGTTGCCTATGGGGACGGGGGACGATGGTGTTAGATGAGACCGCGGCGGCGTGCCTCGTCGGCCAGACCCGAGCGCCCCCACTGCACCGCGAGATTCGACGGATCGAATTCGACGGATCCGCCGAGCGACTCCGCGATCGCCTGGAACTGGGCGCCTTCCTCGAGCAGTACGACGAACTTCGCGAGGTCCAGCAGTCCGCTCCGGCCGATCACGTTGACCCCGCCGTTCGCTTCGAAGATGGCAACCAGATCCGGGTCGTGTTGCAGGCGTTCGAGAATGAACTCGCCCGCCGACCGGGACCGGTCGATATGGGGGTGTATCTCGCGGGAGAGCGTCAGGCGCTGCGAGGCCGCGTACCGGATCGGCAGAGTGCGGTGGGTCTGCGCCCACCCGCCCAGCCACGGGGTGTGAATGTGCACGACG
Source organism: Rhodococcus sp. IEGM 1307 (assembly GCF_030056915.1). NCBI lineage: Bacteria > Bacillati > Actinomycetota > Actinomycetes > Mycobacteriales > Nocardiaceae > Rhodococcus > Rhodococcus sp. IEGM 1307. Next base: position 108,037 of record NZ_JASHKW010000020.1, read on the forward strand.
CTGGTGATCTCGGGGTGCTGCCGGAAGACGGCGGCGTAACCGGTGACGAATCCCGCAGAGCCGTTGCCCGAGAGCACCTCACCGTCGAACGTCGCGACCACTGGTGACACACCCGGATCGTCTGCCCACGGGCCGGGGTCGTTGAGCGCGACCGCGATCTCGGTGCCCGGCACGCGTTCGACGAAGTTGACCGTGCCGTTGGCCGACACGGTGCCGGTGCTCCGGAAGACGGTGAACGCCTTGTCGGCGTCGCGGCGCGCGGCGTCGACGAACGTGGCGATCTGCGGGTCCAGTCGGTTCTCGGTGGTAGTCACAGCGTGTCCTGTCCGGAGGTGATGGGTGATGTGCGTTGCAGCAGGGGAAGTACTTCTTCGCCGACGCGGTACGCCTCCTCGAGGTGGGGATTGCCGGCGAGGACGAAGGCGTCCACGCCGAGTGCGCGTAGTTCGTCGAGACGTTCGGCGACCTGCTCGTAATTGCCGACCAGGCCGAATGCGGGGCCGCCTCGGATCAGGCTGAAGCCGCACCAGACATTGGGCTGAACTTCGAGGTCCCGGTAGCCGGTGATGTGTTCGGGTACCCAGCCCTTGATGCGGGCCGCCCCGACGGAATCGCCCTGCGCCGCCCGGTTTGCGGCATCCTTGTCGACGAAGGCCCAGCCCTTCTCGATCTCCGCCCAGGCCGCTTCTTCGGTGTGGCGGGCGACGATGTCGATCCGCACAGCGAACTTGGGGGTGCGCCCGATTTTCGCGGACTGCTCTCGTACGCCGTCGAATTTTTTCCGCAGGTCTGCGTACGGCTCGAGCCAGGACAGGTAGTAGTCCGAGTGCGTGCCCGCGGCGGCGACGGCTGCCGCGGACGAGCCGGAGAAGTACACCTCGGGGAACGGTTGTCCGGCCAGACCGGGAGCCAGGGCCGCACCGGCGGTGCGGAAGAACCGGCCGTCGAAGTCGAATGGCTCTCCGTCCCAGACCCCTCGGAGGACGTCGAGGAACTCGGACGTGCGGGCGTAGCGGTCGTCGTGATCGACTTTGTCTCCCCACCACAGCTGAGGGGCACCGCCGCCGCCGCTGATGATGTTGTAGACCAGCCGGCCTCCGGTGGCGCGTTGCAGGCTCGCGGACATCCTGGCCGCCTGCACCGGGTGCAGGAACCCGGGCTGGAAGGCGACCATGAATCGGTACGTGGTGGTCTCGGCGGCCAGCGCGGCCGCGGTTGCCCAGGGGTCTTCCGTCATCGGGAAGGACGGCAGCAGACCGCCCAGGAAGCCGGCCGACTCGGACGCCTTCGCCACCGCGGCCATGTGATCGATGTACCCGTAGCCGTCGAGTTCCCCGCCCCGGATCGCCGGAGCGATATTGCCGGGTCGGTGGCCACCCGCGTCGCCGCGGTTGTAGCGCCGCGGCGTGCGCAACGAAGCGTGATCACCTTCCATCCCGATGCGCCAGTAGAAGTCGATGCTCATGAGTGCGCCTCCTGTGTGGCGAGGGTGCGTCCGGCGGGATCGACCAGGTGCAGAAGGTGCTCACCCGCGCGGTGGAGTTCCTCGATGTGCGGGCGTCCGAGAAGGACGAAGCCGTCGGCGCCGCGCTCGCGCAGCGACGACAGTTGCCGTGCGACGTCCTCGTAGCTGCCGACGAGTCCGATGCTCTGCGGGTGGCCGAGGCGGTCGAAGCCCGCCCACCGGGACTCGCCCCGGTCGAGCGCGCGGGGATCGTCGATGCCTGGGCCGGGGTGGACTTCCCGCCACAGGCGCTCGACGCGTGCCCACGCCTCGCCGGATGTCTCCCGCGCAATGACCGGTACCCGCAGCAGCGTCCGCACCGATCGCCCGTGCTCACGTGCCAGGGCCGCCAGGGTCCGCGCGGGACCCTCGAAGCCGGATTCGGTCAGCGCGAACTGATGCACGTCACCGTGGCGGGCCGACAACGCGAGGGCGTCCTCGGAGTCCCCGGTGAGATGAACGACGGGGAACGGCAGTCCGGACAGGATCCCCCGGAAGCCGCCGTCGATCACGTCGTAGTAGTCGCCTGCGAACTCGTACCCGGTGCCTCCGAACCCACCAGGAAGGATCTCCTCGTCGTTCCACACCCCGCGGGCGACCGTGAGGAATTCGGCGGCGCGGGCGTAGCGGTCGCGGCCGGTGACCCGATCGCCGCGCGAGCGCGCGTCTGCGGGATCCGTCTCCACCGCGAGGCGCCACTCCAGCCGTCCACCCGAGAGCCGTTGCAGAGTGGCCGACATCTTCGACGCGTAGACCGGGGTTCCGAAGGCGGGGTGGAATTCCACGGCGACCCGTGCGTGACGTGTCTGCCGGAGTGCGGCCGCGGCCACGATCCAGGATTCCTCGCCCGAGGGGTCGTATCCCGCGACCACACCGTCGACGCCCGACAGTTCCGCGGCGTGGATCACCTGGGCGAGTTCGTCGAAGGGGCCGAATCTGCCGGGACGCAGATCGGTGGCGACGCTGTGCGCGGTCCCGACCCCGAAACCACCGCGGGTGCCGAGTTCGGTGGCGACCCTGCGTCCGTCACCGCGAGTCGGAAGTTCCCAGTAGAAGTCGGTCACTGCGCTGCCGCCGTCTCGGCGTGGAGTTGCGCGCGCGCCTGCCGGAGCGGTTCGTGCGCAACCCACGAGGCGAGGTCGAAATCGTGGGCGAGGAAGCCGTGGGCGTAGAGGAACTGCTTCTGCACACCCAGCAGATCCACCCGCTCATCGGACAGGCTCAAGTGAAGGCCGGTGTGAAAGTTCTCGCCGTATGCGGCGACGACGCCTTCGGGTCCGGACTGGGTTTCGGTCTGGAACACCGCACGGACCTGTTCGACATTCGCGGCCGCCCAGTCGGCGGCGCGCAGACTCTCGGCGAGAAACCCGATCACGATGTCCGGCCGCTGCTGAAGAAGGTCTTCGTGCACGGTGACCGGTCGCGGGGTTCCATTGTTGACCCGGTCGCGAAGGGCGTCGGTGGAATCGAGGTCCACCGCCACCGCCAGTCCATGCTGTCGTGCCACCTCCTGCGCCCGGGCGCCCTTGACGTAGATCGCGTCGACGTCACCGGCCAGCAACGGCTCGACGCCCCAGGTGGTGTTGCGGTCGGGATTGGCGGTGCGTACCTGCGGGGCCGGCGTCGTCGGGACCTCGACGAGGCGCACGTCGGCGAACGTGAGACCGCCGAGTCGCAGAGCGGAGGCAAGACCGTGCAGCGCCATGGCGCGCGGGAAGCTGCGTGCACGATCGGCGGCCCAGGCGGGGATCCCGATGCGGAGTCCTCGCAGCCCGGTGGCGTCGCGGACCTCCGAATCGCCGCGCACCAGGATGGCCTGGGCCTCGTCGATCCAGGTGAGACCTATCAGCCGGGTCGGGGATCCTTCCGCCCGCGCGGCGAGAGCGGGGACGTTGCCGCCTTCACGGATCAGGCCCGGCAGCTGGTGATCGAAATGCCGCGCTGCCAGTTCGGGGCCCGCGTCCTGCAGCACACCGAATTGCACTCCGGCCGTCTCCGCGGTGCGCCCCAGCCACCCGAGGTTGTTCGCGAGGCCGCTCGCGGTGGGCACCGGGCAGCGGGTGTACCAGAGCGTGTCGATGGCACTGCCAGTTGTCACCGTCATGAAATGTCCTGTCTGGTAGAGGAATGGCGACCTACGCCCAGCTGGGCGAGGAAGGTCGCTCGGTAGCGCAGCGCCTCGGGGTCGTTGCGGTCCCGCGGGCGCGGGAGGTCGATGTCGACATCCACCGCGAAGCCGCCGTTGTCGAGGATCAGGACGCGGTCGGCCAGCCGGACGGCTTCGTCCACGTCGTGGGTGACGAGCAGAACGGCGGGGCGGTGGCGGGCGACGAGGTCGCCGACGAGATCTTGCATCTGCAGCCGCGTGAGGGCGTCCAGCGCCGCGAACGGCTCGTCCAGCAGCAGCAGTTCCGGTTCACGAACGAGCGCACGGGCGAGCGCGACCCGCTGCGCTTCGCCACCGGAGAGGGTGGCGGGCCACGCACGTTCCTTGTCCGCGAGGTTCACCTCGGCCAGCGCGCGCCGCGCGTTGTCGCGGGTCAGCTGTGCACGCTTCTGCCCCACCGACACATTCGCCAGAACACGCTTGGACGGGATCAGCCTCGGCTCCTGGTACACGACCGTGCGTTGTCTCGGGACCAGGACGTCGCCGCCGTCCGGCGGTTCGAGTCCCGAGAGCAGTCGCAGCAGGGTCGTCTTTCCGGTGCCGCTCGGGCCGAGCAGGACGACGAACTCGCCGCGAGTGATCTCCAGGTCGATTCCGGAGAGTACGGTCTTGTCGCCGAACGACTTCCGCACTCCCGACAGCGACACCGCGAGGGGCGACCCGGTTCGTCGTTCCGCCGCGGTCGTCGCGGTGCGTTCGCGCGGCGCCAACGGTGGCAACGGTGCCTCTGCGGCGCTCATCGGGTCACCGACAGCTGCCGCCACGGCATCGCGAACTTCTCGATCACGCGAACCACCGCGTCGAAGACCAGGCCGAGGATCGCGTACATGACGATGCACAGGACCATGTAGTCGGTGCGGTTGTACTCCTGCGCGAGCGTCACGAGGTAACCGATCCCTTCCCGGGTACCCACCTGCTCTGCCGCGATCAGGCCGGTGATGCTCAGCGACAGGCAGATTCGCAGACCCATCAACACCCCCGGTAGTGCGGTCGGCAGGATCGCGCCGAAGACCAGTCGCCAGCCGATGAGCCCGAACCCGCGGGCGGCCTCGACCATCTTGCGGTCGACTCCCCGCACTCCGAGGTAGGTGTACGCGTACATCGGGGCGAGGGTGGCGACCGTGATGAGGACAACCTTGAACGTTTCGTCGATACCGAACCAGGCGATGAACAGCGGAACGAGCGCCAGGAAGGGTACGGCGCGGTTGATCTGCATCGTCGAGTCGATCAACTCCTCCCCGAGTGCGGAGAGGCCGGACAACACACCGAGGACGAGCCCGATCAGGACACCGCATCCCACGCCCAGTGCGGCCCGCTGCAGCGAAGCGAGGCCGAAGTCGAGCAACTGACCCGACTGATACAGCTCCACGAACGCCTGCCACACCGCGGGCGGCCCGGCGAGGATCTCCGGGCTCAACAGCCCCGACGACGACCCGACCGACCAGGCGGCGACGAGCAAGGCAGGTACGAGGAACCGCAGGGGAATCGAGATCCATCGAGGCCGCTCACGGGTTCGGCGATAGCGGGGCGTCTCCAGCTTCGGAGCCGCGGGCGCGTCGCTGCGCACCGAACTCGACAGGGTCACCACCGCAGTCACTTGCCCTCGGCCGAGGTGGTGTCGAGCGCCGCCGGGAGATCGAAGATCACGTCACTGCCCTTCAGCGGCTGTTGAATCACACCGTTCTCGGCGAACAGCGCCGAGATGGACTCCAGGTCGAGGGCATCGGCTGCGGTCGGGTACCGAAAGTTCGTGATCTGGCCACCGAGCGCAATCGCGTCGTCGAGTCGCTGACCCGACAGTGCCCTGGGGCCGGTCTTCTCGAAGACGTTCTCGAATGCGGCCGGATCCTGCTGCTGCTTTTCCGTGAGCTGCTGCGTCACTTCGAGGAACTTCTCGACCACGTCAGGATGCTCCTCGAGGACCTTCGTTCGGCCGGCGATGATGGTGCTGTCCACCGAACCGATGCTCGCTTCGGTGGCGATCTCGACCGCGCCCTTCGCCTTCGCCTCCTGGTACGGGATCAAAAATGACGCCCAGGCGTCGACCTGACCGGTGGAGAACGCCGAGGCGGCATCCGCCTGCTGCAGTGGCACACGCTCGACGGAGTCCACAGGAATTCCGGCCTGGGTCAAGGCCTTCAGGGTGATGTACTCACCCTTACCGGCCGGGTTGACCGCGATCCGCTTGCCGGGCAGATCCGCCACCGACGTGATCCCGGACTCCGGTCTGGCGATGATGCCTGCCTGATCCTTGTTGTAGGGGTCGGACGTGGCGAAGATGCGGACACCGACATCCTTGGAGAGGGCACCGACCACAGGACTGTAGGCGCCGGTCTGGATGTCGAGTTCACCGGTGTTGAATAGTTTGAGGTTGGAACTGAATCCCGGTGTGGTCTTTACCCATTCGATCTTGGCACCCAGCGGAGCCAACGCCTCGTCATAGGTTCCGTCACGCTTACCGACGGCGATCGCACCGGAGTTGCCCGGATCGAAAACCTTCAGCGTGAATTCGGCGCCGGAACTGGCGCCTCCCGAGGAATCGGAGGATCCACACGCCACCGCCAACCCGGCAAGCGGGATCAGGGCGAGCGCTGCGGCGGCTCGTGGCAATCGGCGAATGCGGGACATGTGGGTAGCTCCTTCAACGGATGAATCGTCAGCTGTGACGACCGTTGACGCTATGTTCTCCGCGTCCGAATTCCTCCGGTTTGTTTTCTGCAGATCGGAAACCTTGACAACGTACAGAAACGCAGTTCGCCGAGTTTTCCCCGAAAATCCCGGTTGGACCGGACCTTCATTTTCCAGTTGATGGAAAGTAGGGTCTCCAACATCCGGGCGTGAGAGCGCCCCCACATTCGGCCGACGGCCTCCACAGGAAGGATTGCTCGTGACCGACTCACGTGCCACGGGAGTGCAGACGGTGACACGGGCACTGACGATGCTCACCTGCTTCGACGGAGGCGAGGAGCTGGGCGTATCGGAAATCGCCAAGCGTCAGGACCTGGCGGTGAGCACAACCCACCGCCTACTCCAATCGTTGGTCGATGCCGGCTTCCTCGACAAGGACAAGACGTCCAACCGCTACCGGCTCGGCAGCGCGCTGGCCGCCTACGGGCAGATCTCGTACCGCCAGCACCGCATCTACCTCTCCGAGCCCTATCTCGAGCAGCTGGCCGCGACGACGGGTGCGTCCGCGTCGCTCGCCATGCGACACGGCCACGACGTCGTCCTCCTCGGGTTCAGCCGCTGGAGAGAGTCAGACGGACACGTACTGCAAGGGGTGCGGCTACCGCTGCACGCCAGCGCACTCGGCAAGGTCTTCCTCGCGTGGTCCGACACCGACGACGAAGACATCGCATCACTGCCCCGAGCGGCGACCACCCCACGCGCCATCACCGACGTGGCCGGCATCCGGGAAGAACTCGTCCGCACCCGCGAACGCGGATACGGTTTCAACGACGAGGAGTTGACTCCCGACTTCCGCACGATCGGACTGCCGATCCGCGACTCCGACGGAGTCGTTCGCTTCGCACTCGGCCTGCGCGGGCCCACCGAACTCATGATCGACGCGCGCATTCCATTCTTCGTCGACCTCGCCCGCGTCACCGCCGACGAGATCGCCGCAGTCCTGCTCTGAGGCGACCGAGCTTAGTGGTGTTCGGACACGAGGCCACCCCGGCGCCCCATGGGTGACCGCCGACACTGCATCTAGGCACGTCGATAGATCCGAGAGCCTCGGATGTATCCGGACTCCTCGCAACACAGTGACCCCGCGCCCCGAAATCACTTAGGTCGGCACGCATCTGCGGCGGCGCCGTCTGCCGCCGATTATCTCTCCGGTGTCTGCCGGGTGTGCGCACTTCCGGATCCGGATCCGGATCGGAGCGGGGGGCTCGGATCGATTGTCAAGTCTTCGGTGTCGATGAAGATCAGTCGCCCGTCGTAAGCGGGACCGCCCACCTGTGCACCGGCGCCCACTGAACTCGGCCATCTCTTCCCGATCACGCGCCGATGGGATCGCGCTCTTCCTCCATGTCGGTAGTTCCTTCGATGAGGTCTATGCCCTTTCAGCGAGTGCGCTGCGTAGCCCTTCCGCCTCATCGAGCCCTCGAAGGGACCACACGCCCGGTAGGTCCGCACCTGGTACCGGCAACGGGCGATTGTGTGCGCCCGTCGCGAGAACGAGGTAGTCGTAACTGGCGCTTGAACCGTCTGAGAGTACGACCTGCTGCTCCGAGGTCCGGAGGTCGCTGACCCGGCTTCCCAGGCGCATGGTGATCGCTCGCTCGCTCGCGGTCTGCGCCGGAAGCAGGCCGAGGGTGTCGCGGCCGACCGAGCCTTTGAGAAACTCCTTGGACAGTGCCGGCCGATCGTACGGTTCTTCCATGTCTTCGCTGATGAGGGTGATATCGCCGGCATACCCGCGGTGCCGCAGCTCGAGAGCGGTCTGGACTCCCGCTACGCCGGCACCGACGATCACGGTTCGTGTCATCAGATCTGGCTCTCCGGGAGGTGCACAACCAGACCATCGAGGTCCTGCTTAGCCAAGACCTGGCACGACAGGCGGCTTTCCTCCCTCACCGGTGCGGACGCCTCCTCGAGCATCTCCTCCTCGACTTCGTCACGCTCACTCAGTCGGCCGGTCCATTCGGGAGCGACATACACGTGACAAGTGGCGCACATCAGGTTCCCGCCACACTCCCCCACGATCCCGTCGACGCCATTGAGTACCGCGGCCTTCATGACGCTGGTCCCGTCCTGGACGTCAAGCGTGGTTGTTGTGCCGCCGTCAGCCCCGACGTAAGTAACTTTGGGCATCTGTCTCACTCTTTCTGTCGCGTTCAAGGGCACCAGGGATCTCCAGCGTGTCCGTAGTTGCCGAACGCTAGGCTTTTGCGGATCGGAGCTGAAGTGCCGGTCGCGTCGATACCGAGGAACCACTTGCTGCGGGATGCAAACCTCGACGTCAAAGTTCAGTGGTTCCTCGATCTGGGGGCTAGTGGTCCACTGCATGCCGGACCGCGTTCGTTATCAAAGGATCGACGAAGCGACGCCGCAAAGCGGGTCAAACCTCAGCAAGAGCATGGTCGTCCCGAATTCACCAGAGGGTCCGAACACACTGGCCGCGACACGCGTCAGAGCGAAGCGGCGTCGCGACGCGTTCAGCAAGGACAATCACTATACTTTCGATCGCCAAGGACATACTCGACACCCAATGTGGTCATGGAACTCACGTGAGTTGGTACGGGCAGGACATCGCGCGCAGCATCAGGGACAAATAGTTGTGAGGAATTCATCCCATCTGCGACTACCCGGTGGGCAGCGCGGAGGTTCGGCTCCTGACCCTATGTCGGATTCAACGGGAAATACCGGTAGCGATGCCCGTGACTGAATTCGTCCCTCCTGACCGACGCTCACTGTCGATGAGGGAGACACGTCGAGATCGCCGAGGTGGACAGCTGATGCAGAAGTGTTGTCCACGTAGGACATAGGACGACGTGCCGGGGTGCTCATACGATGACGTCAGGATCAGCGCTCATAATGTCGCTGCGAAACTCCGTCCCCATCGCCGCGTGCCATTGATACCCCGGAGGAGGATCATGCCTGCCACAATTCCTCGCGAAGTGGACGCCGCCGGTTACTCCGGCTCCGCGCCGCAAGGCCGACCACACTGCTCGCGACTTCCCCGCGCGTCGATAATTATGGGAACCTTGTCAATCGCGTCGTTCTGGATGTCCGGAGTCGGGTTTGTCTTAGGGTTGAGTGCGGTTGCCTATGGCACCCTCGCCACATCACAGTCCGATATAGCCGAGGACGAAGCGGCGTCGCTGTGGGCCCTACTGGGAGTCGTCGCCGGGATCGGAGGCATCATTGCCTCCACGATCTCGCTCGCCCCCTTGCTGGTGGATCTATGAACCACGCACGCGGACCAGCGGACCCGCCCGCGTCGCGCACGAGCAGGTAGATGCAACTACTGGGCGCCCACTTCGGAACGGACTCCGCCGAACTCAAGGTTGCTCTCACCCAACCCAGGGATGTTTCTGAATCGATCAGAATATCGGCCCACCTGGTCTTCGAGGTGGATAAAGGTCTCGCAGCTAGTTTTTGCGGTTCCTGGGGTTTGAGTGGCGATCGAACCCGCACGGACACCGTCGCCACTCCACCTCTCGCGACATACGCCTGATTCTGCTGCGGGACGTTCCCGCCCCTCCTCCAGCACGCGACCGGGCGGCTTCCGTCGCTATTTCCGTTGTGACCCGACTGAGCTCGCGGCACCGGACACCTACTGTCCACCGGTACCGCGCGGCCCGCACGAGTGGATCTGGTCGATCCGCCAATCGTTGTGGATGCTTGCCGGTGTTGAGTGATTCCGGGCGTTGCCATCGCCTGTCATAACACCCAACTTCCATTCCGACTCTATTTGCGAGGCGAAAGTGACCACTGCGTATTCCCCTGAAAAGATGAACCTCCCACCGCTTGGTCCGTTCATTGACCCCCAGAAGGTGGTCGTGATCGGTGCCGCGACCGGCATGGGTTCCGCAACGGTTCGGAAGTTGCTTGAGAGCGGTCGCAGGGTTGCCGGCGTCGATATCAACAAGGTGGTCCTCGATTCACCTGCGGAGTTCAACACAGTGGGTGACGTCACGGACGCCGTGGACATCAAACGCGCGATCGACGAGGCCGCCGAGGCGCTCGACGGTATTGAGGCGATCGTCTGCTGCGTTGGTATCAATGGTCTCGGGACGATCGATGAAACCGAGCCGGAGGAGTGGAACCGACAGTTTGCCGTCAACGCGTTCGGCCCCTACGCATCGGCTCGCGCGGCGCTTCCCCATCTTCGGAAGTCCGGTGGCGGTGCGATCGTGGTCCTTACCTCGCAGGTCGGCATCGTCGCACAGAAGGGGAACGCCGCCTATTGTGCGGCCAAAGCCGCCGCGATCCACCTGGTCCGCTGTATGGCCGCTGACTTCGCGGCAGAGAACATCCGCGTGAATAGCGTCGCGCCGGGGATCACCGGGCCCACCGGGATGTTTAACAGCTGGCTTTCGCTGTTTCCAGACGAGGAATCGCGCGATGCCGAGGCACAGCGCCAGATTGAAACCAGTATGCAGAAGCGGATTGTCCATCCGGACGAGATCGCGTCGGCTGCCGTCTTCGCCGTCTCGAATGCCGCTCCCGGTATCATCGGCCAGACCTTCGTCGTGGATGGCGGCTACAGCCTCGTCTAACCCATAAGTCCCGCGCCTGCCGTCGAGTTCGGCAGCAGGTGCGGGCTCGTCGTCCCAGGGCCACTGGTGGGAACGAGCGACCTGGTGCATGGCAGTCGTACGAGGACGTGGCGTTGGCGCCACCGGCATGGAGCTTTCTTAGGAGACTATTTCTGGACGGCAGCGTGCGACCCGGCAATAAACCGAAGAGGACTCGGCGATAGTCGTTTGTCGACCTCGACGACGATTAGTCCGCGAGGATCGCAGCCGACGCCGGGAACGAGTTCGGAACGCCTACTCCGGCCGCGATCGGGGTTGTCGGCGACGCTAAGCGCCTTCGACCGACGCGATCGGGGCGTCTCATCGACGAAGCAGCGGCGCCGCGACAACGTGACGGGCGCTCGATGGCGCTGTTATCGATCTTCGGACGAAGGTGGCTCGAGAAAGCTATCGGGGCCACCCTCTGACAATCCACACCTGTTGGGAGACTTCGTCAACTTCCCTTCCTGAAAGTTGGGGTGTAGATCCTGTCTGCTCAACTCGGCGATCTGTAGTTGCTGCAACACTTTCCGTCCGTACGCTCGGAGGAGCGGTGCCCGGGCGGCGACGCTGCTATGCCGTTACACACCTCATACTTCTGATTACGCACTTTGTTGAGCCCGCTGGGCTTACCCCCAAACAGAGACTTACGGGGCCGCCACGAGAGGGTCACGCCGTTCGCCTCGGCTAAGCCTGCTCCCAAGTGGAGTGGCAAGAGGGCTCTTGTTGCGCGCTCGCTGCGATGACTAACCACCGCGCATTGGCTCGCGCGATGGCAATACTCGTGAGGATTTGTTTGATCGATGCGGTGCGGCTGACGCATGCAATCGCAGAATGGATGACAAGCAAGAGCATTTCGAAGACCTTCAAGGTCGCGAGTTCCCGATTCGATACGTCGACTACTCCCAGTCACTATGAAGCCTGGAACAACAGTTCTAAGGTCGGGTGAAACCCATTCTGGGCAAATCGGTCTCGACGCTGGGTAGCTGCGGATGTTCGTTTCGAGCATCTTCCAGGGACCTGATGTGCTGCCCGGACCCGAAACGCCTCGTGAACAGTGCGGCTAGCGGTTGGGATGTAACTGATCGGTCGAGTGAACTTGCAGGCGATGAGGTCACCGACCAGGACGGTGACGCCATCGCCGGCCAAAAGGCTGTTCATCCAACCAAGGCGACTAGTCGATCGCCCCGGACTGCGCCGAATTACTACCCACGCTGATCCAGGACTGTCCAGGAGACACTTCCTTTGTTGGTTCCGTTCAGGCTGGGTTGCGGCCGATGAAGAACTCTCGAAACGGATCCATGCTCGGCTCCAGTCCGGCGTCGATCAAACCCTTGCGCAGCGCGGCCATCTGGTGGTCATGGATACGCTGAGTAGGTTGCCGCAGGGGCCCGCCATTGTAGCCCTGCAACCAGCCCTGGAACTTCCACGCCTGGCGGTTGAGGAAAGATCCTCCGTGCATTCCGTTGAACAGTCCCGCCTTGATCTTGCGGGCCGGATGCAACTGCCAGTAAATTTCCGTGGCGTCATCGTATTTGCCGTCGCGCAGCAGCTGCATCACACGCGGAATCACGGGGCCGAAGTATTCGTGATCACTGGTAGCCGAGAGCTGAATGGGGATCACTTGTGAGAGCGGGATCAACTCGCCTTCGATGGGGATCGAGATGACGACCTCCTCACCGAAGAGGCGATGGCATTCGATCGCGCTCTGGATACTCGGGAATCCGCCTTCGGCTTTTACCACAGCGACATTGGGGATCTCGTCGATCATGCGTCGTATGAGACGGGTAGGGATATCGGAGGGGTGAATGCGGCCGCTGAAACCCCAGATCACCATCGGGAACAGGATGATACCCAGGTTCGTCGCGTCCGCGACGGCCTTGGTGTAGTCGAAGATCTCCTGTTCGGTCTCCGGGTAGAAGTTCGGCGGGTAGGACAGCAGGACTAGATCGGCGCCGGCATCCTCTGCGCCCCGGACGGCTTCGATGTTCTGCTCGAGGTCGTTCCAGCTGGCGTGGTGGACGATGTAGAAGTCGTCGCCGGCCTCGTCCTTGGATATCCGCAGGAAGTCCAGGTATTCCGGCAGTGTGATGCTGATTTCCGAGATTCCGAGGCTGCCGATGAATCCGTGTTCTTTGGCGAGGCGGATGTCGTGGCGAATTGCTTTTTCGTTGATGCGGCGGAGGTCGTTCGTGAATGAGGGAATGGTGCAATTGACGGCTCCGACGAGCTTCTCGCGGGCCCATTCCCGGGCTTCGGAGCGTGTGTAAACAGCCATGACGGGCGTTCCTTTCGGTTTTCGATTAGTTGACGTGTTTCGATGTGTTGGCCGGTTGAATGGCTCCGGTCAGTTCGCGCCGCTGCCCGCCCACGCGAGGTACTTCATCTCCATGTACTCGTCGATCCCGTAGATCGACCCTTCCCGTCCCAGGCCGGACTGCTTGATGCCGCCGAAGGGCGCGGTTTCGTTGGAGATCAGGCCGGAGTTGATTCCAACCATGCCAGCCTCGAGAGCTGCCGCGACACGCCAGATTCTCTCGGCGTCTCGGCTGAAAACATAGGCGGCCAAGCCGAATTCGGTGTCGTTTGCCTGCCGGATTGCATCCGCCTCGTGGGTGAACGGTATCAGCGGGGTGATCGGGCCGAAGGTCTCTTCGCGGGTAACCTTCATACCGGCGCCGACATCGGCCAACACCGTCGGCTGGTAGAACTGCCCGCCCCGGTCATGTCGCGCACCACCGCACACCACACGTGCGCCCTGTCCGATGGCGTCGGCCACATGTTCTTCGACTTTGGCGACAGCAGACTGGTCGATCAGCGGGCCCAGCATGACGCCCGGCTCGAAACCGTCACCGACCGGAAGGTCGGCGACCCGGTTGGCCAGCTCCGCGGTGAACCGTTCGTAGATGCCGGATTGCACGTATACCCGGTTGGCGCTGATGCACGCCTGTCCGGTGTTGCGGTATTTCGCGGCGACCACACCCGACACGGCGGTCTCGAGATCCGCGTCGTCGAAGACGAGTACCGCCGCGTTCCCTCCGAGTTCCATCGATGACTTCTTCACCGTCGCCGCGGACTGCTGGAGCAGCAGCCGCCCGACCTCCGTCGAACCGGTGAAGCTCACCTTCCGCACCAGCGGGTTGCCGGTGAGTTCTGCGCCGACTTCGCTCGCCTTCCCGAGCACCACACTGAACACGCCCGCCGGCACCCCGGCACGAGTGGCCAGCTCCGCGAGAGCCAGGGCGGTGAGCGGGGTCTGGCCGGCAGGCTTGACGACCATCGTGCATCCCGCGGCCAGCGCAGGTGCGACCTTGCGGGTGATCATCGCGGCGGGAAAGTTCCACGGTGTGATCGCGGCGCACACCCCGATCGGCTCCTTGAGCACCAGGACGCGGTTCGCGGGATCGGGTGCCGGGAAGACATCGCCGCGCACACGTTTAGCCTCTTCGGCGAACCATTCGATGAACGATGCTGCATATGCGATTTCACCGCGCGCCTCGGTTACCGGCTTGCCCTCCTCGAGGACGATCAACCGCGCCAGATCCTCGGCGTGCTCGTTGACGAGGTCGAACCAGCGCCGGAGGATCTGGGCGCGTTGCTTGGCCGACTTGGCCCGCCAGCCGGGCAGGGCGCGGTGTGCTGCGTCGATGGCCGCGGCGACCTGCGGGCGGCTGAGCGACGGGAGATCGGCCAGCTGTTCACCGGTCGATGGGTTGGCGATAGTGAAACGCCCGGATTCGCCGTTCTCGATCCACTGTCCGTCGATGTACGCCGCGTGGCGGAACAGGGTGTGGTCCGCGACCGTTCGGCTCTCGGTGGCAGCAGTGCTCATGGTGGGTCCTTTACTTGTGAACCGGTGGGATGCGGATGGGCAGTTCGGACCCGAGCCCGGACTTGCGGGCGGCGTCCGCGCACATAGCGGCGACGGCCAAGTCCTGAACGGCGGAGCCAACGGACTTGTACACGACGATCTGTTCGGTGGTCGTGCGCCCAGGGTGCGTTCCGGACACGAGGTCGGACAGCGCGGCAATCCGGTCGGTGACGTCGATGCCCGCCTGCGTCGCGGCGATGAGATCGCCACTGTCGTGCAGTACTTCTTCCAGGACGTCGGCGATGACGACGTCGGCGCGCGCGATCACCTCCGGATCGACCTCGCGCTGCTCCCGCACGGTCGATCCGATCGAGACGACGGTCATTCCCGGTTCGAGCCACGCGCCCAGCAAGATCGGCGACTCGTCATAAGATCGCGCCGCGCAGATCACCACTGACGCGATTGCAACCGCCGCCTGAGGTGACTCGGCGGCGATGATCGACGTGTCCAGATCGGCGAGTTCGTCGGCGAAGCGCGCCCGACTCTCCGCTCGCGGGCTGTACACACGCACGGCTTCGAGCCTGCGCACTGCCGCAAGGGCACGAACATGTTTCTTCGCCTCGAAGCCCGAGCCGATGACGGCAACCGTGACCGGTCCGGGTGCAGCCAGCAGGTCGACCGCCAGCGCCGATGTGGCCGCGGTGCGGTAGCCGGTGATCGAATTGCCGTCGAGCAGCGCCACCAGTTCCGCGGATTCCTGATCGAACAGGGAGATGAGGTAGGAGAACTGGCGCACGCCGATCGCGCCGGCGATGGTCTTTACGCCCATCAAGCCGCCGCTGCCCGGCGCGCCGCTCATCAACCGCAGGAACGAGGTGCCGCCGCGCGCGATGGTCCGGGCCGGGAATCGAGCATCGTCGGGAGCCGCCGCATAGGCGTCGCGCAACGCGGCGATGGCCGGGGCCCAGTCGAAGGCCGATTGCACCGCGGCGTCGTCCAGCAGGAGTGTCAATCTTCTCCCCTTCCTTTCCAGAAGGTTTCGATACTATACGGATCGTATCGGATTGGGTTGCGGGTTTCTAGCCCAGAGCTCGTCCCGGTCCGCTGAACTATGAGAGGCCCGAGACGTCCACCGACCGAGACGTAGCAAGGAGGTACCGGGCTTCGGGGTGGAGTTGTCCGTGGTAGCGCACAGCCCTGTCGAGGATCGGACGGTGCGGGAGTGGTCCCCGGCTCGGCTCAGATGCGTTCGATGATGGTGGTGTTGGCCATGCCCGCGCCCTCGCACATGGTCTGCAGGCCGTAGCGTCCGCCGGTGGCCTCGAGGTTGTTGACCAGGGTGCTCAGCAGGCGGGTGCCCGAGGAGCCGAGTGCGTGCCCGAGCGCGATGGCGCCGCCCCACGGGTTGAGCTTGGCCGGGTCGGCCCCGAACTCGTGCGCCCACGCCAGCGGCACCGGCGCGAACGCCTCGTTGACCTCGTAGGCGTCGATGTCGTCGATGCTCAGCCCCGACTTCGCGAGGATCTTCTTGGTCGCCGGGATCGGCGCGGTGAGCATGAAGACCGGGTCGTCACCGGCAACGGCGAACGAGTGGAACCGTGCCCGCGGGGTCAGCCCCAGCTTCGACGCCATCTCCTCGCTCATGATCAGCGCCGCGGACGCGCCGTCGGTCAGCGGCGACGAGTTGCCCGGGGTGATGTGCCACTGCGCCTCGGGGAACCGGGCCGCGTACTTCTCGGAGTAGAACGACGACTTCAGCCCGGACAGTCCCTCGGCGGTGGTGGAGGCGCGCACGGTCTCGTCGGCGGTGTGGGTCACCGTCTCACCGGCGGCGTTGGTGACCGAGATCGGGACAATTTCCTTGTCGAACAGGCCCTTCGACAGGGCGTCGGCGGCACGCTGATGCGACTGCGCGGAGAACGCGTCGAGGGTGTCGCGGTCGAACTTCCACTTGGCGGCGATCAGTTCGGCGGAGATGCCCTGGTTGACGAGTCCCTCGGGGTAGCGGGCGGCGATGCCCGGGCCGGACGCGTCCTGACCGATGGTCGTCGTGCCCATCGGGACGCGGGACATCGACTCCACACCGCAGGCGATCACGATGTCGTAGGCGCCGGCGATCACGCCCTGCGCGGCGAAGTGCGCCGCCTGCTGGCTCGAGCCGCACTGGCGGTCGACGGTGGTGGCCGGAACCGAATCCGGGAATCCGGCCGACAGCACCGCTGTCCGGGAGATGTTGAGGGCCTGCTCGCCGGCCTGCCCGACGCAGCCGCCGATGACGTCGTCGACCTGTGCGGGGTCGATGCCGTTGCGTTCGACGATGCTGCGGAGCACGTGTGCCAGCAGTTCGACCGGGTGCGTGCCGGACAGCGCACCGCCGGGCTTGCCCTTACCGGAGGCGAGGCGGACGACGTCCACGATGACAGCGTTGGTCATGAAACTTCCTTTCGCGCCGTAATCGTGCGTTGGCGTCGGCATAGATGTCGGCCGGGACATGTGCCCCGATTGGGCGTGGGCCCTGCCGGAGGCCGAGGGCTCGTAAGAGTCTGGCGGAAGGTACCGCGCTCCCTGCCAGCACCCCGGCCTCCGGCTCGGCACCGCGTACGTCGTTTAGTTGACGTCCTGGACCTCGAAGGGATACGGCCGCGGCTCAGGCCACCACGGGGCCTTCTCGCGGGTCTTACTGATCGGTGACCGCAATGTGCCAACGGATTCGAGTTCGAGTTCCACTACGTCACCGGGTGAGAGTGTCTTGCCGAGTTCGAGTCCAGACCCGAATCCCAGAGTGCCGGAACCGATTATGTCGCCGGGCTGGAGGTAGTCGGCGATCGAGACATATGCGACCAATTCGGCGGGGGTGTACACCATGTCCTCGGCGACGCAGGAGGACCATAGTTCGCCGTTGACCCGCACGGATCCCGTCAATCCTTCGATGGACGAGACCTCATCCATGGTGGTGATCCATGGGCCGATGCCGTAGGCGAAGTCCTTACATTTCTGCGGGCCCATGCCGATCGCCATCTCTGCGCCCTGCACGTCTCGCGCGCTGAAATCGTTGAAGATCGTGATGCCGAAGACGTGGTCGAACGCATCGTCCGGCGTCAGATTCCGTCCTCTCCGGCCGACGATGTAGCCGATCTCGAGCTCGTAATCGAACGCGTCCGTGAAGTCCGGGTAGGGAATCTCTTCGTTGTGCCCGTACACCGTCGCGGTCGAGCCCTTGAAGTACCCCGGAATTTTGTAGATGTTCGGATTGGGCAGCGCGTGTGCGACCTTCTCACTGAAGTTGACAATGTGCTGACTGAAGGTCAGCCCATCCCGGATCACCGGGGAATCCACCGCTGCACACCACTGGACCTCGAGTAACGGCAGTGATGCGTCGTCCGCGGCTCCGAGTGCCTCGTGCGCAGCATCCAGAAAGACATCGCCGCCACCGATCGCGGCGGCCATGCTGGACGGAAAGATGGAGCGGGCAATCTTCGACGCGCGCTCCGGCTCCGCACCCGAGCGTTGCAGCGTCAGCGCATATGCCTGCGCCAGGTCGATCACCCTTTCGGTATCGGGCTGCACCGCGACGATTCGTGCGCGCGGACCGTCCGGGGTCGGTCGCACCACCCTGCCTAGCTTCATTGTGGCCTCCTAGTTTGTTCCGTAATTCTATACGATACGTCTCGCACCGCAATAGGTTTGATGACATCATCTACAACTCCGTTTCGGCGGGTTGCGGGATGAGAGAAGCCGGCGAAGTCCGCGGAGTGGGCGTCGGCAGTGTGGCGAAGGCACATGCACACATGGCGGCCAATGCTGCGCACGGGATGAGTGCTGCTGAGTACGTGCCGAGGGCATCGAACAACATCCCGATGAGCAATGGCGAGATGCCTGCCGCGATGACGAAGCCCGTGTACATCCAGGAATATGCTCGGGCGTATCCCGCGAGTGCGAAGTACCGAGCGGTGAAGAAGCCGATCATGTCGATCTCGCCGCCGATGGCCAGCCCCAAGGCAATGGCGGCGAGTGGAGCGAAAGCGACGCCTCCGACGATCAGGAAGCATGTACCGGCAGCACTCAAGGCGCAGACCCCTCCGGCAACCAGTCCCGGGCGGACATGATCGAGCAGAAATCCCACCATGACCCGACTTCCGATGACAGCGAATCCGATCAGGGACGCCAAGGTCGCGGCCTGCGACGGCTCCACATCCATCGACCGCAACATTGGAACGAAATGTGTGAGCAAGCCCGTGAAAGCGAATGACATCACGAAGAACGTGATCAACAATCTCCAGAAGCACCGGTCTCGACGAATCGCGGCGAAAGTCGAGCGGGCACGCACGGGAGCAGGCACATCGAGTTCAGTGCACTCGGCGAGGTCGTCGTCCTCCCCCGAGTGGCCGTTGCCGAGGGCTCTTTCAAAAAGGCGGGCACGGGATCGATACCGCTCGCGGCGATCACAGCGAGCACAAGAAACCCTGCGCGCCAACCATATTCGACAATGACGCCATTGACGACGAGCGGAGCGACGGCCGCGGCGACACCGATCCCAGTCATCGCGAGTCCGAGGGCAAACCCGCGCGACTTGACGAACCACAGGCTTACCGTTCGCGTAAATCCGACCGGGCCGGATGCGCTGGCGAGGAAGCCGAGTGCGAACATGACCGCAAGGAAGACGGGGACGGTGTCGACGATTGTCGCGAGGGCAAGGTATCCGGATGCGAAGGACAGTTGCCCGAAAACAATGACTCTCCTCGTCCCGAAGCGGTCGATCGCGCGCCCCGTGCATACCGTTCCTGCTGCGACCCCCGCGCTGACCAGCAGCAGACCGAGACCGTACGAGGTCTTACTCAGTCCGATGGCGTTTTCGAGGTCGGCCGTGAACAAACCTATTGTGTACAGCAGCAATCCGGAGATGCCGACCGCCGACCCGAAGCCAGCGATGACGATAGTTGGCCATCCGCGCCGGATCTCTTCATTACTGACCATGGGCACACACCTTCGACAGGGAGGGAAATCGAGCATTGGTATTTCGAGACGAGCGGGGATCGCTTCGTGTAATTGGCGTCACATCGCCTGCGGGCTATCTCAACCTATCCCACGGAGTTCGTAAATTTCATGCACCCGTGGAACTTCCACGGTTGAACGGTAGAAGCTGCCCGCAAGGGATGGCGGAGGACCACGCCGAACCAGCGGCGCCGTTCGTTGTCGCTCCGTGGGCGGTCCGCGTGCCGCTGAGAGCTACCGAAGGTTCAGGTGCCGATCCGTCGAAGGCTCCGGTGCGGCGCGCTCGGCTCTCTCGAACCGCAGTTGAGAGCTGTTGTGGCAGCGGGTTTGCGAAACGCCGGGAGCGCAGGACTGTGCGCGGGTGCGACACGCGGGTGTGTCGTAGTTGGGCGGGGTGGTGCAGGGACTGTTCAGCCTGCGGAGATCGCGGCGGATCGCGCGGAGAGCGATTTGAGATCGAAGCCGGCCCGGGTCAGGTCGGTCAGGCTCGGCCGCCGCGGTGCGGACAGTACTTTGCGGGCGGCGAGGTGCACGGCGGGCTGGTTCACCGATTCGACGGCGACGAGGACGTCGTCGCGGAAGCGGAAAGTGGAGAACTTTCCGGTGGTGGGGTCGGTGGGGACAACGGTGCGATCGGTGGGACCGCCGACGCCGGCGATCTGGATCTTGCAGCTGCCTTGGTGGCTCCAGAACCACGGGAGGTCCTGGTAGCCGGTGGGGGTCCCGGTGAGTGTGGCCGCCAGGGCCCGGGCCTGGTCGACCGCGTTCTGCACCGATTCCCGCCGAACCCTGGTCCCGGCGTGTGTGCAGGGAAAGCTGACGCAGTCGCCGATCGCCCAGATGTGCTCGTCGCTGGTGCGTAGGAATTCGTCGACGTGGATGCCGTTGTCGATTCGCAGGTTTGCGGAGGCGGCCAGATCGGTCTGAGGGTCGGCGCCGATACCGATGACCACGAGGTCGGCGGGGAAGCGGCGGCCGTCGTGTACGACGACGGCGGAGACACGTCCGTGGGCGTGTTCGATCGCCGACACCTGCACGTCGAATTGAAAGTCGATACCCGCGGCGCGGTGAGTGACGGTCAGCTGGTCGGTGGTGGCATAGGTCAGGGCGCGGGCGAGTGGCCGGGGACCGTATTCGACGACGGTGACGTCGATGCCGCGCCGGGCCGCCGCGGCGGCGAATTCGAGTCCGATGAAACCGGCGCCGATGACGACGGCGGCCGTCGCGCGGTCGAGGTCGTCGTGCAGGAGGGCGGCGTCGGCGGCTGTCCGCAGGTAGTGCACCCCGGGTCCCTGTGCGCTGGGAAGGGTGAGGCGTCGGTTGCGGGAGCCGGCGGCCAAAACAAGTTCGTCGTAGTGCATCCGGGTGCCGTCTGCGCACCCGATGGTGCGGGTGCGCGGGTCGATTCCGGTGACAGCGGCGCCGCGCCGCAGGTCGATCTCGTGATCGTGATAGAACTCGGCGCCACGCAGCGGCAACGGTTGCGGATCACCTTCGGCGAGGTAGTCCTTCGACAGTGGGGGGCGTTGGTAGGGCAGTTCCGATTCGGCGCTGAGCACCGTGATCGGGCGATCGTGGCCGCGGGTTCGCAGGGAGTCGGCGAGCTGGATCCCGGCATGGCCCGCGCCGATGATTACCGTCGCGCTCATGTCAGATCTGGCTTTCCGGGAGATCGACCTCGAGACCGTCGAGGGTGGTGGTGACGAGGATCTGGCAACCCAGACGCGACCGCTGCGGGTCGCGGGCGGTGGCGGTGCAGTCGAGCATCTCGTCCTCGTCCTCGCCGACGTCGGGTAGATCCGTCAGATGCGCGGAGCGGATGTAGACGTGGCAGGTGGCGCACATGGCCTGTCCGCCGCATTCGCCGACGATGCCGGGGATCGAGTTGGTGACCGCGGCGCGCATCAGGGACGTGCCGTCGGGGACGTCGAGGACGTCGCTGCGCCCGTCGGGCTGGTGGAAGGTGATTTTTGGCATGGTGGTCTCTCTCTTTTCTCAGTTGTTCCAGGTGACCGGGAGATCGGTCAGTCCTCGGAACACCCATCCGTCCCATCGGGTTTCGCGGGTGGTATCGACGCGCAGGGTGGGGAAGCGCTCGTAGAGCAGGGGCACCGCGATCTCTCCGACGGCGCTCTTGGCCGCCCAGTGGCCAGCACACAGATGTACCCCGCTGCCGAACGCCAGGTGCGGGCGGCGTGGGCGGGAAATGTCGAACACCGCCGGATCGGCGTCGAAGTAGCGTTCGTCGCGATTGGCGGAGCCGACCACCACACCGATGGCAGCACCGGCGGGCAGGCGCACTCCCCCGAGCACCACCGGGCGGGTGGTCTGGCGGGGGTACATGCCGATCGGCGACAGCCAGCGCGCGGTCTCGTCGAACACCGCCGGCCACAGCGACCGGTCCACGGACACCCGCCGCTGCTGGTCCGGATGCCTCGACAGCGCCCACACCATGTTGGTGATCATGTGCTGTGGCTCGTTCATTCCCCCGGTGATGGTCAGCTTGACGTTCGCGGCCACCGCCTGCCGAGGCAGTCCGCTGCCGACCAGTGCCGAGGTCATCGACTCATTGGGATGCTTGTCGTAGAAGGGAATCAGGGCATCGAGTAGGGCGTCGACCTCGGTGCGGGCCTGCTCGCAGCGGACCCAGATGTCCGGATCGTCGAGCAGGTTGCCGGTGCCGGCGATGAAGGCATGAGACCACCGCCGCATGTCTTCGACATCGACATCCGGCAGCCCCAGCAGATCGATCAGGTTCTGTGATGCGACCGGTGCTGCGTAGTCCCGGTTCAGTTCGGCAGCCCCGGGACCGGCATCGGCAAGGACGTCCAGATAGGTACGCGCGTTGCGGGTGAACACCTCGGACCATACGGACTTGACCATCTTCGGACGCAGGGTGGGATTGATCGTCGATCGTTCGGACGCATGGTCGGGATCGTCCTTGCGCAGCATCGGATGCCCACCCAGCGCGCGCAGCATGGTCGCGCCGCTGCCCCCGACATCGGCGGTGTAGGTCTGCTGGTCGCACTCGATCTCGTGGCATTCGTGGTAGCTGGTGACCAGGTACTTGTTCACGGCCGGGACCCACGCCACCGACGCCTCGTGGCGAAGACGCCGGTACGTCGGGTACGGGTCGGTGGCAAGTTCACCCGGCGCCACCCAGTCGACTTCGGGTGCCCCGGGAAATTCAGCCGGGTCGACGGTGCCTCTTTGCGGAAGTGCGCTCTCGCCGGCGGAGGCCGGGGCGTGGGTCACCGGACAGGACATTGGCCGCGTGGCTGCCGTGTCGGTCATGTCGTTCTCCATCTTGTGCGTGTTGTGCACCACATTGGGTTTGACACTTAGTTCACATCACCGAGTAATTCTCGTAAAGTGAATAAAAATGGCAAATATCTTCAGTTGAATGGAAGTTTTACATGGGTCAGCTCACCGTCCGCCAGCTCGAGTTGTTTTCCGCCCTCCCGCGATATGGGACGTTGTCGGAGGCTGCGGCTGCGTTGCACATATCCGAATCAGGTCTGTCACAGGCGGTTTCGGAGGTAGAGCGAATCGTCGGGCAGCAACTGTGCGTGCGCCGCAAGGCGAAGGGTTTGCAGCTGACGCCGGCGGGGCAGTACTTCGCCCATCGTGCGCGTCATCTTGTCGACGAAGTGTCCTCCCTCGTCGGTGATCTCGCTGCCACGCGTGGGGAGATCACCGGCCCCATTCGGGTTGGCTGCTATGTAGGGTTCGCCGCCACGGTGCTGCCGCCGGTGCTCGCGCACTTCGCAGGCGCACATCCGAAGGCCAAGGTCGGGGTCCGGGTCGGTGGGGACGACGAGTTGCTGCCGTCACTGGCCGACGGCACCTTGGACTTCGCGGTTCTGTACGACATGTTTCTACCCTCGGACCTCAACAAGCGGGTGGTGTACGAGACCGAGGTCATGGCCGTGCTGCCGGCCGACCATCGACTCGCCGACCGGATCAGCGTGGCCTTGCACGAGCTCGCCGAGGAACCTCTCGTTCTGCTCGACTCGGCGCCGAGCACAGCCAACACCCATCGGATCTTCGCCGAGCAGGGGGTGCAACCCACTGTCGGCACCGCCGTTCCCACAATCGATCTCGTCCGGGCTCTGGTGGGGCGAGGAGTCGGATACGGCCTGCTCATGTCCCGTCCCAACTCTCCCGACACCACCTCCGAAGGTCGACCCCTGGTGACGCGCCCGCTCACCCCTCGTGCCGGCCGCACCAGCGTGGTCGCGACCTGGCCCCGGCACATGACCCTCAGCCCGCGGGCACAGGTCTTCCTCGATCATCTCGTGCACAGCTTGTCCCGGGCCGGGGAGCCATCGCATCAACACTCTGATGCGCCCGACCCGACGTCGGCGAAAGCCACTCCGTGAACCCGTCTCTCGTATACCCACTCCCCCGTCAGACGTGCTGCGCAGACCGCCGACATCTCTCGGACACGTGGACGCGGGTTCGCGCCAGTTTCGGTTCGGTGGCACCTGTAGGTAGCGTTCCCGGTGCGCCCCGGTGAATCGCAGAGTGCCACTGGCGCGCGCCGACCCAGCGCACACACGCCGCCGCGATCTGCACTCGAGGTCACGCCGGCCATTTTCTGCTTGCCTCGGCGGCGCCCATTCGACCGGTGTCCCGGATTCGGACCGTCAGAGCGGTTCGCAGCCGTCCTCGCGGTTGTGTATCGGCACGAGCCCGGCGGCCTGCAGCGGGCGGAGGTCGATCAGATCACCGGCCTCCGGTGCACCCTGGACGATCATGCCGAGGTCATCGCGCAGCTGGGCGAGCGCCCGAATGCCGATACCGGAGGGGGCCAGGGTCTGCGGCACCGCGGCGAGAGCAGAGGCGACCGCAGCCTGTCCGAGCCCCGTGGCGAGCAGTTCTTGCTCGACCTCGGATGCCGCCGCCTGTTGCATCCACCGGTGGGCCGCGGCCAATGCTCGGAGATACCGAGCAATTTCGTCCATTTTTCCCGAGAGGACCTTTTGGGTGGACACGATTCCGAGGCCGGGGTAGGACGGCACCAGTTCCGCTATCCGCATGGCAACGGTCATCCCCTGATCGCGGCCGATCTCGTCCAGCGGTGGCGCCAGGAGAGTCACGTCCGCCGTGTTGTCGATCAGTGACTCGAACCGTTCGCGCACGCCACCCACCTCGACGATCTCGTACTGGTCTTTCGTCCGGCCGAGCCGCGCCATCATCGAGTACGCGACGATGGCGAAGCCGTTCGTAGGGGCGTCGACCGCCAGACGAATCACGTCGAGACCATCGGTCGATGGCAATTTGGGCCGAAGCGTCAAGGCAAGATCGGTGGTCGTTTCGATCTGGGCTATCACCGCGATGTCCGAACCCGTTGCATTCCAGGCGAATAGGTTGTCTGTCGCGGTGATGCCGACATCCGCTCGGCATTCGTCGAGTTCCCGGCGCTGTTCGTGGGAGGACCCCACCAATTTTGTCTCCACCTCGACGCCTGCTGCGGCGAACAGACCCCGATGCTGCGCCACCGCCACGACCGGGGGGACGACGAACACCGACTGCTGCACCGTCATCGACTGTGCCTCTGTGTGAGTTGTTTCGACGCCTTCGTCCATGTCGCTACAGAAAGTGATTGTGATCCACATCGCATGGGGTTAGAGTACGGAAATCGATACGATACGTCTAGTACAACAAGGAGCTCACGTGTCTTGGGATTACGAAGTGGTGGTCGTCGGCGGCGGCCCCGTTGGCGTGGCAGCCCTCGCTCTTCTCGGCCAGGCCGGGATCTCAGCGATCGGGATCGAACGCGAAAGCAGCGTGTGGCCACAGGCTCGCGCGGTGCACTTCGACGGAGAGACCATTCGCGCATTTCAAGCCCTTGGCCTAGGCGAACAGGCTATGGCGCGATGTAAGCCGATGGCGGACTTCCGCATGGAGAACGAAGCACGCGAGACGCTGTTCTCACATCCAACCGGCCAACTCGGAACACAGGCATGGCATGACGACGTCATGTTCCACCAGCCCGACATGGAGGCGCTGCTGCGCAGCGAGGTGGACCGCCAGACCAGCGTGTCACTTCGCTCGGGAACCACCCTGACCGCTCTCGAGCACATTCCAGACGGGGTTCGCTGCGTGGTCACCGACGCCGAGGGCGCCACAGAGACCCTCACCACACGGTGGGTCATCGCGGCTGATGGGGCCACCTCCACGGTGCGGCGACTGCTCGATGTCCGGACCGAAAGCCTCGGCAGCGATGATCCGTGGCTGGTCGTCGACGGATTACTGGACGGGGAGCCCGACATCAGCGGCGACATGGTGTTCCTCGGTCACTACAGTCGGCCGGCACTGTGGGTCCGCCTTCCCGGCAAGCGGGTCCGGATGGAATTCAAGGTCATGCCGGACGATGACCCCCAGGAGATCACCACCCCGGCCGCCATCGAGCGCATCAGCCACGGCGTTCTGCCGACGAACCGATTCACGCCGGACCGGGCCGCGATCTATACATTCCGCGCACGGGTCGCCGAGCGATGGCGAGTGGGCAATGTGTTCCTCGCCGGGGACGCCGCCCATCAGGCTCCGCCACTGTTCGGCCAGGGACTGTGCGCCGGTATGCGCGATGTCGCCAACCTGATCTGGAAGCTGAGTCTGGTCTCGCGGGGTCTCGCCGACTCGGACCTGCTCGACACCTACGAGAGCGAGCGGCGCCCGCACGCCCATTACTGGGTGGAGCAGGCTGCGACGATGGCAGGCATTCTGCAGACCACCGACCGCAAGACCGCCGAACATCGCGACGCCTACGTGCGCGCGAACCCCGAAACATCCGTACCCCCGTCGCCGGCGCTCGGTCCCGGCTTGCATACCGCCCACCTCAACGACAGTGCGGGCCGACTTTCCCTGCAGCCCCGGCTGTCCGACGGAACACGCCTCGACGATCTGGTCGGAGTCCGGTTCCTCGTGGCAGCACCCGAGGACATGATCGCCGGGTTGTCACCACAGCTTCAGGAGGCGCTCACCAGTGATGGCGAGACCGTGGTGCTCACCGACCCGGAGACGTTCTCCGACCTGCTCACTTCGGTGAACGGCAAAGCCGTGGTCCTGCGACCGGACCGGTACGTCCTCGGTGTCGCCGACACGCGTAAGGAGCTCGGAGCGCTGCTCGAGCTCGTCCCCACTCTCAAAGCCGCGCTCACACCCGCCGAGGCCGCACCCCTGCCACAGTGACGAGCCCTTGCCCGTCACTGCCCTGAACTGGTACCCGAAGGAGATTCCGTGTCATTCAGTCCGATCACCCACCTACGTCACGTCGACATAGCCGTCCCCGAATACGACAAGCAGGTCGCGTTCTACGGCAACAACTGGGGCCTGACCGATGTCGGCGGCGAAAGCAATTTGACGTACTTCGCAGCCGAAGGCTCGCCTGAGCAGTACATCGTGCGTGTCAGACGCGCCGACGAGAAGCGACTCGATCTCGTGTCGTTCGGCGCAGCAGACCCCAAATCCGTCGATCAGCTCGCCGACCGCCTCGCCGGTGCGAACGTCACGCTGATCAGCGAACCCGACGTCCTGCAGACGCCCGGCGGAGGCTACGGATTCCGGTTCTTCGACCTCGAAGGTCGCGTCCTCGAAGTTTCCGCCGACGTCGAGACCCGCACACACCGCAAGATCGAGGAACGTGAAGCCATTCCCGTGCGACTGTCGCACGTGGTACTCAACTCGCCTGAGCCCGAGAAGATGTTGGCCTGGTACGTGAAGCACCTCGGCTTCCGTCTCTCCGACACCCTCGTCCATCCCCACATGGGTGGGCTCATGTGGTTCCTGCGCTGTGGACCGCAGCACCACAGTATGGCGATCGCCCGGTGCCCCCATACCGCGCTCAATCACGTGTCGTTCGAGATGCGTGGGCTCGACGAATACATGCGCGGTAGCGGACGGCTTATTCGAGCCGAGGTTCCGAAGATCTGGGGACCGGGCCGACACCGCGCCGGCGACAACACCTTCACCTACTTCCACGATCCCAACGGCAACACGATGGAGTACACCACTGAACTCGAACTTCTCGACGAGGACACCTGGCACCCGAGCCTGTACGAC
Source organism: Rhodococcus sp. IEGM 1307 (assembly GCF_030056915.1). NCBI lineage: Bacteria > Bacillati > Actinomycetota > Actinomycetes > Mycobacteriales > Nocardiaceae > Rhodococcus > Rhodococcus sp. IEGM 1307. Next base: position 135,825 of record NZ_JASHKW010000020.1, read on the forward strand.
ACCAGCGAACCGGAGACCTCCGATGAGTGGGGCACCGCCGATTCCATGAACGAATGGATCAGCAAGCAGATGTTCAACGATCCGGACAAGGGCCTGTTCCAGGCACCCCCGGCATAGGGGCCTCGCGTACCGACACCGCAGCCCGGGCTACCCGGGCACCCGCAAGGAGCCCTCCGGTCGCGTTCGCACCCCGCGGTGACGACAGATGCGACCGGAGGGCCTCCGTCGGATTTCAGGCCCACCGATGCGGCGTACACACCGATCGCTCCGAAATTCGTCGCACCGAAGAGAACATCAGCTGATTCTCGCCGCAAGCCCGAAGGACGTTCACATGACCGAGGACCGCCTCCCGCCGGGAATCTACATCCCCGGCGGGAGGCGGGGCAGTCGGCGACGTATCCTGCTGTTCCTCAGCAGCACAACCGATCCGCAGATGGGTGCCGACGCGATCGCGTCCGGCCACCGAGATGCTCTGATGCTTGCCCGGCAACTCCTCGCCGATCCCGAGCATGCCAACAAGGTGCGCGATGGAAGAATCGACGAGATCGTCATGGTGCGACCACCAAAACTCCTGCCTGCGGCGACTGATCCTCAACGTTCGGGGGTGCTGCCACCAGAACCTCCGCATGGGTCGGGAAGGGCGAGAGCCGAGTGCGCGGCCCCGCTCCCCCGCATCGTGAAACGCCCCGCGGAAGACGCTCTGATGCGGTTCACCGATTCAGAGCGGGTCATGGCTTGGCGAGCAAGCTCGCCTCCAAGAGATGAGTCCGCGGGGTCCACGGTGGGATTCACACCTCCCTCCCTCCACCGTCGGTGAGTGAGATCGTATGTACGAGAATGGGTGCGGAATCGCTCGCCGAGCGAGCCCGCACCTATTTGCATACGTCCACCCGCAGCGGTGAGGCGATCCACAGCGTGGCGTACATAAAAAAATGGCCGTCCGGGCGCGTTCGCACTCGAGGTGACGAACATCCCCTGAGGGCCTCCTCCAATGGGCAGCTTCCCCGGCGACTAGGTGTACTGAACCACGGACGTTGGTGACGGCGTGTCGAGGTGACACAGAGAAGACCTCCGAGTGAAGTGCGAGCTGTCTAGGAACGCATCACTCACTCAGGAGGTCTTCGTGGTCCACCGTAATGCCCCGTTGTCCGAAACGGGTCGCCTGCGCCTTGCTCAATGTGTCATTGATGATGGGTGGCCGCTGCGGCGGGCTGCTGAACGGTTCCAGGTCGCGGTCACCACCGCAGCACGCTGGAGCGCTCGCTACCGCGCCGAGGGGCCGGCCGGGATGGCCGATCGCAGCTCACGGCCACATCGCAGCCCGAACCAGACCCCGACGCGCACCGAGCGGCGCATCATCAAAGTCCGCGTCATCCGCCGCTGGGGTCCGGCCCGGATCGCGTATCTGCTGGGTCTGAACGTTTCGACAGTGCACAAGGTCCTGAGCCGGTACGGGTTGGCTCGACTGCGGTGGCTCGACCGCCCGACCGGACGGGCGATCCGTCGCATGCACTCACCGCACTGCGGCGATCTCGTTCACGTCGATGTCAAGAAACTGGGCAAGATCCCCGCCGGCGGCGGATGGCGGAAGGTCGGTCGCTCGGCAGGCAGCCGCAATGCCCAAGCCGACAAAAGCAGCGGCGAGGTCGACAAGTACTACCGTCCGGTCCGCGGCTACCACTTCCTGCACACCGCGATCGACGCACACTCACGGTTGGCCTACTCCGAACTGTTGGGCGACGAACGCAAAGCCACCGCCGCCGCGTTCTGGCTACGCGCCAACGCATGGTTCACCGAGCACCGCGTCACGGTCGAAAAAGTGTTGACCGACAACGGTTCCTGCTACCGATCACACGCGGCCCGAGACGCACTCGGCGAGATCAAGCATCGCCGAACCCGCCCCTACCGACCCCAAACCAACGGCAAAGTCGAACGCTTCCACCGCACCCCGGCACGACGAATGGGCCTACGCCCGCCTCTACACCAGCGACCGCGAACGCTGCGACGAGTTCCCGCGATGGCTGCACACCTACAGTCACCACCGCGGCCACACCGGACTCGGCGGCCAACCACCCGCCACCCGCGGACCTAACCTCGCAGGTCAGTACCGCTAGGCGTCGATACAGCGGGTGCGTTGCATGCCCAGACCATCGATCTCGCATTCGAGGACGTCCCCCTGGCGGAGGTACCGGCCCCAGTGCGAGCCGTTGCCGGGCGGGGATCCGGTGATCACCATGTCTCCGGGCTCGAGCTCGACGAAGCGCGAGATGTAGGAAATCAGTTCCGCGGGGCCGAAGACCATGTCGCCCGTGGTGCTGTCCTGCATGGTGTCACCGTTGAGGCGAAGCCGGATACCCAGGTTCAGTGGGTCTGGCACGAAAGCTGCCGGAACGAGCCACGGGCCGGTCGGGTAGAACGTCGGGAAGTTCTTCGCCCGCATCCAGTCCGTTCCCATCATCGCAATATCCCTGCGCGGAACCAGGCTTCGTGTGGTGAGGTCGTTGCAGATCGTGTAGCCGGCGACGTAGTCGAGTGCGTCGGAAACCCTGACGTTGCGAGCACGACGACCGATGACCACGCCGAGCTCGAGTTCCCAGTCGTGGTCGGACCATCCGGTGGGAAGAAGAATGTCGTCGTAGGCGCCGCTGATCGCCGAGGGGACACCGGTCCACACATACGGTTCGCCGTGCGCTTTGCGCTCGTCGATGTCGTGGCCGGCCTCCTCGGCGAGCTCCTCGTCCGTCAGTCCGGCGGTGCCCAGCTTGTGCGCTACCGCCATCTGGATGATGTGCTCGCGATAGTTCGCTCCGGCCCCGTAGATCTGGCCCGGCCGGGTCACCGGCGGCAGCGTTCGCAGTTCCGATGCGGGTGTTCCGGGCGTAGTGGGTGAGACCGCGGCCTCGGCCAGTGTCTTGAACGCGGAGTCCCAGTCCTCGAGTAGCGCGGCGGTCGAGTCGTAGGCTGTGAATGCACTGATGTCGTACACGTCGTCGTCGACTACCAGTCCGGGGAATGGGCCGTTGCCGGCGTCGAAGGTCCCCAGTGTGAATCGTTTCTGGTCCATCCTCATCTCTCTTCCGATTGGTCGGCGGTTCGGTTGCCGACCGCACTGTCCGGGCGGCGCAGGACTGCCCCCCGGCCGCGGTATTCCGCGACGACACGGGGGCCGCTGCGGACGGTGACGTCGACCAGGGAGTGCCGACCGGTGTGGTGCCGGACGATTGCCTCGGCCACCAATTCCTCTCCGACGTGTGCCGGGGTGTAGTACTCGATCGACGCACCGGCGGTGGCTGTTCCGGGTGTGCGGCTGTTGGCGGCACACGCGAAGGCGCTGTCGGCGAGGACATAGATCACCCCGCCGTGGGCGATGCGGTGGCCGTTCGCCACGGACTCATCGATCACCATGTGCAGTACCGCCCGCCCCTCCCCCGCCGAGAGCACCTTGATTCCGAATTCGGCCAGGCTCGAATCCTGCGCCAGCAGCCTGCGGACCGGCTCGGTGATCGTCATGGCACGCTCACCTGTCGCTGTCGTATCGTGCGGTCACGGATCTCGATCAGCACCTGCGCATCGTCGACCGAACCCGGGTCGACCACCTGGTCCACGGAGTGCCCGAGCAGAATCCGCTTGACCGGAACCTCGAGCTTCTTGCCCGTGCGGGTGTGCGGAATCCGCGAGACAGCAATTATGTCGTCGGGGACGTACCGTGGTGACAGCGCCGCACGAATCGCGTTGCGGATGGCCGTGATCGCGGCTTCGGGATCGGTTCCGGTGTGCAACTGCACGAACAGCGGCATGTAGTAGCCGTCGGTCTCCTCGACACCCACCACGAGTGCCTCCTCGACCTCCGGCAACGCCTCGACCACCTGGTACAGGTCCGCTGGGCCCATCCGGATGCCGTTGCGGTTCAGTGTCGAATCCGATCGTCCGACGATGACCGAGCTGCGGTCGGTGTCGAATTCGACCAGGTCTCCGTGGCGCCACACACCGGCGTACGTCGAGAAGTAACTCTCGCGGTAGCGCGAGCCGTCGGGGTCGTTCCAGAAGTACAGCGGCATCGACGGCATCGGGCTGGTGATCACCAGCTCGCCGGGTTGGCCGACCACCGGGTGGCCGGCGGTGTCCCATGCTGCGGCGGCAACCCCGAGCGCAGGCGGCTGGAGGCGTCCCAGACGCACCGGTTCGGTCGGCGCGCCGCCGAGGAAGATTCCGGCGATGTCGGTGCCCCCGCTGACCGATGCCAGCCACACCGGCCCGACGGCGTCGTAGACCCACCGGAATGCGTCCGGTGCCAGGGGGGAGCCGGTGACCTGGATCATTCGGAGCGCGGAGAGGTCGTGGTCGGTTCCTGGGCGCAGCTGAGCGCGCATGCTGGCGTGTGTGTAGGCAGCGCCGAGGCCGAGCATCGTCACCTTGTTCTCGGCAGCGACTCGCCAGACCCGGTCGATGTCGGGATGGGCGGGGTTGCCGTCGAGGAGAACGATGGTGGCCCCGCGCAGAAGCCCAGAGACGAGCATGTTCCACACCACCCAACTGGTGGTGCCGACGACGAACAGCTTGTCTCCGGGGCGAAGGTCGGCGTGCAGGGTCAGTGTCTTGAGGTGCTCGAGGACGACGCCGCCGTGTCCATGGACGATCCCCTTCGGGATGCCAGTGGTGCCCGAGGAGAACAGCACCCACAGGGGATGGTCGAACGGTAGTTGGTCGGCTTCCCATTCGTGCTCGGCGGCCACGACGTCCTGCCAGGAGTGCGTACGCATCGACGTGGCGGGAACACCCGCAGCGGTATCGACCCAGACGATTTCGCGCAGGCTCGGCAGTTGAGCGACGATGTCGGCAAGGACGTCACTGCGATCGAGACGGCGGCCACCGTAGGTGTAACCGCTCGCCGCGATCAGCACGACGGGTTCGAGTTGCTGCAGCCGCGAAACGATGGCGCCGACGCCGAACTCGGGCGCGACGATCGACCACACCGCCCCGACCGAGGCTGCGGCGAGGAACCCGACCACCGCTTCGGTGCGGTTGGGCAGGATTGCAACCACGCGGTCGCCGTGCTGGACCCCGGATTGTCGCAGGAACGCGGCGAGGGCGCCGACTTGCCGGCGGAGCTCGTGCCATGTGGTCGTCGTTGTCGTACCGTCCTCGTCGATGGCCACAATGGCCTCGTCGGCGTTGTCGTGGTCGGCGAGCGCATATGAAGCGTAGTTGACCGTCGTTCCCGGGAACCATCGCCCGCCGGGCATCGTGTCGGGCACGACAGGTTCGCCGTCCGGGGTGTCGACGACGATGCCGATGTAGTCGGCGAACGCGCGCCAGAACGCATTCGGGTCGGTGACCGACCAGTGCCACAGTGCGTGGTAGTCGTCGATCGTGCCCGGCGTCACGAGACCCGATGTGGTCAGCCAGGTGACGAATCTGGTGAATTCACTGTCCTCTGTGCGGGCCTGATCGGGGCACCACAGAACCTCCCCCGGTGTTTCTGTCACGACGACTGCCCCGCCAATTCGCTCTGGGTGTCGTCGGTCGATACCGGCAAGGCGCCGAATAGAAGGAACGCCACCCGGCAGTTCTCGTCGGTTCGGTTGGACCAGGCATGCGCGGTGCCGCGCTGGACGATCACGTCACCGGCCTCGAGCCGGCACTCGCCCTCATCGAGAAGTAGCCAGATCTCGCCCTCGATTACGACGGCGAAGTCGATCGAGTCGGTCTTGTGGAACCAGAAGTGGCGGTTGCCGCTGTGGGTCGCTTCCTCTCGCGCGTGGTCGCCGCCGATGTCGGAGAATAGCTGGTCCTTCCCGGCCTTTTCGTACACGCTGTCGGGTGGGAAGTCGGCGACGCGGAAGATCGTGCCACCCAGTTCCGGGTACATCGGGATCTCGGCGTCGGCGGAAGCTGGGTCGAGGCGGCCGTCGTTGGACACCGGTCCCGGTTCGGTGGCCCACACCTGCGCGGCGCCGAATCCGGGAACCGTCGGTGACCTGAAAATGTTGGGGGCCTTGCCGTCGGCAAGGACGTATGACCGGCCCTGCTCGTCGACCGCCGTCACCACCCGACGAATAGAGGCGGTTCGCGCCTGGGGCTGATTCATTGTGTGCTGCCTTTCTGAAATCAGTTCACTGCCTGAGTGGCGAATGGGTACGGCTTTTCCTCGGGAGCCACGACGCGACCTCCCGTTCTCCGATGGGGTACGCAGGATTCGATTCCGTCGAGTTGCGTCCCGGCTCGCGTCGACGATCGAGCTCGAGACCGACCGTTTCCGTGGGTTCCGGTTCAACCACTCCTTCCAATTCAATTCGATACGTACCGTACAGCACTGTGGTGTCCATCACCAGCGCCAGTGCAAACCACCACCACGAGGCCAGGGCCCGGGTAGTTGCGATCCGAGACGGACCGGATAGCATTTCGGGCATGGCCGTACGGAGTGAAGCAAGCCGCAAGGCGGTCCTGCAGGCAACCATGGAGTTGCTCAACGACACCCCACCTGGGCCGGTGTCGCTGCAGAAGCTGTCCATCGAAGGCATCGCCAAGCATGCCGGTGTCAGCAAGATGACGATCTATCGGTGGTGGCCCAGCAAGACGGCTGTAGTCATCGATTCCTTCCTCGACAACCACGTGGCGCAGACCCCGATCCACGACGAGGGCCCAGCTATCGATGCACTGCGGGCACATCTGGCGTCACTCGCACGCGTCTACAGTGGGCCGGAGGGGCGACTGATCGCGCAGCTCATCGCAGAGTGCCAGCATGATCCGGCAACCCTCGAGGAGTTCAAGCAACGGTTCTGGAAAGGACGCGCCGACGCCGCAAGGCTTTTGATCGAGCGCGCCGTCGCCGAAGGTGCCGTGCGGGATGACATCGACCCTGATGTCGTCGCCGAAATGCTCTACGCTCCAATTTACTTCCGACTTCTGTTCCAGACCGGGGACCTGGACGAGGAGGCCACCGATGCCATGGTCGACGCCGCCCTGAAAGGCATCGGCAGGTAGGAGGAGGCGCAAACATTCCGTGGCCTCGTTCTTTGGCGAAACCGTGTAGTAGCAGGACGACGTTCGGCACCCAATGCGGCACCCGCTTGCAGGCCTGAAGGCCACCGATCTGGCGCTGTCCGCGCTCGACTACGCCCTGCTCACTGCGCTGTCGGCGCTGGAGTAAAATGCCCGAGATGGGTAGGCAAGTCTCGCGGGCTCGAGCACTGACGCCACCAGCGGCGGAATTGTTCGGGCGCCAGCGCGAGCTGGCGAGCGCACGTGAACTTTTTACCGCTACCCGCCTCGTGACACTCACCGGACCCGGGGGCGTGGGCAAGACCGCACTGTCTGCGGCGTTGTCCGCCAAGCTCGACCGGGCCTTCCGAGACGGCGTATGGTTCGTCGAGCTGGGCGCGCAACGCAGTTCAGACACTGTAGCCGAAGCCGTGGTGACACAAATCGGCCTGAGCGCACCGGCCAGCGTGGATGCCGAAGAACAGCTCCGGCGGCATGTGGCCGATCGCTCAATGCTGTTGATACTGGACAATTGCGAGCACGTCCTTCCCGGATGCCGGCGATTGGTGTCCGGGCTCCTCGCCGCCTCCACCGAGCTGCGAGTATTGGCTACCAGCAGAGAGCCATTAGGAATCCGAGGCGAGCGTGTAGTCGCCGTTCGCCCGCTGGAAATCCCCCCGAATCATCGCGTCCTCACCGCCGACGAACTTTGCGAGTATCCGGCCCCGGCCATGCTGAAAGCCCGGGCCGAGGCGGTCAACGATCAATTCGAGATCACCGACCGCACTGCGGCGGAGATCGCACAGCTGTGCACCTATCTGGACGGAATGCCGCTGGCTATCGAGCTCGCTGCCATGCGGCTGCGATCGCTGTCGGTGCACGAGCTGCTGACTCACATCGACGACCGATTCGCACTGTTGACCTCGGGTGACCCCACCGTCGTACCGCACCACCGGTCTTTGGATGCCCTTGTGCGGTGGAGCTATGACCTATGCTCCTCCACCGAACAGCTGCTCTGGGAGAGAATGGCCGTGTTCAGCGGCAGCGTCGATCTTCCCACGATCCGCGCCGTGTGCGGGCTTCCACCACTGCAAGGAACCAAACTGCTCGACGCGCTCGATGGCTTGGTATCCAAGTCGATCGTCCTCACCGAGACGACACACGGCGACATGCGCTATCGGTTCTTGGAAACCCTGCGCGAGTTCGGGCGGGCCCAAGCCGGGACCGGCGAAGACTACGGTCGCGTCCGGCGTGCCCACACGGAGTATTACCGAACGTGGGCGACCAGAGCCGCCGAGAACTTCTTCGGCCCGCGCCAACCCGGTATGGTCCAGCGGTGGGAGTCTGACCTCACCGACCTCGAGCTAGCCTTTGACCATCTCCTCCACGCGGCTCCCGGCTCTCATGGCGCCTTGGAGCTCGCCGCGGACCTCCGCTTCTTCTGGATGAATGGCCATCTCCGTGAGGGTCGCCGCTGGCTGGAGCGTGCCCTTGCCAACGATATGACCGTCTGCGCCGAGCGTGGCAATGCCCTGTGGGCAGCGGGGTGGATTGAGGCGCTGCACGGCGAAACGCATACTGCCCGGGAGCTTCTTGACGAAGCGGAAACGATCGCCCGGAAGATCGGTGATCCGCGCATTGCAGCGCGCGCCGCGACGTGGACAGGATTGGCCGCGTTGATCACCGGAGATTTCGAGGTTAGCCGCTCATCTCTGGAAATGGCCTACACCGCCCACCTCGAGCACGCGGATGCCGAGGGTCTGCTGATGACCTTGTTCCTACTCGGATTCGTCAGGAGCATATCCGGAGATCATGTAGGTGCCACCGACGCCGGCCGGGAAGCCGTCGAACGAAGCGAACGTCTGGGCGATACGTGGGGCCGCTCCTATTCGCTGTGGATGTTGGGATTCGACGCGTGGACGCGTCAGGACCTCGATGTCGCCGAGGAGTACGCCGAGCAGAGCCTCACATTGCGATGGGACTATCACGATGACTTCGGCAGTGCAGTCGTCCTCGATCTGATGGCAGGCATCGCGCTGGACGACGGCGACCCCAAGAAGGCGGCGAAGCTGTTGGGGGTCGTCGCTGAACTGCTGGCCATTGTCGATACTGAAGTACCGGGCATGCTGGGCTCGCGCTATCAGGCGATCAAATCCGCCGTCCAGGATCGGCTCGGGGACGACCTGTTCGCCCGCCATCACGACATCGGCCGGCGACTGGACCGCGGCCAGCGGATGCGCTTGGCGCTAGGGTCGGTCGCCGCCGTCCCATCGGACCCGACGGACACGGTGGCTGCGGCCGGCTTGCTGACGCCGCGGGAAACGGAGGTAGCGGCGCTGTTGGCGGAGGGTCTCAGCAATCGTGCCATAGCCGGCAAGCTGGTGCTCTCTCCGCGCACAGTCGAGGTTCATGTCGAGCACATTTTGGCGAAGCTTAGCGTCAAATCACGCACTGAGGCCGGTCTGTGGGCAGCCGCCGCCCTCGGCAAGAAGGCGTGACGCGCGTCCCCGAATCGGTGTCCCACGTCACAGGGTACGTAGATGCCCAATTACGTAGCTTCTAAGTGTTCCCACGCTGTCGCGGACGTTCCGCGCGGGGGAAGGTGGACTTCCCATCCCGAGGACCCAGGTGCGAGGGATGGTCCTAATTGTCGACTGGAACCCCAGCGCTGGACCACCGGAAGGTATCCGCCAGCGACGGCGTTCTCCCCTAGGCAGGTTCACCATGCAATTGCGCGAGCTTCAGTGGTTCACAACGCTGGCCGAAACCGAGCACATCACGGAGGCTTCGATAAGGTTGAATATCAGCCAGCCGACCCTGTCGCGGGCGTTGGCCCGAATCGAGCGCAAGCTTGGAGTGCAGCTTTTCGACCGCCACCAGAACCGGCTGCGACTGAACAGATACGGCAAGCTCTACCAGGCCCACGCGTTACGAGCACTGAATGAGATCGACCGTGCGGAACAACGGATCGCCACCCTGGTCGATCCGGATCGAGGCTCGGTGTCTCTTGGGTTTGCGCATTCCTTCGGTGGGTGGCTGATACCGGATCTACTCAAGCGATATCGCGGTGTCGCGTCTAGCACGTCCTTCGAATTACACGGGGGCGCTAGCGATTCCGTGGTAGACAGCGTGCGGCAGGGAAAAATTGACATCGGCTTCGTAGCTCCCGAGCCGGCCGCGGACGATCTCGTGTGGATACCGCTCGGGCATGAGGCCCTGTGTTTGAGGGTTCCCGCGGGCCATGCGTTCGAGGGCCATGACCATATCGCGATCGCCGATGTCGCGGGCGAGCCGATGGTCGCACTGAAGGCTGGACACGGCTTGCGCCAGGCCACGGACCGTCTATGCCGGGACGCGGGGTTCGGCCCTCGCATCGAGCTCGAAGTCACCGAACTCCCCACACTGCATGCCCTGGTCGCGGCCGGACTGGGCGTGGCGGTCGTGCCCGCCGCCCCATCGGGGCACCCGTCCGCGACTGGCACCGTCCCGCTCAGCGACCCGACTGCGTTCCGGTGCTACGGGGCGGTCATCCGCAGGCATGGCCCGAGTAGCCAGGCCGCACGGCGTTTCCTGAAATTCGTCGCCGGTGTCTCGCCGTTTCCGGCGCGACCGGACCGCGCGCCGTCCGAAGGAGATCCGAGACGTGCGCTGCCGACAACAGTACCTGCCGCCTGGCCGGTGTCGGCTTGAGTACCGAATACGTGTCGTGCCCGAATGAGGCACCGCTCGGGGAGCAACTCCCCGCCGCGGCGCGCGGCTTAGGGCACCTCTCCGCCGTGGGATCGGCGACGTTCCGCGAGCGGCACGTTCACGTCGCACTCGATCTCGTCGACGGTGGCCATCATCCTGCCTTTGCCGTCGGATACGAACGCAGCCGGACCGATCCGGACGCCTCACCCCGAACTGCGCCACCCGGTGACGAAGGGACGGAACGAATCCGTGCCCGCGATCTGCAACTGGCCACGGACGCGTACACAAGGAGGCTGGTCGACCACGCGCAGGCATCCGCAAATCGGCCCTTCGTGCTGCTCGACGTCGAAATTCTGCTCGCTTCGACTGCGCGGAAGGCGCGGCTGGCACTTCGAGAACTCGAATTGGCGACCCCCTCTGGCCCGACAACCTTGCGATTCGTGGGAACAGCGAGTGGTCTCGCATGTTTGGCCGCGGATATCCGCACAGCGGGAGTCGCAGATGGGGTCACACTTCTCCCTCTCTCGAACGCCGGCACCGTGGAACTTCTTGCCCAGGTGACGGTTCCGGAACTTCACCGTGCAGGCTTCGTCAACTTTGACACCGCGAGCGCGCTCGTTGCGACCTTGGGCGGAACCACCTTGGGGTAGGCGCTGTCCGACCCGAGTGGACACGCGGTTCGTCTGCGGGTCGTGGACACCGATACGCCTTTGGCGCTATGAGAGGAAGTGCTTTACAAGCATGGAACTACGTGAGCTGGAATGGTTTGTCATCCTGGCGCGAACCGAGAACGTGACCAACGCCGCCACACATCTCCACATCAGCCAGCCGACTATGTCGCGTGCACTGGCGAGAATCGAACGTCAATTGGGCGTCAAGTTATTCGACAGGAATCAGAACCGGATCCGGCTGAACAAATACGGTGAGATCTACCGGGCCCACGCGGTCAGAGCAATGCAGGAGCTCACCCAGGGCGAAGAACGGATCCGAACTCTGGTGGATCCCGAGCGCGGAGTGGTGTCCCTCGGATTCCTCCATTCCTTCGGATCCTGGCTCGTCCCCTCCCTGTTGGACCAATACCACCTGGTTGCACCGCTGACCACGTTCGAACTCGAGGGAGGCGCCGCGGACGCCATAGTTGATGCCGTGCGAAACGGCCGGATCGACGTCGGCTTCGTCGCACCTCGACCAAACGCGGAAGATCTGGCCTGGGTGCCGCTGGGCCGAGAACTTCTCTGTCTCGAGGTCCCGCCCGGGGACGAATTCGCCGATCGCGAGTCCATCACCATTGCCGAAATTGCTGCGCGGCCAATGATCGCTCTCGGCCCGAGCTACGGGCTGCGCCACGTCGTCGATCGTCTCTTCGACGAAGCCGGCCTTACTCCCACCATCGGTATCGAAGCCACCGAATTGTCCACGCTGCGCGCACTGGTCCGGCATGGCCGCGGCATCGCCATCGTGCCGGTTCCCCAGGCCGATCAGCAGTCACCGACGGTCACGATTCCGATCAGCGACGCCAACGCATTTCGCTTCTACGGCGCGATCACCCGGAATTACGGGCCGACGGGAACCCCAGCGAGAGCATTTCTCGAATTCGTGACGGGCCACTTCGCCAGCTCGGATATCGACCGAGAGGACGAGTGACCCTTACCATCAGGTCCCGGGGGCGAGGACGATGTCGAAGGTGACGTCGCTCCACGAGCCGTTCACCACGCGCCCGTCGGGAGTGGGTCCCGACGGGTGACGCTCGAACGCCTTGATCAACGACTCCTTCACGCCGAACACGGCATCCTTCCAGCCGATCTCGTCACCGTCGACGAAGATGTGAGTCACCAAACGCCGTAAGCCAGGCGCAGTCACCATGAAATGCAGGTGACTCGCGCGCATGGGGGAACGACCTACGGCCGAAAGCATCCGCCCCACCGGACCGTCGTGCGGAATCGGATAGGGAGTTGGAGTCATACCCCAGAATCGAAACTCCCCGCTGTCGTCGGCGAAAAGGTGCGCACGTGCCGCGACGCGGTCGTCGCCGTACTGCACGTCGTACTGCCCGTCCTCATCCGCCTCCCACACCTCGATACGCGCGCGGGGAACGGGTTTACCGTGAACGTCGCGGACACTGCCGGTCACCCAGCACGGCTCCCCCTTCGCGCCGAACGACATGTCCTGTCCAAGTTCGATTCGGGGTGAACCTTCCACGAAGAACGGGCCGAACACCGTCGCCTCGGTGGCGTTCGCGACCGATGGATTGTTCATTCCGATCACCTGCATGGACAGTCCGAGTACGTCGGACAGCAGAATGAACTCCTGCCGGGTGTCCGTACACGTCTGGCCCGTTTCGGTGAGGAACGCGATCATCGTGTTCCATTCGGCTTCGGTGAGCCTGACCTCGCGGGCTGCGGCATGCACGTGCCGAACCACCGCCTTCATGACTTCTTTCAATCGGGCGTTCGGCGATTCGCCGAACGAGCCGAGGACGGTGTCGACCAGTGCCTGCTCACGCGCGGCCTGCTCACGCGCGGCCTGCTCGGTCGACGGGTTCAGCTCGGCGTTCGCTCGCTCCTGCTCGATCGTCATACTCGCTCCTGCTCATCGATCGGGTCGCCCGCCCACGCGGCGGCGAGAAGAGTGCGCAGATCGGCCAGCGCGACCGGGCGCGGGTTAGAGGCAGGAACCGCCGCGATGATGCGCTCGGCGGCGGTGTCGATGCCGTCCTCCGGCATACCCAACTGTGAGAGAGAGTCGACGACACCCAGGTCCCGGCGGAGGTCGTAGAGCCCGCGTGCAGCCGACGAGCCACCGAGGGCGTCCGACACTCGGCGCGCTGCATCGGGCGCGGCGGGGCCGTTGAAGTCCATCACGTAGGGCAGCACCACGGCATGCGTGTCGGCGTGTGACAGCCCGAATGCACCACCCAGAACGTGGCAGATCTTGTGATGCAGCGCGCTGCCCGCCGAGGCGAACGCCACGGCCGCGAGGTAGGCCCCGTAGAGCGTGGCCTCTCGCGCGTCAAGATTGTCAGGGTTTTCGGACATAGCCCGCAAGCCGGGAACGAGCGCACGGAGGCCCTCGGTGCCAAGTGCCGTGTCGATCGGGTCGGCACGCGGCGCCCAGAAAGCGTCCACCGCATGGGCGACGGCGTTGAGCCCCGACGCCACCGCCAGTCGGGCGGGCAGCGAGGCGAAGAGAGCCGCGTCATAGACCACGACTCGGGGCAGAACTTTCGGATCGGATCCGGTGGTCTTGCGATCCCCGTCCGTCTGTCCCCACACGTCGGTGGCTTCGGAGCCGGCGAACGTGGTCGGGACGGCAACGATCGGGATCCCAGTGTCGCGGGCAACGAACTTGGCGAGCCCCGTCGACGAGCCGCCGCCGATGCACACGACCGCGTCGACAGCCTCTAAACGCGCGAGGTCGACAGCAGCGCGACCGTTCGCGACCGGCACGTGCTGGACGACATCGTCGATCCGAGCCACGACCGGTACCCGGTGAGCCATCTCGTCCGCGAGGCTCGTCACGAACGAATCAGCGACGAGCAGCACGCGCGACGCGGACAGGTCCCCCACGGCCGAGACGATGTTGTCGACCGCTTGCCCGCGGGCGAACAGCACCCGTTGCCCGAGTGTGGTGTGGTCGAACTCGATCACAGCCCCGTCCTCGCGGAAGTGACCTGGCGCGACAGCCAGGACAGCAGGTGCGAAGCCACGGCGTCCGGCGCTTCGAGAGTCGAGAGGTGGCCGACCCCGGGGAGGACGACCAGTTCCGCATGCGGGACCGAGTCGACGACTTCGGAACCGAGCGCGAGCGGGGTGATCGCGTCGTGTTCACCCACGATCACGAGTGTGGGCACGTCGAGCGTGGCGATTTCGGAGCGCCGGTCGCGTCGGTTCGACACGGCCGTCTGCTGTGCGATGAACACCTCGTCACCGAGATCTCGCGCCATCGTGGCCGCGGCTTCGGCGACGTCCGGCCGCTGCGGGGCGACAGCGCTCGAAATCATTGTCACCGCTTCGTCGAATTCCCCTGCTAGAACTTTCTCGACGAGGCGCTGGGAATTCGCGCGCCGATCGGAATCGGCAGCGATTGCGGACGAGTTGAGCAGTACCAGGCCTCGCACGCGACCCGTTCTCCGGAGCGCGATCTCCAGTGAGACGTACCCACCCATGGAGTTTCCCACGAGGAAGAATTCCTGCGGGCTCTGCTCGAGTACGCGGTCGGCCATGTACTCGATCGAACTGCCGTGACCGCGCACCACGACGCTGGTTACCTTGTCGCCGAGGATGTCGGCTACCGGCCGCCACGAGCGAGCGTCCGATCCCAGCGCCGGAACGAATACCAGGGGCACGTCGAGCACGTCGCTCATGATGCAGCTCCGTCGACCGCGAGGATGCATCCCGACGTGAAACCGGCATGTTCGGACACGAGGTATCCGACTGCGGCCGCGATCTCCGTACCGGTTCCTGTGCGGCCCAGTGGAATAGCTGCGCGTGTCGCGTCCTGCGTCTCGTCGGACAGCGCCTCGAAGATGGTCCGCACCCGGCCGGCGGTCGGTAGAACCAGACCGGGCGAGACCGCGTTCACGGTGATGCCCGTTGCGCCGAGGTCTTTAGCCAGCTGCTTCGTGAAGCCGTTGATCGCAGCCTTCGATGCGGCGTACGGCAGCCGGGCACCTACGGTGCCCGAGGGACCTGCCAGGCCGTTGGCGACCGCGGACGAGAAGTTCACGATCCGGCCGTAGCCGTGTCGCAGCATGAGTGGCACTGCCTGTCGGCTGCAGAGAAAGGCGCTGGTTACGTTGTTGTCGAGCACCCGCCGCCAGACGTCGACGCCGAGGTCGTCGAGCGAGCGCACCGGATCCGTTCCGCTGCCTCCGGCGGTGTTGACCAGTGCGTCGAGACGGTCGAACCGCTGGTCGATCTTCTCGAACGCAGCGACAACGGCTACCTCGTCGGTTAGATCGACCGCTAGCGTGAGCACCTCGACGCCGGACACGATGGTCTCGATCTGCTTCTTCGATGTCTCGAGCCCGTCCTCCTGGATGTCCAGGAGGACGACGGAGAATCCGTCTTCGGCGAGTTGCTGCGCGATTTCGGCGCCGAGTCCTTGCGCTGCACCGGTGACCGCCGCGACTCGCCTCTCAGCGTTGTGCTCAGGCACGTACTTTCCTCACTTCGTGATGACGATGAATGGTGATGGTCGGATGCGTGGTCACCCGAGCGGACCCCAGAACGTTTCGCCGCCATAGGTATCGGACATGGGTTCGAGCGTCTCGGGCCAGACTCCGGGTTCGACGCGGCGTCGGCTCTCAGGTGAGCGCACTGTGCCGTCCCACCCGACCTGCTCCATGTAGTAGTAGAGCTGCATCACGTGACCGTCCGGCGCGACCGCGTGGATGGCGTAGTCGATGCCCGGGTGAATCTCCTGCGGCAGATCGATCAGCTTGACGCCGCGTTCTTCGAGGAAGGTCTTCGCGTCCCGCAACTGCTCGTAGGAACCGAGCTGGACGCCGAAGGACAGCAGGGTCGTGTTGTCGCTCAATCCCAGTGCACTCCGGACCTCGAGCGGGAAGAGTGCGATGCTGTGGTGTTCGGTGTTGGCGCGCAGAAAGAGCACGCGGTGACCCTCGACGGTCGACTCCTCGCTCTTCACCAGTCCGAGCGTTTCGGTATAGAAGTGTTCCGCCGCATCGAGATCGGCAACGAAGATGCTGACCGGACCGATGCGGACCGGTTTGAAGGGACGGGCGAGCAACACTCCGCCGACGTCGTAGGTCTTGGGTAGCGTGTCGATCCAGCGGTGCCCCGAGGTGAGGTCGATGCCCTTTTCCTCGGCTTCCTCGAGCTCGCTCGCCTCCGACTTCGTGGGAAGCGCGGGATGTTCGTTGGCCCAGGGCCACATCACTTCCGGCTTGCTGACGCCGTCCCAGCCCACCTGCTCGATGCCGTACTCGAGTTCGTTGGTGTGACCGGTGGGGTCTGGGAAGTAGGTGTGCCAGTTGGAACCGGGGTCGCGGCCGTACCGCTCGATCGTGGAGCCCTGCTCCTCGAGCCACAACCTAGCCTGCACCACCTCACGCAACGATCCTGCCTGCCAGGTGATCTGGTTGACCGTGATGTCGTCCCGAGCAGGGTTGTCGTTCTTGTCCACCCACGAACGGGGCATGAGCACCAGGGTGTGGTGGTCGCTGTTGTGCCGCAGGAAGTAGATCTTGGTGTCGGACAGGCCGTCCAACCACACACCGGGATCGTACTTCTGCAGATCGAGCATGTCTGCGACCACGAAGCCGAGGACATCACGGTAGAAGCCGACGGCTGTTCCGGTGTCAGTGACGCTGATGCCGAAATGGTTGAGACGACGAATTTTGAATGGTCGGTCGTACGAGACACCACCGACCGAGTATTTCTTCGCGGCCATGACTACTTCTTCCCGCCGCGCGATCCGGAGATCGTGTTGGTGATGGAGCCCAGTGCGGTGGAGCTGACCTCCACAACATCACCCGGGTTCAGGAAGAGCGAATCGTCCGCGAACTTTCCCTCGGCGTCGCGGGTGCTGGAATCGACGGCCGTCCCCTTGGGCGTCCCCCCACTGATCAGATCCCCGGGGAACAGCGTCGAATCCCTGGACAGGTACTCCCCGAGCGAGGCGAAGCTATGGATCATCGACTTGGTGTTCCCGCTCTGCCGAACCTCGCCGTTGATGCGTGCTTCCACCGGGATGTCCTGCGGATCCAGGCTCTCGTCGACGACGATCCAGGGACCAACCGTTGCGGCGCCATCGAAGTTCTTCGAGTACTGGAAGTCCGGTCCGAACGAGACGTTATCCCTGATGGACCAGTCGTTGACCAGCGTGTAACCCCAGATGTACGAACCGAAGTCGTTGGCCGCGATGTCCTTGGCACGCTTACCGATCACGACGGCCACTTCCGCCTCGTAGTCGAGCAGGTTGGTCCGGCGCGGGTAGGCCAGGTCGTCACCGTCGGCCGAGACGACTCGCGGGTCCTTGATGAAGTACTTCGGACCACCGGACACCAGCCGGTCGAGGGTTGCCTTGTCACTCCCGTTAGAGGTGTTGTCGGCAGCGGCCTGCATGTGGTCGGCGAAGTTGGCCAGTGCGGCGAAGATTCGCGACTGCCCTTCGATCGGCGCGTGCAGCGTGACTGCGTTCAGGGGGAACACGAGCTGTTCGCCGTCGACGCCCGTCTTGTCGCTGTCCTCCGACAGGAAGTCGAGCGCCGTGTTTGCACCGGCGAGTGCGTCGTCCCCCTGCTCGATGAAGGAATTCAGCTCGGCTGGCACCTCGTGCGCCGCTCGCGCCGCCGGACGCACGCTGTCCGTGCGCTCGGTCAGATATTTGGCGTACGCACCGTTGACGTCGACGACGTCATCGCCCACGACAACGCCGACTCGTCGATTCGGACCGAAGACTGCGATCTTCATTATGCTCCCTGTGATCGTTTGATGCTTGGTGTGGTGGTGCTGACAGACCCGGGGTCACTGCCACCGATTACGGCGTGCGGCTGGACGGATCGACACCCACGTCGTTGAGCAGGCGCCCGCCGTCCGGGGTCAGACTGTAGATCGCGAGCCGAGTGATCTTGCCGTCTCGAACGGTGAAGAAATCTCCCAGTACGATCTGCGAGCCGTTGGCGTTCAGGTCGATCTCCACTGACACGTTCTCCCCGTCGACGACGGGTGTCCTGGGCGAGGGGATCATCTTCCCTGCCTTCAAGCCACCTTCGTACATGCGTCCGATAGCTTCCGCGCCGGAGAGGGTGCCCGCTGCGTTATGCAACAGGGCATCCGGGGCGAACAGGTCCGCCACCGCGGCGGCGTCGCCGGCGGCGACACCGGCGAAGTACGCGGCGACGACCTCGGCGGGGCTGGATGCCGTTGCGTTCCGGGCAGCTCCGGCCGACGTGGTCGACTCCAGGTACCGCGTCGAGGCGTACACGGACTGGTACTCGAGGTAGGGATCGAGGCCCTCGGGGCCGAGTTCTCGTCCGAGGCCGGAGTCCTTGAATCCTCCGAAGGGTGCGCCGAGATCAAGGGTGTAGTAGTTCAGGCCGATCGTGCCCGTGCGGACCTGACGAGCCACTCCGAGGGCGCGATCCTCGTCAACGCTCCATACGGATCCACCGAGGCCGTAGTTGCTGTCGTTCGCCATTCGGACCGCTTCGTCGTCTCCTTCGAACGGGATCAGAGCCATGACCGGACCGAATACCTCTTCGCGCGCCAGACGGTCGGAGTTGTCGACATCGGCGAATACCGTGGGCTGGACGAACCATCCTTGATCGAGACCGTCGGGCCGACCACCGCCCGTCACCAGGCGTGCGTTCGAGTTCTTCGCGATGTCTATGTAGCCGAGCACCTTGTCTCGGTGGGTGGGGGTCGCCATGGGTCCCATGGTTACCGACGGGTCCAGCGGGTCGCCCAGTGTGTACGAGTCGGCGAAGTTCGCGACGGCATCCACCACTTCGTCGTAGCGCGAGCGTGCGATGAGGATGCGTGACTGCGTCGTGCAGGTCTGGCTGTTGTTCAGGAACGATGCGTTATCCAAGCCCGCGAGGAAGGTCTCGAGGTTGGCGTCCTCGAGGACGATGGCCGCGGACTTTCCGCCCAGTTCCAGAGTGGAACGGCGAAGCAGCCGACCGCACTCCTGACCGATGATGCGCCCTGCTTCGGTCGAGCCGGTGAACGCGATTTTGTCGACCAGAGGGTGTGAGACGAGCGCCGCGCCGGCGTCGCGGTCGCCGAGGACGATGTTGAGGACACCGGGCGGCAGGCCCGCCTCCTGCGCTGCATCGGCGAATACATATGAGTCCAGCGCAGTCTCGGGGGACGGTTTGAGAACAACGGTGCACCCGGCGGCCAGCGCCGGCGCAATCTTGAACATCGCCAGGGCCTGCGGGAAGTTCCACGGAGCGATCGCACCGACGACGCCCACTGGCACGCGGCGGACGATGGTCGATCCCGCCTGGCTCGGGCGGACCGATTCGAGCGGCAGGTTCTCGACGATGTCCGCGTACATGCGCAGCAGAGCCCCCGGGGCTCCGCCGTTCAGTGCCTGCGACAGCCCGAGAATCATCCCGTTTTCGCGGCTGACGAGCGTTGCCGTGTCAACCGCTCGGGCGTCGAGGGCGTCAGCGAAAGCACGAAGCACGGTGGCGCGCTCGGCAGCCGTGGTTCGGCCCCATGGGCCCTCGTCCAGGGCCCGACGGGCGGCGCGAACGGCTGCGTCGATGTCGGCCTCGCTCCCGAGCGCGGCCACCCCGATGCGCTCGCCGGTGGCAGCCTCGATCTGGTCCCGGAGTTCTGTGCGCACCGGGTCGATCCAGGTGCCGTCGATGAAGAAGCGGGTGCGGTCGAGGCTGCTCGGCCGGTCGACGGTGACGGACATAAGTTCTCCTTGCTGCGAGGTCGCGTGATCCCGAACTTCGGTGTCGGCGGGCGCATACGGCCGGCTTGTCGCCTGCACCGGCGAGATCCCGATCACTGTCGATCCTGTGCTGACGTGCCCGTCATCGCAATGCCAGGATGTTCCCCGTCCTCATACTCTGGACGCATTGTCGCTGGTTGAGCGATATGGGAGGACACACCGAGACCTGACCGCCGGTTATTGTCGAGACATGACGGGTGAGAGAAGACGCTACGTGCAATGTCCGTGCGGGGAGCTCATGGAAGGGCGCACCGACGACCTTCTGGTCGACGAGGTTCAGCACCATCTGCGCGAGCAGCATCCGCATCTCCGGTACGACCGCGACCAAATCCTGTCTATGTCGTACTGACCGGCGTCGTACCGACCAGCATCGTCTCAGTCGACGTGGGGGGTCGGGGCGCCCGCAGCGCGCAGAACCGCGTGGGCGCGGGCCAACACCGGCGCGTCGACCATGAAGCCGTCCACACGCACCGCCGCACCCGACGCAGCGGCGTCGACGATCTTCCGTGCGTGAGCGACGGCGATGTCGCTGGGGTGGAAAGCCGTACGGCTCGGCTCTACTTGCGACGGGTGGATCAGCAGCTTGCCGGCCATGCCCAGTTCGATGGCATAGCGGACGTCGTCGGCGAGAACCGCACCGTCGTTCAGTGCCGTCGTCACCCCGTCCACCGGTCCCGGCTTGTTCGCCACTCGTGACGCGAGCACCAGCTGTGACCGAGCGTGGAGCATCGCGATACGCGTTGGTTCCGCGCCGAGATCCACGGCGTAGTCCAGATGGCCGAACGCCAGCCGTGCAACGCCCGGGTCGGCGGCAATCACTCCCGACCGGTCCACACCGACCGCGGATTCGATCAGCGCGATGACGGGGCACCGGAGTCGCTGGCGGAGATCGAGATACCGGACGGAATCGTCCGCCTTGGGGACCATGACAGCGGTGAGTCCCGGCAGATCCGACAGTGCATCCACGTCGCCGATGTGCTCGGGGTCGCCCACCGAGTTCACGCGCACGCATGCGCGTCCGCCCTCGGACAACCACCGCACGACCTCGGTTCGCGCTGTGGCCTTGTCTCCTCGTGCCACCGAGTCCTCGAGATCGAGGACTATGACGTCCGCCCCGGTGGCGAGCGCCTTGTCGAACCGGTCGCTGCGGTTCCCGGGAACGAACAGAAACGTCGTGGCCTCCTGCACTCGCGCCGTGGTCTCCGCGAGCGCGGAGACACTTGTCGACACGGTCAGAACCCCGCCGGAACCGTGGATTCGGGTGCGATCCCGAACTCCGCCAGAATCGCCTCGGTGTGCTGCCCAACGTCCGGGATCGGACCCATGACGGGGGTCGAATCGGACATGGTGACGGGTGGAATCAGGGCGCGCAACTCCCCGACCGGCGACTGGTAGGTGCGCCACCTGCCCCGCGCTTCGAGCTGCGGATGCTCCGCGAGACCGTCCATGGTGCGCAGCAGAGCGTTGGCGATACCCGACACTTCCAGTAGCTCGGCCACCCGCTCGGCCGTGAAGGCTTGGAAGACCCCCTCGATAACGGCGCGCAACTCCGCGTTGTGCTCGACACGCAGGGAGTTGCGCACGAAGCGCTCGTCTCGCGCCAGCTCCGGCGATCCGAGGAAGGTGCAGAACGTCGCCCATTCCCGTTCGTTCTGGATGCCGAGGAAGACCTGGTTGCCGTCGCCGCACGTGAAGGGACCGTATGGAGCAATCGCCGCGTGCCGGGCTCCGGTGCGGGAGGGGGACGCGCCCCCGTATATCGCGTAGTTCAGCGGAAAGCCCATCCACTCCGACAACGCTTCGAGCATCGACACCTCGATCGTGGCGCCCTCGCCGGTGCGCTCCCGTTTAATCACGGCGGTGAGCACACCCGAATACGCGTACATTCCCGACGCGATGTCGGCGATGGAGATACCGACCTTGGACGGTTCGTCCTCGGTACCGGTGATGGATACCAGGCCAGCTTCGCACTGGACGAGCAGGTCGTACGCCTTCTTCGACGAGTACGGCCCACCCGTTCCGTAACCCGAAATGGACACGTGGATCAACCGCGGATTCCGAGCACGGAGCTCCTCGGCGCCCAACCCCAGCCGATCCGCCGCCCCGGGGGCGAGGTTCTGAACAAGAACGTCGGCCCGGTCGACCAAAGCCTGCACCGCTTCTCGGCCCTCCGCACTCTTCAGATCCAGGGCCACGGACTCTTTGGACCGGTTCAACCACACGAAATGACTGGCGAGGCCGTTGACGGTCTCGTCGTAGCCTCGCGCGAAATCACCGACGACCGGTCGTTCGATTTTGATGACGCGCGCGCCGAGGTCGGCCAATTGTCGTGTGGCGAAGGGAGCGGCGACGGCCTGCTCCAACGACACGATCGTGAGTCCATCAAGAGGATTCATGTTGCAGTTCTTTCGTTTCGAGTGGCGTCCGAGGCGGCGCGTCCTACACGGACGAGAGCAGAGACGGACTTTCGAGGGTCTTGGTGAAGTACAGAACTTCTGCGGCGAATTCTGGGTCGCGAGACATGCGCCGGAACATCTCGAGGTCCTGGTCGCGCGTGACGGGATCCGACGAGTGGAAGAGCAGCTTCTTGTTCGACGATGCGCGCGGACTCGCCTTGTCCACGAACGCGGCCCGACGCTGGTCCGCGTACGCGGTCAACACCTCGTCGTCGGCGCGGTGCTGCGCCACTGCCCCGAGGCCCTCGATGAGCGCGTAGGAATCGAACAAGCCCATGGTCAGCCCCAGTCCGCCTGTGGGATTGGTCGCATGCGCGGCGTCGCCGGCAAGAAGCACCCTGCCGGCTCGAAACGACGACGCGGAACGCTGGTGCATCCGATACGGCGATGCCGCGACCACCTCGGTCCGGGCGGCCACTTCGGGTCCGAACACGGCGGACAGGAACCGCGGCATGCGTTCGTCGATGGAATCGGCCGGAAGCGAGGCATCCTCCATATAGGTGTAGCGCCACATCCCGTGATCGCCGGACTCGTCGATCTTCGCGATGATTGCCCCGTAGACATCGTCGACGTAGAACGTCGACTGGGCCCAGCCGTCGCGGTCGTCCGGGAAGCGGACGTTCGTCGCCACGAAGCGCTCCGGCCACGTCATACCTTCGAAGCCCAGGTCTAACGTGCGTCGAACGGCCGAGCTCGCACCGTCCGCTCCGACCAGCCACTGCGACCGGAGAACCGTGTCGCCGTCCACGCCGCGCACGGAGACGGTCACGCCCGACTCGTCCTGATCGATGCCGGTGACCTCGTGGTCCCACAGCACCCGCGCGTTGGCGAACGTGTCGAGCTCCTCGAGGATGACTTTGGCGAGCGCACCCTGCCCCAGATGCAGGTTGTACGGTCGTTCGACCTTGCCGTTCAGGGCAGCAAGCCCGTAGGAGATGATCTCCCCGGTGTCTCGAACCCGATATGCATAGTCCTGCTTGAGGAAGCCCGCCCCACATGCCTTCTCCAACAGGCCGAGCCGTGACAGACCGTCCAGCGTCGACCAGTGGTAGACGATCGCTCGCGGTGTGTCCTGCAACGCGGGCGCACGCTCGACCACCGATACACTGATTCCGTGCTGGGCCAAACCCAGCGCGGTCAGCAAACCGGTCGGCCCGGCTCCGACGATTGTTACCTGCTGGTCTTCTTGCACGATTCCTCCGTACTGCGTTCACGACAACTCTGGGCTGTCGCTCCGATGTTCACGATCCTTTACTCGGCCCCGTAAGGCCAATACCATTGCAGCACCGTTGCCATACACTTGGCGCATGGACATCCGGAGCGTCAAATACTTTCTGGCCGTCGCGGATGCGGGGTCCATCACCGAGGCGGCGCGCATTCTGCACCTCTCGCAACCGCCTCTCAGCAGCGCGATGACGAAGCTGGAGGCCGAGCTCGACGTTCGCCTGCTGGACCGGCACCCTCGCGGTATCGCCCTGACCGATGCGGGCCGCTATCTGCAAAGCGCCGGCCGGCGGCTCGTCGCCGAAGAACAGAGAATCACCTCCGCGCTTCGGTCAATGGGGCAGGGCCTCGAGGGCGATCTTCGGATCGGCGCGGAGCCGATCGGGATGTGGCGGGTCGTCAGTGCCGCAGTTGCGGTCTTCCTCGCCGAACACCCGCGCATCACACTGGAGCTCACCGATGCCAATCCCCAAGTGCTGCTGGAGAACCTGGCTACCGGGTATCTCGACCTCGCTGTCGTGCCCGTTCTCGCCGAGGAGCCGCTGCCGACGATCAACGATGTCGCGTTCTCCATGACGATCATCGCCCACTCGTCGCTGACTCTCGTCGTGCCGCGCTCATCGTGGCTCGCGACGCAGGACCGAGTGCACCTGTCCGACCTCCGACACGAACGGTGGGTCCTTCCGTCGCGGTTACCGGGCGCACGGAGCTTGTCCCGGCTGCTGGACGACCGGTTCGCAACAGCAGGAGGCAGCCCGGCGTCGGTGATATCCGTGCCTACCGTCGAAACGGCCGCCAGTCTCGTTACTGCCGGTGTCGGGGTGTCCGTTCTGAGTCGCGAGCTGGCCGAACAGCATCCCGGCGTGGCGAAAGTTGCCGTCGAAGAGGGATGGCCGGACCTTCCGCTCGGCGTGGTGAGCCGCCGAGACGGCGTCATCACCCCCGTCGCCGAACGGTTCGGCGACATTATCCGGAACCTCGATAACCACGACCCCACCAGCCCGGATCAGACGAGCGAGGACCCGACGGGTAGCATTCCCTGAACTGTGTCCCAGCGGGTTTCGCGTCGCAGCATCGCCCGAATCCTGACGAATTCCGCGCGACGTTCGAATGCCAACACTCCGGTCACGGTGTCGCCGAGCTTGTACACGAACAGCGAACCGCCCGGTTCCTTACTCTCGACGATCTCCTCGGCACCGGTCAGAAACCCTGAGAACTGGATGCGGACACCGTGTTGATCCGACCAGAAGTACGGAACGGTGACGCATTCCACGGGCGGCAGCCCGGACACCGTATTGGCAGCATTCGTTCCCGCGACACGCCCCTGCTCCGCAGCGTTGGTCCAGTGCTCGACGCGCATCGAGGTACCGAACCGACCGTTCGGCCAGCGCACGAGGTCACCGGCCGCGTACACACGATCCGCTGCGCGCAAGTGCGCGTCGCACTCCACACCGTTGTTCAGGGTTATTCCGGAATTCTCCAGCCATTCGGTCGACGGGCGCACGCCGATACCGACGAGGATGACGTCCGCGGGTACGGTGTCACCCCCGGCGAGACGGAGCACGCGGCCATCCGAACTGTCCTCGACGCCGACGACCGCGTCACCTAGGCGCAGTGTCACTCCCGACTCACGGTGCAGGGCTGCATAAGCCGCCGCAACCTGGTCGCCGAAGCGCCCGAGGGGTTTCTCCGCGAGGTCGACGATCGTGACATCGCGGCCGTCCTTGACCAACGTCGCCGCGAACTCGCCGCCGATGAATCCGGCTCCGATCACAGCGACTGACTTGGTGTGATCGGACACCGCGGCACGCAAAGCTTGTGCATCCTGGAATCGCCTGAGCGCGAACACGTCCGGCAGCCCGCGGAACATCTCCGGGAAGATGGGATCGCACCCGGTGGTGATGACGACGGCTCCATACTCGACCTCGCCGTTCGACGTGACGACGCGGCGACCCGCCACGTCCAGTGCGGTGGCACGGGTGTTCAGAGCGAACTCGACCCCCCGTGCGCGCAGATCCGCCACGGACGGATACGTCAACGCCGCGAGATCCAGGTCGTCGCCGAGCCCGATCTTCGAGAGCGGAGGACGCTCGTATGGGGGATGCGCTTCGTCGCTGACGATGGTGACGCCGAGGTCGGGCGCATGCCGGGTAACGGTCTCGGCCGCGCGGATAGCGGCGACCGATCCTCCGACGATGAGGACGTCCGTTGTGGTGGACATAGCGATCAGCTCCCCGTCACCGTACTGGTGGCGCACACGACACCGGCGGCGCTGTGTGCTTCGGCACCGCGTTCCAGTCCGTCGACGTGCGGAACCACGGTGAAGGTCTGCGGGCGGGTCATCGGCGACACCAAACGGTATCCGAATGTTTTGCCCTGCAACGAGATGTCCTGTCGACGCATGTGATCGGCCATCATGAAGGCTAGCAACGGCCCATGGATCACCAGGCCGTCGTATCCCTCTCGGCGGCACCAATCGAGATCGTAGTGAATGCGGTGCGTGTTGTAAGTCAGTGCCGAGAAACGGAACAACAGTTTCTCGTCGACAGCGAGGGACAGCGTGGGGCCGTTCACCTGGGCCGACGACGGAGCAGGCGTGGGAAGCGGGGTCGACCCTCCCTCGCGGTAGACGATGTCCTGCTCCTCGCGGATGATCAGTTCACCGCCCTGCGTGATCTCCTGCAGAACCGTGACGAGCGTCAGGGCGCCGGTGCGTCCCACCTTGTCCACGGACTTGGCAATGGACGTCACCTTCGTGGCGGGCTCGCCGATACGTAGACTGCCGAAGGCGGTGACGCGGCCACCACCGAACATCCGGCGGCGTCCACCGCCGGGAGGCGCGGGGATACCGACAACGGGGTGGCCATCCTCACCGAGGTCGCTCTCAGCGTCGCGGGGAAGCAGGTGGAGCCAATGCCAGATCGGTGGCACCGTGTCACCGATCGCATGAGGAACATCGATGTCCAGCAGCGCAGCCATCGCCTCAACCGGTTCGGCCGAGATGACCTCCGTGCGTGCGATCTTGTCTGGGGAAGTCATGGGGTCGGCACCCTTTCGGCGGCGAGAACGGACAGCAGTTCGGACAGGTTGGGTGCGTCGTCGAGTGCCTCGACGGCGGCCACCAACCGGGAGGCGATGTCGCCTCCGAGAGGTTCGAGCAAGAGCGTTGCCTTCGCGACGACCTCGTCGTGTGTCATCGGGTTCTGAGCGGACCCACGTGCATACGTCGGGTTCCCGGCCTCGACGACGAGGGTTTCGCCGTTGGTCAACTCGATGTCCAACCGGGGTCCGTCCTCGATCTCGATGGCGTCGTCGACGCGCATGGAGACCTTGGCGAAAGTCGCGGCGATCCGCGGATCGTTCAGCCGTGGTGGGTCGTAGTCATCGAGTCCCAGGGCGCTTGCGCACAGCGCGAGGCTCACCGCGTAGGGAAGGCTGAATTGGGCGTCGAACACGGTGTCGATCGGGTACACCGACAGCATGTTCACCGCGGTCGTACCTGCAGTGATCACTATGGAGCGAACGTTTTCCGGCGTCAGGCCCCGATTCGTCACGAGGTCCTTCATCACGTCGACGGCCGAATGGCAACCGCGGCAGCACGCGTAGGGCTTGAGGTACGACGAGGCGACGTTGAAGTCCGTCCCCAGTCCAGTCAGCGCCCGATCGGTATGGCCGGTGCCGCCGGCGATAACAGCGTAGAGGCCGCCCCACTTCGCTTCGAATATTCGCCGGGGGCCGGTGATTCCCCCGGTCGCCAGCACGGCGGCGTCGACACCCGTCTCACCCGCTTTGCCCGGGTGCAGACGCTTGGTCAAGGCACCGTCGTCGATGAATGCCCACACCCCACCGGTGAACGATCCGGCGATTCCCAGTGCATCGGCGAAGGCATTCTTATCCGCGTCGAGGCATTTCGCTGCCGCTGCCGCCGCGGCGAAGCTGCCCATCGTACCGCTCGAATGCCATCCTCGGTCTGTGTGTGCTGCGAATCCGCCGACCGCTTGCAGGGTTCGATACCCGATGTCGTAACCGGCGACCGTGGCGGCGATGACCTGCCGACCGGTACTCCCTGCTTTTTCGGCCACCGCGAGCGCCGCGGGCAGTACGGTCGACCCCGCGTGACCGGGCCCGCCTCCGTCGTCGAAATCTCTGGCGTGCGCGGAAGTTCCATTGACCAGGGCTGCGTGCGCCGGGGTGAGGCGTGTGGCGGTCCCCCACACCAGGCTGCCGGCATCGCCGGCCGAGAAGCGTGACAGCGCGTCGACGACACCGCTCACTTCGGGAGTTGTCGTGCCGACCAGGGCGACGGCCAAGGTATCGAGGATGTGGTCCTTGATTCCGTCGACGACGTCTTTCGGCAGATCGTCGTAGCCTGTTCGAGCCCAGAACGTCGCGAGCCGCTCGGTCAGCGACGGGGAGTCGCTCGTCACGATGTCGTCGCCGTCGTTGAGGGATTGAGGTCCACGGCCAGAGATCCGACCAGCCACCTGCCGCCGGCGTGTCCGATGTCGGTTCCGTTCTCCACGACTCTGGCATGGGGGTAGTGGTTCAAAAGGTAGCGCACCACTTCTTCCATCTCGACCTTCGCCAGGCTCTGACCCAGGCATCCGTGCAGACCGGTGCTGAACGTCAACGGCTGGTTTCGCTCTCGATCGAGGTCGAACGCGTTGGGCTGCGCGAAACGCTCTGGATCGCGGTTCGCCGACCAGACGGCGACGTGCACGTCGGACCCGGCGGGAATGACCGTGCCGTCGAGCTCGATGTCGACCGACGCGATCTTGCTGACGATGCCGGGGCGGGGGTACAACCTGCAGGCCTCGACGACGGCGGCCGGGATCAGCGACTGATCCTCGACGAGCCTGGCCCATGCCGCCCTGTCACGGAGCAGCGTCCATACCACGAGACCGGTCTGGTGTGCCGTGTTCACGGAGCTGGCTTCGAGCATCGCCGTCGCTTCGCTGAGCAGTTCCTCGGAGGTCAGTTTTCCTTCGGCCTCCTGACGAATGAGGAAAGACAGCATGTCGTCACCGAGTCCGGCCTGCCGCTTGCGCGCGATCAGGTCGCCAAGGTAATCGAACAATTCGTCGTAGGCCTTGAGTATTGACTCGGTAAGACTCGGATCCCTTTGCAGTAGAGCAAGTGTCCGCGCAGACAGACTGGCCACGACAGGGGCGTCCTCGGCCGGCGCGCCCGCCAAGTGGCAGTACACCCTCGCGGGGATCTTCTGGTCGACGGCCGCGTGGAAATCGACAGGTCCGGCGGCGTCCTTTCCCGGATCGATGTCTTCGAGGATGCCGCGCAGGACCGCGCGGATGTCTTCGACCGTGGTGGGACCCATGAAGCGCGCCAACGGGGTTCGGAGCCGCATGTGTCGGGGGCCTTCGGCCATGATCAGACTCTTGGCACGGAAGTCATGGACGGGCCCGTCGGTGATGCCGAACTGTTCCATCAACGTCAGGGCGGCATTGATGAAACGGGTGTCCCGAAGAACCTTGGTCGCGAGGTCGAAGTCGAGAACGGCGTATCCGTAGTCGCCCTGTACGAGCGACGCGCCGTCCGCGGAACCACCGGTGTGGCTGGGCGAGTCGGGTGCAAACGGGTCGAAAGCGTGAAGTGTGCTCATGCGCGCGAGATCGCCCCCATCGGGCAGCAGAGGATAACTTCGTCGAGATCCTG
The DNA here is from genome assembly GCF_030056915.1 of Rhodococcus sp. IEGM 1307. NCBI lineage: Bacteria > Bacillati > Actinomycetota > Actinomycetes > Mycobacteriales > Nocardiaceae > Rhodococcus > Rhodococcus sp. IEGM 1307. The sequence goes on from NZ_JASHKW010000020.1 coordinate 165,284, forward strand.
GTCCCGGTCGGCCGGCACGGTCGTCGCGACCTGCTCGAGTAGGCCGTTGTCGGCGATCTGGAACACATCGGGCATGAGGGCGGCACAGGTGCCGTTCGCGTCACACCGCGCGAAATCTACTTTGACCTCGATCATCGCGAGAATCCTTCGTGATTGGGATGGCTGCGACCGTTGCGCCTGAGCTGCAGGAGCGGTCGGTATGTCGTACACCACATTCTTGACCCGGATGAGCTATCCGACAAATATCAATATGGCGGACCGGTCATAGCTTTTGCGTATGCCAGGGCGCCACGCGAGACCGCCCCGACGGCGCGGCGGAGTCAGTGCTCGTAGTGCGTGACCCGTGGTACGGCAGCGCACAGCGGCTGAATCAACTCGCGGACGCGCGTTCCGGCAGCGGACGCGGCGAACAACTCGGTGTGATCCTCCACGCGGTTCCACAAAGCGCGAAGGAGATACGTCTCGTCCCGATCCACGCTCCGAGACAAGGTTGCCTCCGAGCATCCCGGCGCTGCCAGAAGCAGCGACCGGATCTCGTCGAAAGCTGCCTCGAGATCGCCGCCGGCTCCCGGACGGAGCTGGATCTCGAGGTGCTCGGAGATCACGCCTCCACCGACCGGCCGGCAATTGCCGACATGTCGACGAAACCGCCCCGCAGGAAAATCAACGGCTCGTCGATTCCCTGCTGAATGAGATCCTCGACTTCACCCACTACCTGCAGGTGGTCACCGATGCGGTCGACGCGGTGCGGCGAGCACTCCACGGTGACGATCGCGTCCTCAAGGAGGGGCACTCCCCGATCTGAGGGCTGCCACACCACACCGGCGAAGCGATCCTGCCCACGTCGCGAGAACGCCCGACACACATCTCCGCATCCCGACCTCAAGATGTTGATTCCGAAGTACTCGGCTTCAGCCAGCACCGGCCAGGTCGTGGAACCCTGGTCCACGTAGAACGCGACCAACGGCGGGTCGAGCGAGACGGAGGTGAAGGTACCCACCGTCATTCCGGTGGGTCCCGCGTCGGTCATCGCGGTGATGATCGAGACGCTGGTTGGGACGTGACTCATGACCCGTCTGTAATCGGCTGGGCTCAGCACATCGGACACCTTCCCTTCGACGGCGGAGGTCATCGTCATCTCACAATCCGATGGTCGGATCATCGTTTCCGAGGAGCTGACGTCCGTACGCTTCGCGCCCGATCTCGGGTGTCACGAGTGCGTGCCGGGCCGCGGTCTCGCTGTCGCGCCACACCCGTCCGAGCACGTTGACGTCGGCGAACGAGCCGGCACCGTTCGCGGTGAGGAGGTAGTCGATCTCTTCTTTGATCAGCTCCGCCACCACGCCTGTGTCGTTGCGGATGCGCGCGAGCACCTCCAAGTTGGGCAGCTGGTGGCTTTCGGCGGCGGTGTCGATGTCAGAGCACATGCCAGCCATCAACATCTCGGCAAGGCGCAGCTTGGTGGCCGCCTTCGCGACACCGATCTGGTGGGTAGGCGACTCCTTGGCTTGGCGGTAGGCCGTGTACGCGACCGGCTTCAGCGGAAGCTTCGCGCGTGTCAACTCGAGGGCGTGACGTCCCAGTCCGATCTGCGGCGCAACCAGAATGCCGGCGGCAACGGCGTTGAAGGGCATCGATGCCGTCCGCTCCTCGGTGAACGGAGAGCGGAAGTTCGACGCGAACATGTCTTTCACTCGCTGCACGCGGTACTCCGGGACAAAGTGGTCCTTGACCACAACGGTGTCGCTACCCGTTTTCTGCATGCCGGCGACGAACCACGTCGGTTCGATGGTGAAGGCTTCTGCGGGGACGAGCGCCATTCCCTGCTCACCATCCTCCAGCGTGATCGTCAGGCTGGCCCACTGGGCGGCGAAGGAGCCCGAGGCGTAGGGCCAGCGGCCGCTCATCAGGTAGCCCCCTTCGACGGGCTCGCTGCGGTCACCCGGGGAGAAGATCCCGCAGATCCTCGCGTTCGGGTTCACCCCGAACACATCTTCCTGCGCCTGCATGGAGAACGTGCTAGCGAAGCCGGTCGCCACCATCATGAGTGCGGTGACCCAACCGGTCGAGCCGTCACCGCGGGCGATTTCGGCGGTCACGTCGACCGCAGTCTTGAACGACGCTCCCTGGCCTCCCCAGCGCGTGGGAACCATGAGATGGAACAAGCCCGCCTCCGAGATTGCGTCGATCACCTCGGGTGCGATGTGGCGGTCCTTGGTTCCCTGTTCCGCGTACTCGCGGATGAGCGGGACGAGGGCCGCAGCCCGGGCGACGAGGTCGGCATCCGAGACCTGGATCTTGTCGCGATCCGGCAGTTCCGTGCTGGCGAGCTGTGCCATGTTATGTCTCTCTTCACTCGGTAGGACGCGATCAGGCTGCTGCTAGTGACTGCGATCACGTCGGACCACACCAGCATGTGATGCCGACCGCCTCGTCGCAATGGCACAAAGTTTGCGGACCTCATACGCCAAACACATCGGCTGCGGTCGATACTCACCGCGCATGACAACGACGACAATTTTGGATGTGGACCCACGCCACAGACGGTGGTCCGATGTAGCTTGCATCACAACCAGTTTGAGCGAAGGCGGCCCAGCGGATCAGGGCCGTGCATACGAGGAGTGCACATGAGTCGAATTATCATCAGCGGAGCATCGGGTGACCTAGGCCGGAGGGTAACGGGCCTATTGCTCGCAGCCGATCCGCACCGGGAGCTGATCCTCACCACCCGCACACCGGAGAAACTGGCTGGCCTCGCTTCCGACACTGTGCAGATCCGGCATAGCGACTACCAGCACCCAGCCTCTGTCCAGGAAGCCTACGTAGGCGGCGACACACTCTTCCTCATCAGCGGCCTCAACCTCGGACGTCGAATTTCCGAGCATCGCGGCGCGATCGAAGCAGCTCAAAAGGCAGGCGTCGGTCACATCGTCTATACCTCGGTCGGCGGTGTGCAGCCGGGCAATCCTGCGCTGTCCGCTATCGACCACCATCAGACGGAGTTGGATCTCCGCGCGTCGGGGCTCAAGTACACCATTCTGCGGAACGCCCTCTACGCGGAGATCGTCAGCAACATCCTGGTGGCACCCGCCGTGCCGTCAGGAATCTTGGCCCAGGCAACCGGGGATGGGCTTCTGGCTCCCGTTGCGAAGGGCGACGTCGCGCGTAGCGCTGCCGCCTGTCTCATGGACCCCGCCCGCCACGTCGGCGCGGTCTACGAAATCACAGGCCCGGAATTGCTGGACTTTCATCAGATCGCAGCCCTCGGCGCGCAGATCCACTCGACACCGATCGAGTATCAACCGATCACCGAACGCGACCGGCTGGCATTCTTCGACTCGATCGGGATTCCCCGCACCTACGATCCGAACATGCCCCCTAGCCCGGACGGGCACCTATGGGCCAGCGACGAACTTGTCTCCGCCGAAGTGGCTGTCGCACAGGGCTACCAGGCTCTTCTGAGCCATCACGTAAAGCAAATCACCGGGCGTGCCCCAGAGCCGCTCCGTTCCGTAATGGAGCGGGTGCGTGAGGTCCGCTACGACAAGATCGACGCCGCCATCTCCTGAAAACACGGGTCTCGGCACCACTTTCTCTCACCAGATGTCCGTCACCTTCGGCTCGCCCGGCGGCAGCATCCGAGCCGGGCGGGGGCGGCCGGCGCACCGCGGCCCGCGACTGTCTCCCGCCGCCGTTGCCTCCGGTTCGAGCGATCACTACGCAGCAGCGCGCGCCCTCGAACTCCCCACAAGGAAGGCACCATGAGCTCACCCGTCGATCCGACCCCACTACGACCAACTCCCAGCATGGACCCGCCGCTCGTCACCGACGCCGACACGAAGAAGAAGGAGATTCGACGAGTGGTGCTGTCGAGTTACCTCGGCAGCACCATCGAGTACTACGACTTCCTGCTTTACGCGACTGCTGCGGCGATCGTGTTCGCGCCCGTCTTCTTCTCCGATCTCACGCCTGTAGCCGGCACCATCGCATCCCTGGGGACGTTCGCCGCCGGATACCTCGCGCGCCCGCTCGGCGGCATAATTTTCGGTCACTTCGGGGACCGATATGGCCGAAAGTCCATGTTGCTCGTCTCGATGACGGTGATGGGCAGCGCGTCGTTCCTGATCGGGCTCGTTCCTCCTGCGTCAGCCATCGGCTCTTGGGCCGCGATCATTCTCGTCCTGCTACGCGTGAGCCAAGGCATCGCCATCGGAGGCGAGTGGGGCGGCGCCACACTGATGTCGCTGGAACACGTCGGTGGACGCGGACGCGGATTCGCCGCGGCATTCACCAACGCGGGAGCACCCACCGGTTCCTTGCTGGGCACCATCGCACTCGCGATCGTGGCCGTGCTGCCCGAGGAGGACTTCCTGCTGTGGGGCTGGCGCATCCCGTTCCTACTCTCCGCTGTCCTCCTCGCGCTCGGTCTCTTCATCAGAAGTCGAGTTTCGGAGAGCCCAGTCTTCAAAGAGGCTTTGGCGCGGCGCACAGAGCGCGATTCCGCCACTGTCCCGGTCACGCCGCCGCCGCTCATGAGCATCCTGCGCCGTCCGAAGAACGTCGTCCTCGTGGCCGGGGGATGCATGGCCAGCGTCGCGATACAGATCATGTTCGCGACATTCGCCATCGGCTATGCCACGAGGTCGGGTGCTACACGGTCGGACGTCCTCATCGGTTTCGCGATCTGCCAATTCATCGCCATCTTCGCACTGCTGGGATTCGCGCGCCTCTCGGACAGAATCGGCCGTCGGCCGGTCATGTTGGCCGGCCTCGCCGGGTTCGCGGTGTTCGTCGTCCCCATCCTGTCCATGCTGTCCTCCGGGAACGTGGTACTGGTAGCACTCGCTTTCGTGTTGGGCTTCAGCGTGTTCCAGTCGGCGACTTTCGGGCCGATGGCTGCGTACATCGCCGAACAGTTCGGCACATCCGCTCGGTACACGGGTGCCTCTCTCGGCTACCAGGCAGCCACGCTCCTCGGCGCGGGTTTCACCCCCGTAATCCTCGTGTCGTTGCAGGCTGCTACGGACGGCAGCACAGGCCTGGTGGCGGCTTACATGATCGCGCTCGCCGTGGTCAGTTCAGTGTTCATTGTCCTGACGAAGGAGAGCAAGGACCGAGACCTGGCGACATACCAGCACTGACCTACGCGACACATACGGACGAAGGGCAGGCACTCCGCGGTCGGCCGAGAGCGTGCCCTTCGCGTTGTCTGGCGCTACCCGGTCCCGCGAGCACTATCGCAGTCACGTGCCGCTCCTCCTCATACGAGCGTGGAAGTGGGAACCGGAGGCCGCGATTCGAATGCGCGTATCCCCATGTCACCACATGCCCGAGCACGACCAACAATCCAGGACCAGACTCTAGCCCGTACGTTATGTGCTCGGTGCCGAGAGAGCCAGTGAGGTAATTGGTGCCACCAACCCCAATGACACCGCGGATTCCGATCTAGGGGCTTGACACAGGAGGACGTGCGGTGTTGTAGCCGATTCATCTGCGCTACGCGACAAGCGCGTTCGACCGCGGCATCGTCGATCTTGTCTGTACGCCAGGCCGGCATTCAGCAGTCCAGTGTCGGTCGGTGGTTCAGGAGGGCCTATTGTGCGATTCGACGACCCATGCCGCGATCTGTGCGCGTGAGCCGAATCCCAGCTTGGTCAGGATGTGTTCGACATGCCCCTGCGCGGTGCGTGGCGAGATGACAAGGCGAGCAGCGATTTCCTTGTTGGTCAACCCTTCGGCGACCAATTCGGCGACCTCATGTTCCCGCTTCGTCAGTTTCGTCGAGCTAGGAGCGGATATCGATGTCGGCGGAACCTGCTCGCCCAGCGCGTAGGCGACGGCAGCGTCGAAACCGAGTGCCCCACCGCGCTCGTGGGCCGTGGCGAACGCCTGCCCGCTCATCGCCTGGCGGGTCTGCTTTTCGCACTCCTCCTGGTAGACCACCAGGGCGGATACCACCACTGTTGGACTTCCCACCGATCGGCTCAGCTGCTCTGCGGCTCCCAACAATACGGCCGCACGGCGGGGGTTGTGTTCCTCGGCTGCGATCCATGCCAGCGCTTGCAGACACCAGCTGGTGCTCAACCAGTCTTTAACTTTCCGACCGAGTTGCAGTGCCTGCTCGAGTAGCCGTACCGCTCGCGCGCGGTCATTGTGCCGCCAAACCGCAACAGCCAACGCCCACATTGCATACGACCGATACACGAATTCTCCCCGCGACTCGGTGATCGCGAGGAGGCGCTCGTAGCATTCGATGGCCCGCTCCGTATCGCCCAGTAGTGCGTAAGTCGTTCCAAGGGGGCCGAGAGCAATGACTTGGAAGGTGAGGTCTCCCTGTGTGGCTTCCGCCTCGATGGCATTCTCGAAATGCGAGCGTGCGCCGGGAAGATCCCCACTGAACAGTGCTAAGGCCCCCGCGGCCAGATCGAGGTGAGCGTGTAGCATCGGGTTGGTCGTCTGGCTGGCGAGAGTGCGACACTCCTCTACCAAGGCGGCCTGGGCGCGAAGATCGCCCTGCACGCCGGCCAGGAGGCTGCACGCAAAGAACGCCTTGGCCCTGTCTCGGGTAAGTGCGCCGGTCTGACAGGCGAGGAGGCGCTCGAGCCAGCGCCGCCCCTCGCTGAACAACCCCCGGGTATACCAGTAGTGGTAGAGCGCGGCTGCGATGCGAATTCCGGCTTCGGGACTATCGGACGCCGAAAATTCAAGCGCCTCTCGCAGATTCGGCTGCTCCAGCGCGAGTCTGTTGATCCACGCGAGTTGTCGGGGACTGATCCAGTCACCTTCAGCTTTGATCACCAACTGCTCGTACCAATCTCGGTGTCGGCGGGAGAGTTCGGGATATTGACCGGTCTCGTGCGCCTTTTCGCGGCCGTAGTCGCGCACGGTATCGAGCATCCGGAACCGTACCGTGTCGCCCGACTCCACCCGGGTCACAATCGACTTGTCGACCAGGCCGGTCACGGTATCGAGTAGCGCCTCCGATGTCAGGGTACCGCCGCACACCTGTTCTGCAGCATCAATTTCGAAGCTGCCGGCGAACACTGACAGCTGAGCCCACACCCGTTGCTCGACCGGCCTACACAATCCGTGGCTCCAGTCGATGCACATTCGTAACGCCTGCTGCCGTGAAGGTAAGTTCCGGCTGCCGCGCGTTAGCAGCGCGAGACGGTCTGTCAGCCGCTGCTCGATCTGCTCGGGCGTCATCACCCGCATCCGGGCCGCAGCCAATTCGATCGCTAGGGGCAACCCGTCCAGGCGCCGGCAGATCCGGGCAATGGTGACCTTGTTGGCCTCGGTGACTGCGAACCCCGGGACGGCGGCGGCTCCCCGTTCGGCGAACAACGTTACCGCGTCATTGCGGGGCAGCCCTCTGGGCAGGTGATCGGGATCCGGTACAGGCAGCGGCGGGATCAGCTGCGCCACTTCCCCGCCGATGTCGAGTGCTTCACGGCTGGTCGCGAGGATCCGAAGCTCGGGACAGCTGCGTAGCAGGGTTTCGGTGAGCTCGGCCACCGCATCCACAATCTGCTCGCAGTTGTCCAGTATCAGTAGCAGTTTGCGGGGGACGAGGAAGTCGACGAGTACCTCGTGTATTGGTTTCGTCGACTGGTCGCGTAGTCCCAACGCACTCGCCACCATGCCCACCAACAGTGACTCGTCACGAAGCTCACCTAGCTCGACCAGGCACGCACCGTCAGGGAAATCGGGCTGCAGTTTGGTGGCGACCCGCAACGCCAGCCGGGTCTTGCCGACCCCACCGATCCCAGTCAACGTCACCAGTCGCGAGGTCGACAGCGCGTTCTTCGCCTCTGCTAGTTCGGTGCGGCGGTCAACGAAGCTGGTCAACTCCAGGGGCAGACGACCTGTGGGGGACCCCCGGCGTCCGGCTAACGTATCTGTTGCCGCGGGTAAATGTGTGCGTATCGGCGGGCTACTTTCATGTTCTCGTGTCACTCCCGTTTCGGTGCGAAGGGCCATTTTGTCGACCGCGAACCCGTGGTGAAGCTGGGAAGTCTCGAGTTGCTGACCCAGTTCCGCGACGGACGGACGACGCCCCGGGTCTGCGGACATGGCAACTTCAATAATCGCACCGACATCGTGCGGAACGCCGTGCTCGCAGGGATCCGGGACGGGTTCTGTGGTGATCCTGAGAAACTGGGCGACCAATTGCTCTCCGCTCCGGCGCTCGAACGCTGCGTGCCCGGTCATCGCGGCGAACAGTGTCGCACCGAGACCGTAGACGTCGGCGGCTGGACTGGCTGGTTGGCCGGCCACGACCTCGGGGGCGGTGAACGCCGGTGAACCCGTCACGATGCCCGCAGTGGTCTCGAACCCGCCAGAGATGTGGGCGATCCCAAAATCTGCCAGCGCCGGCTCACCGTAGTCGGTGAACAGGATGTTCCCGGGCTTGACATCGCGATGAAGGATTCCCAGTTGGTGCGCGGTCTCCAGGGCGCCCGCTACTTTCACTCCGAGCCGCAGCGCTTCGTCCAGTGGAAGCGGTCCGCGACGTCGGATTTGCGCATCGAGAGAATCCTGGGGGTAGTACGGCATCACTATGAAGGGGCGACCGTTGTCGGTCACACCGGCGTGGAGAACGTTGACGATATTGGGGTGTCCGGTCAACCTTCCTGCCGCGCGCTGTTCGCGCAGGAACCGTGCCTGATTCTCCTCGTCGAGGTCCACGGTGAGGACCTTCACCGCTACGGTGCGGTCGAGCGCAGCCTGCGTGCAGCGGTAGACGACGCCGAACCCTCCGCTGCCGATCTCTTGGGCGTCCTCGAATCCGGCAGCAGCCAGCTCCGCCGTGACCGAACCGGCCACGTCGCGCTGCGTCGCGAACGGATCGACATCAGTCATCGATTACATCGATTCATCCCGCTCGAGGCACGGCCAACGAACGCCACATTGCTCACCTCTCGACGATGTTCCCCCAGGATATCGCCGATCCCACGAGCCGAGGCGTCCATCTCAGTTGTGTGGTCCCGTTCGGAACGCGCCGGCGCCGGATTGGCCTGAGTAAGCGATGACCTCGATTCTTGAACAAGCCGACCAGTACCGCACTGACGTGGACAGCGTTTTGCAGTGGGCGGTTCTCGCGCTGCCGCATGACAACGACGACGACAACCAGAATCGGCAAGGCGCGTACAGGTCGGCGCAAGAACGAGGATTTCCGTTCCGGCAGTCGTCTCGCTGCACGAGAACACCCGGACAAATCGATCAGCTCATGGAGCGCTCTCGCGCGGCGCGGACTGTCTGCTCCAACAGCGTGGTGATGGTCATCGGGCCGACGCCCCCTGGCACAGGCGTGATGTATGACGCCTTGCGAGACGCCGAGTCGAAGTCGACGTCACCTTTGTTGTCCGCGTAGCCTGCGTCGATCACGACAGCACCGGGTTTGATCCACTCGCCTCGGACCAGTCCGGGGGACCCCACCGCCGCCACGACTAGGTCGGCCGACTCGACGTGGGAGCTCAGATCCGCAGTGCGTGAGTGACAGTAGGTTACCGTCGCGTCACGAGCCAGCAGAAGCATTCCCATCGGTCTGCCGAGGATCGGGCTGCGACCTATCACGACTGCGTGCCGCCCACTGAGTGCAATGGCGTACGAATCGAGCAATCTCATGATGCCGCCGGGGGTTGCGGATTCGAAGCCCGCGGTTCCCAATGCCATGGCCGCGAACGAGTCTCGGGTGACACCGTCGACATCCTTCGCCGGATCGATGGCGTCGAACGCAGCGCGTTCGTCCACTCCGGGTGGCACCGGGTGCTGCAGAAGAATCCCATCTACATTGGGGTCTTCAGACAGCGCCCGAACTTCCGCGCAGACAGCATTCGTGCTCAACCCCGCGTCGAGATGCACTCGGCGCGATTCGATACCGACCTCGGTGCAGGCAGCGGCTTTCATACGCACGTAGGTGTGCGAGGCGGGGTCGTCGCCGACCAGTACCGTCGCCAGAACCGGGCGCCGACCGAAGTCCCTCGAGTATTGCTGTGCCTGGGTCCCAAGCTTTTCGCGCATGACTCGCGACACCTCGCGGCCGTTCAGCAATCGGGCCGACATGCCGACTCCCTCTCCTACCGTGGTTAGACGAGAATCAGAAGACAACGGTCTGGTTCCCGTCTCTGATTACCCGGTCCTCGCAGTGCCAGGCAACGGCGCGAGAAAGCACCTGGCGCTCAACGTCCGCACCTCTTCGTTGCAGCTCAGCTGCAGTCTCCACGTGCGAGACCCGCACGACGTCCTGCTCGATGATCGGCCCTTCGTCGAGGTCCTCGGTCACGTAGTGGGCCGTGGCGCCGATCAGTTTGACGCCTCGATCTTTCGCCTTCTGATACGGCCCCGCACCGATGAAAGCGGGCAGGAATGAGTGATGAATGTTGATTACCGGCACTCCCACCTGTTGTAAGAAATCACCGGACAGAATCTGCATGTAGCGAGCGAGGACAACGAGATCGACGTTGTCGGTGAGAAGCTTCAACTGCTCCGCCTCCGCCTGTGCCCGTGACGCCCGGTTTACGGGGATGTGGATGAACGGAATGCCGAATCCGCGAACGTCGTCCCCGAGATCGGGATGGTTCGCGATGACCATCCCCACGTTCATGTGGATTTCGCCACGACGCTGCCGCCATAGGAGGTCGAGGAGGCAATGATCCGTTTTGGACACCATGATGGCGACGCGCTTCGGCTTGCGAGCTTCAGTCAACCTGTACGACTGTCCCAACATGCCTAGAACGTTGTCGAGTTCGTCGGACAGGGACGGAATCTGTGCCGGTAGGTCCTCCAAGTGGAACGTCGTGCGTTGGAAGAATCTGCCGCCGGCAGGGTCGGTCGAGTGCTGGTCCAGTGAGACAATGTTCGCGCCGTATTTCGCGAGCAAGGACGAGACCGCCGCGACGATTCCCTGACGGTCGTCGCCTTGCACGATCAAAGTGCCGAGGTCGACCACGTCGCGACTGGTTCGTGACATCGTGCTGTTGTCCTTTCGTGTGAAGTGGTCGTCGCCGCCAGGATCGTGTGACGGGACGAGTAGGTCGGAGTCGGTCATGCACTCAGTGCGCGACGACTCCTGACGGAAACGACTCCAGATCGACATCCTTGTTCGCCGGGAGGTCGAGGTAGGGGAACCGCTCCACCGTCGCGCGAATCTGCTTGATTCGTTCGCCGTGGTTGCCCCAGTGCAGGACGACTTCAGTGCCGATCTCGGCGAGTTCAATGTCGATGGTGGAATGGGAGATCATCTCGCGGAAGTAGTAGGAGTAGACGGCCAGCGATGATATACCCACCTGCTTGCCGTCCTTGGTGACGATGTCCGCATGGTCGCCCGCTGGTGATTGCGGCGTCGTCGGGAACTCGAAGTGCCGGTATTCCTCCCCGGGCTCGAACTGCGACGCGAACACGTCGAGTACGTCTTCCTTGTTCCACCTGAGGACCACCGTCTTGCGGCGCGGTGCGGCAGCCTCCGCCTCGAGGGCTTCCCGGCCCAGGAAGTCGTGGTCGAACTTCGCCATCCAGCCCCAGTTGACTTCGAAGGGGGTGCGGAGTCGCGCCGTGATGTCGGTGGGATTTGCGCTCCCACTCAATTGGCCGCTCACCTGCTTGGGCGGCAGAGCAGCTCCGAAGAGGGGATGAGAGACGAATTCCGGGTCGGCGAAAGCAGCAGGGAGGAAGGTACAACCCTGCTGAGGGAAGCCACCCTCGGTGTGATTCACGACGTAAGTCCGCCATCCCAGGCGCGTGATGTCGAAATCCTCGCCCGCCCGGTACACGGCGTCGAACACCGCTGGTCCGTGTTCGAGGGGGCCACGCACCTCGTAAGCGAGGGTCCCCGACATCCCGATTCGCGACAGTTCGATTTCCACCGTGGCATCGATTCCGGGTACCTGGATTCGCCGAATGCCCAGGAATTGCAAGGAGCGCAACGATTCACCCGTGAGGCGTTCGAGTATCTGCAGCGACTTCGGGCCCGCCACCTGAAAGATGAAGATGTCCCGCATACCGATTTCTACGTCTAGTCCCAGCGACGGGGCCTTGAAGAGGGCCCAGGGCATCGCCGCGAAATGGCGATACGAGTCCTCGCTGTCGCGCACTGTGAGACCGTGATTGGCGATGTATCCGTTTTCGTCGAGCATGACGAGGTGCTTGGACTTGCCGATGGGCCATTTGTCGACGTTGTTAATACTGAGCCGTGAGAGCAAGGCCCGCGCGTTGGGTCCACTGAAGGTGAACTCGGGGATGCCGCTGAGATTCGACGCGATGTACGCGCCGGTTTTCCACGACATCGATTCTTTCTTCCACCCGTCGCCTTCCCAGATATGGAGGCTACCTAGGATGTTCAGGTAGGTCGGCACGTCGGGGTAGGAAGGAACGTCACCGACGGACGCTGCTCCGGGGCCTTGCTGGACCGCATGGTCGACACTCATGGCGCTATTACTCTCTTTCTGATCGCACTGACGTGATATGTGGTTCCGCTCGGGGTGCGAGCGGTCAGGACGCCGAACCGATTCGGTCGTACGGGGTGTCCTTTACCTTTTCGAGGACGGATCGCAACGGCGCGGGCGCCTCCCCCGTGATCTGCTCGACATGTCCGGACAGCAGTGCTTGGTAGCCCTGGGCCACCGCCAGATCGGCCGACACCAGCTCGTCGCTGGCCCACATGTGGCCTTCGGCGCTGGGGGGCATGTTCGGGTCGTACGTCCGCGGGAGACCGACCGAGTCGAAGAACTGCAGCCGTTCCTCCTCCGATACCGGCTTGTAGGCGATCTCTGTGCCGAAGACCTCGGAACCAAGTCGGACAATGTCGTCCATGCTCAACAGTTCAGGACCGGTGATCTCGTAGACAGCGCCATCGTGGTCGGCGGGGTCGGCGAGGATTGCGGTCGCACAGCGCGCGACGTCCACCTTGGAGACGGGCGCTAAGGAACCGTGGCCGGTGGCCATTTCGAGTACGCCGTCGCGTGCGGCAGGTGCCAGCCAGATCGCACTGACGATCTCCGCGTAGAGCGCGTTGCGCAGGATCGTGTACGACAGTCCGCTCGCTCGGAGATCGAGCTCGGTCTGGTAATGGTCGATGGCTGAGAGCGCCGGGTTGCCGGGTTGTACTCCGCCGACCGATGTGTAGACGATGTGGCGTATCCCCGCCTTCTCTGCGGCGCGGATCGCATTACGGTGTTCGGTTGTCCGCCGCCCGAGATTGAGCCCACTGATGAGAAACAGGATGTCTCCGCCGTGGTACGCCTCGTCCAATAGCTCGGGCTTCTCGTAATCGCCCTTCCGCACGCTGACGTTCGGGCCGCCTGCTTCGATTGCCTCGGGCGATCGAGTCACAAGTGTCAGGTTGCACAGAGGAGCTCTTTCGAGGAGACCTTGCGTCACGCGGCGAGCCAAATCGCCCGAGGCTCCACTGATGACAATTTGGGTCACATCTTCCTCCGGTTGTAGATCACGAATCTTTGTCCATGCGGTGCGGCTTGACGGGGTCAGCATGAGCCGGAGTCGAGCGACGCACGTTGCAAGCTTCGTTGCTGGGAGTGACGTGGGCAATAGCACGAAGTTCTAGCGAACCATGTGTGAGATGCATGATCGAGACCGCAGAACCGCGGGCGTCCAGGGCCGCCTCAGGCACTGATCCGGGGACGCCACGCAAGGTGGGTCGTATCCGGTCGAGGTGAGACGGCATTTCCCCTTCTGTGGCACCGTGCCATCGTCAGCCTCTTCGACGGCGCCTGGCGGTTCCGAAGTGGGTCTCCGCCGAGACTCCACGAGGGTCACACCGTGGTTACCATGTCGTCCTCGGCTTGCGGTCGGCTTCACGAGGTCTTTGCCATCGATCCGGACGTTGTTGACGGTCTTGGACACCGGTCAGGTGGCCAAGGCTTCCGGGTGCCGGGCGCCATCACGGAGCGGGCTAGGCGTAGTCGACGTCGGTGTTGGTTAGGTCGAGCCAGAGGGCCAGTTTCCCGGGTCCACGCCCATCGGCATCCGATCGTGGATGTGCCCGACACCGTCGTCGCGTTGGTATCTGCACCTCGCCTCGCATAGGAGGACATTTGCATAGCGTATGTGGGGCAGACACCCCGAACAGCTATCCGCTCCGTGCGAGGCATATGCGCTCAGAGAAATGACCGTCTCCTTGACCGATCAGCCTCCTCGAACTCTCCGAACTCACGACGCAGCGGAGCCTTTCCGCACAACCTACGGCCAAGGCAACGTGCCGTGCTATGCCCGCAAGCATGGGATTCTGCGGCTCCATGCCATTCAAATCCTGATACGGATCTCCGGGTAACCGCCACCGCGATTCGATCTCGCAGGTGGGGGCACCGCGCCGTGTTCAGCTCGGGATTGGGTCATGGGAGGCGAGTGGATCCAATCGATACGGACCGTGTGACGTGCGGCAAGACATCTACGCCAGCCTCGAAGGTCTACTCAGGGAGACCGACCTGTATAAACCCGAATGCACCGATTCGTTGATGTTGTCGCTGTGAATTCCGTTGTGTGGCAGCGGGTGGGGTGTGGGCGTGGGTGATCGTCCGACCTGGTGTGTCGGGTTGTTCCACTGAGTCTTTCGCATCGAGGGTGGGCATGTGTGACCGGTGTTAGGTGATGATCGACTGATTTCGACCGAAGGTGCTGTCAAACAAGTTGTTCCACGCTGTTTCCCACGGCCAGTCGGTCGGCAGGTGCAGCGTCAACCGTCGGGCCGAACACGCGATGCGCGCGGGGACCGAGACGATGGTGCGCCGGAGGGTGCCGGTGGTCGCTTTCGTCAGCTTCGGGTCAGCCGTGAGGGTGCCGGCAGCACGGGTGACATTGAACGCCATCACCGCGCAGACCAGCCAGGCGGCGTTCGCCGAAAACGAGTTCGACGGGAGATGCGCGAGTGCGGAGTTCTTCAGGTCCGCATGCACCTGCTCGACGATCGCGTGCTGACGGTGGGTTTTGTCGGCGGCGACGGTATCGAGGTCGTCGGGGTCGGTGGTGGTGAAGAAGGCGTGGAACCGCCAGATGTCGAACAACGTGCCCTGGCCCTGGCCCTGGTCCTTGGGCGGTCGCAGGTCGGGGATGCGGCGCACCACCAGC
>NZ_JASHKW010000021.1:0-180244 GCF_030056915.1 Rhodococcus sp. IEGM 1307
CGGAGTAGCCGTATCCGGAGCCTTGTTTGCCGTGGCCGTGGACCTCGATGATCGTGTCGTCGATATCGACCAGCACCCGTCCGGTGTCGATGCCGGTGACCAGCGGGGTCTTCTCGGCGAGGTTGCTCAGGAACCGCGAGGCCACGGCGTCGAGTTGCCGGACGTGTCCGAAGGTGAACTCGCGGAGGAACGATCCCAGCGTCGATGGCGCGTAGGGCCGGTCGAAAATCGTTCCCATCGCGCCGTGCCGCAGGATCGCCAGGTCGGCGATGCTGTCGGCACCGCCGACCATCCCACCGACCAGCGAGGCGACCTTGCGGCCCGGGTTGGCGCCCTTGTCGGTCGGCACGCTCAGCTGCTGATCGGCCAGGGTGAGCAGGCCGCTGGCCTGCGCCAATGCCATCACCGGGACCAGTCCCGCGGTCGACATCAGATTAGGGTCGTCGAACCTCGCCGCCGCGACGGGCCGGGTATGAGATAGTTGCATCTACGAGATGCCCTTCGTCGTGGCCGAATTGTTTCTGTGAGAAGTTCAATTCTTCCACTACGACAGGGCATTTCGCCGTTATGACACCCTCAGGCACTCATGCGAATCGGTGTATCGAGGATAAATGCGCTATCCGGGGCTGCCTCAGGCCGGTGCCGATCTCCGAACCAATCGATGGCTGACAGCAAGAGACCCCACCTGCTGAACCGTGACGCACCGCTGGTGAGATCTCACTGCCGCCAGTCGCCCAAGGCTGCGGCAGGCGAACGGCGGGCCTCCGCACCAACCACGGTGAGCCCGGAATCGGTGCGCGGCCGGCCTATCCGCGGCGAGCCGCCACAGCGACCATTTAGGATAAAGCTTTGACTGTCTGCTCCGTCACACGCCTACTTCAGGAATGGCCCTTACGATTCGGGTCCGCACGAGCACCACTGGGGCGATTCCTCGTCGACGGAGCTGTGCATGCCGCCCCGAATAGTAACCACTCCAAAGAACACCGCAGCACCTAGCAGGACGGTGACCGTCGCACCGAGGACAGCGTTGTCGTAAGCGTCTCCCAACAAAACACCCGAGGGACTGCAACGGCGCTCGCGACCACACACGCCTTCCACAGCCAGCGATAACGCCTCACGCACGGACTGTAACTGAAGGGATCCCCTAGTTGGAGCCCTGGTCGTTGTGGCGTGCGTCGCAGGAACTCTCGAAGGGTCGTGCAGGGTTTCTACGCCCGCTATGCGGCGTTGATGCGTCGCGACATGATTGCCGATACCCGGCGCCTCGATGGTCTACTCGCCGAGAACCAGATGCGGATAACCCGTGGAGGCCGGTCTGGATGAAGCTCACACTTCGCCTGCGCCGCCACCGTGGTTAGATGCATCGTATTCTGCACGTGCGCAATTGATTTGGTCTGATCGCGCATATCCCCACTCGATCAGGTTCATCACTAGGTCGGACAGACTCCGACCTAGTGGCGTGAGGTCATACACCACGTGCTTCCGCGCGTCGGCGACCACGGTCCGGCTTAGTAGTCCATCGCGTTCGAGCATCCGAAGATTGTGCGTAAGTATTTTCTGCGACAACGGGTGTGACGGGTCCATTGTGTCCAGTAGCCGCTGAATCATCGACGGACGCAATGGTCCGACACGTAATATGACTAAGAGCCAGTTTCTCCAGTAATTGCCAACGTGTCCTACGATGCCCACAACCGGCGCACTGCGATTCCAAGAAAATTCGACAAGCAGCGCCGCTACGAATCCGAATATTTCCTCGGATTCGTCAGTTACCGCAGGTGCTTGTTGGAGAAGTTCACGAATCCTTGTCATCATCCGATCCACTGCGGAAAGACGGTGCGATTCATAATCCGCGCCCATAGGTTACTCCCTTTAGACCGACGCGACCTCTCGGGCGATTTTGGTCCCGCTCGAGACTGTCTCGATTGGCGGAACTATGGGCCAACGTTGCGTGTCAGTATCGATTCATGCTAACACGCAACGCTGACCGTAGCTGCTGAATTCGAGTGAATATCTAGCTGTTTTGGCTGGTCGTCAACGTATCTGCAGTGTACCGCGCACGAGTAGCTTCAGTATCGCGCGGTGCCTCCTGCACTACACTTTCGGCGGCGAGGTACGCAAATGTGGCGGCGGGTCCGAGTGTGCTCCCTAAAGATAAGTAGCCATCACCGGCTATTGATGCAACACAGTTTCCGGCCCCATACAACCCTGGAATGACGGACCCGTCCGAACGCAGGACTTGGCTGTTCGAATTCGTCTTGGGCCCTCCGTTGGTGTCCAGCACCATCCCGCAGATCAGCACGCAGTAATATGGCCCGGTCTCGGCGAACGGAAACATTCCCGGATTTTTTTCGTTACCTGGCCTCGGGATGCCATGCCAGTCGTATTCGGACATGTTCTCGCAACGGTGGAAATCTTCGTCGACACCCGCGCGGGCGAAGCCGTTGAATCTGTCGACCGTCTGCCCCAGTTGCTCGGCGAAGCCAGGTGACAATTCGAAATCACCGATGACAGAGGTGAGACTCTTCAAGCGCGCCTCGATGCGCTCGGTGATCTCCTCCCATGTCTGACCTTCGATAATGTAAGGTTTAGGGGTGCGAAACGTATCCCAGAACAGGGTCGGCTTGGTGTCGTGGGCGACGTAATCGTCGTAAACCATAAATAGAACCCTGTTCGGATAGTCGCCGTTCTTGTCGCGGTCCCATATGACGCGGTTTCGGTCCTGGTACACAAGCTTCTCGTTGACGACCCTGTTACCATTGCGATCGACATAAATCATGCTGTCTCCGGGCGGAACGGGAAGACCTTTATCCTCGTTCACGCGATTCATGGCAGCCTTTTCCAAGATGTCCTCGTACAGCCAGCCATTCTGCATGTGAGCGAGTTCAGCTCCGGCCTCGTGCGCGATAGGGATGAAATCACCCTGTGCGGTGGCAACTGCGCAACTGCTGTAAAGCGGCCCGCGCCAGTATTCATCGATCAAATCCGCGTTATGTGCAAAGCCACCGCTAGCGAAAACCACCCCTCGTCTCGCGTAGATGGGATCACCCCACGTCCCCCCAACTCCGACGGCTGCACCAGTTTCATCTTGCAGCAGCCGCTGCACACGATGATCTGTGCGCACCTCGATACCCCGGCTTCTAACGGCTACCCCCAGTTGATCGACCAAATCTGCTCCAGGTGCAGCGGAGCCGTCCTCTCGCGCTGGTCCTAGATGCCGTAAAAATCCTTGAATAGAGTTATCCAATTCCGGGTGATAGCTGACAATGGCTGGGTACCGTTCCGTAAAGGATGGCCAGGTGGTGACCCGGAAGGCACCTGCCGCAACCAGCGCATCAATCGCTTTCGCGGCGTTATCGTAAAACGCGCCTATTGTTTCCCACTGCCACTCTTCTGCGCCGTAGTATTCGGCATCGGCGTCGTACTGGTCGGGATGCGCGACCTGGACAACGTAGCGCAAGACGCTATCGCGATCGTCGCGAATTCCTAAGACGTGCATAAGTGAGTTGTCTGGAATCCACATCGCCCCGCCGGACTTGTAAGCTGTACCGCCGACTTCATCTGATGCCTCCAATAGAAGGACCTCGGCACCACGATCGTGAGCGAAAATTGCAGCACACATTCCCGCCATTCCGGCACCGACAATGATTACATCGAACTCATCTCGATCAGTTGTCGAGAAACCAGTAGGTCGGGGCGGGGGATTGAAAAGCCCTTCCATCCACCAGTACTTCGGCGTCCCGGTTGTCACAATAAAACTCCTAGGGTTTGAAAATATTCACATATAAGGCTCATCGATTAATCCTTCTTCCGCGACTGGTCCACGAGTTGCCCCTCATGCGAGTAGCTTTCGTATGCTTCGGCCAAATCGCGATATTTTCGAAAGTCTCGTAAATTCGAATAGTCGGCCCTGCGTACGCGCTCGACGAAGTCCGGATTCGAAATCTGCGCCCTACCAACCCCGATCATGTCGAAGTCGCCGGCCTCCAAACCGCGCCGTACACGGATGATGTCATCCTCCACCTGCAGTACGGGGTCTTGGTTGTCGAAGACATCACTCGCGAGATCGGTGGACAACCCGACGCTGCCGATCGTCATGACCGGGCGATCTGTCATTGTCTTCACCCAGGAAGCGACACTCCGTCTAGAGTCGAGTTCCGGCCAGGCGACAGCGTCGAATCTGCGAGCCGACACATGAAAGACGTCGGCTCCCGCTTGCTGCAAACGTTCCAGAAACGGGCCCAGTTCGTCAGGATGCGCCGCGATTTTGGCTCCGTAATCCACCTCCTTCCACTGCGAGAAACGCACTGAAATTATGAATTGAGGGCCCGTCGCAGCACGGATTGCCGAAACTATTTCAGCAGGATATGCGGCGCGGTCGGCTAGGGTTTCACCGCCGTATTCATCGGTTCGCCTATTCGTTTCATGCCACAAAAATAGATCCAACAGGTAGCCATGAGCGCAATGCAACTCAATCCCGTGTGCGCCGAGCCGCTGGGCGATAAGAGAACTCTCGACATATGCATTTTTGGTATCCTCAAGGTCCTGCTTCGACATTGCAACACCGTTGGTACGGCCCTCCTGGATCAACCCTGATGGGCTCCATGCAGGATGGTCCGGATGTGGATTCTCAATACCGTCGACAACCAGTCGCAGGGCACCTGGATGCCACAGCTGCATCAACAAGACTACGTCGCCGGTACTGAGGACCTCACGGACGACATGTCCCCATTCCTTGATGGTGTCACGGCCGAGAATGCTGAACGCCGGCTGCCAGTACCCCGCCGGATGGTCTGGTGCGGCCCCCTCGGAAATGATTATTCCCGGGCCCCGTTCAGCGGTCGAGCGCAGCGTATCCGCCATGCCCACAGTTGGCTTGTAACCCCGCGAGCCACGCTGCATGGCAGGAAGAAGAAACCTGTTACGGACCGTCATGGTATTGATTCGAAGAGGCGAAAACAGTAGATCGTCTGTATCTTTCAACACAGCTTCTTCGGCATAGTTCGTCTGCATCTGACCGCCTTACGGTTGGAAATCGAGTCACCGAAGACGTTAAGTCCGTCACAGTTGGGTGACAATTAGGAACTATTTGGTGCCTACTAACGCCACGCAGTGTGCCGAGCGGTCGGTTTCGTTCGGCAGCGTGATCAAAGAGGTCCGCAGACGGTCGATCGCACCATGAGGTTCGGCAACATCGCGCGAGTCGATCGAGTATTCGACGATCTGATTTGAGTACAGATCATCAACGATGCTTAGGTAGTGATTCGCGCTCATTTCGATCGTCCTACTGAGAGATCGGCGACTGCGCGACTTGTGCCCTCAAATTCTCGCAGCGGTTTGGGTCAAGTCCCGTGAGGTGGTGTACGACATCGTCGCGTGATTCCTCGTCTGGGTGGTTATGCGGTCAGCGCCGCTTGAGTCACCTCCTGCGTGGGTTCGGTGGCGGTGCCGTCGGGGTGGACACCGCGGGAGCGGGCCAGCACGTCGAGGCTGAGATAGCGGCGGCCTTCGATCCACTCGTCATGCTGCTCGGCGAGTACCGCGCCGACAAGCCGAATCAGGGTGGTGCGATTGGGGAAGATCCCGACCACGTCGGTTCTGCGCCGGATCTCCTTGTGAGCCGTTCCTGGGGATTGTTCGACCAGGTCTGACGCCAGATCTGCTTCGGGAAGGTCACCAACCGCACTCCGGACAGCCCGCGGGCGACCAGCGACCGGAAGAACGCCAACCAACCGGGCACCGTCCTCGGCGGAGGTCACCTCGATCCCCAAGATCTCGCGGTAGCCCTCGGCGTTTACCCCGACCGCCACCAGGCGTGCACGTTCACCACCCGACCGTTCTCGCGGACCTTCAGGACCAGGGCGTCGGCTGCGACGAACGGGTACGGGCCTGCATCCAACGGTCGGCTGCGGAACGCCTCGACCTGGGCGTCGAGGTCCTTCGCCATCACGGACACCTGCGCCTTGGACAGGCTGGTGATGCCAAGGGAATCGACGAGCTTCTCCATCCGGCGAGTGGAGACGCCGAGCAGGTAACAGGGGGCCACCACCGAGGTCAGGGCCTTCTCGGCGCGTTTTGCGGCGCTGCAGCAACCAGTCCGGGAATTACGAACGGAGCGCAGCTTGGGGATCGCGACGTCGAGTGAGCCGGCACGGGTGTCGAAGTCGCGGTGCCGGTAGCCATTCCGGCTGTTGGTGCGGTCGTCGGAGCGTTCACCGAAATCGGCACCGCACAGGCTGCTGGCCTCGGCACCCATTAGTTTAGCGCGTCGATGAACGTGGATAGCAGGCTGCGCAGCAGGTCGGGGCTGGCGTCGGTGCGGCGGTCGGTCAGGAACTGGTGCAGGTCGATATCGTGGGCAGTGGTCATCGCGTGGTCCTTCATCGAGTGACTTTGGTCGGTCTCTCGAAGAGTCACGCGATGGCCGCCTTTATTGGGCTAGGACACGCCGGTCAGATCCGAATCCGGTCGGTACACCATCTTCATGAACGCAACCGCGGTTTGATCGGTTGGCGGCTTCTTTCAGTTCGGGGACTCGCCTGAGTTCGAGGTCGAGGCGCCACCTGTCTTGATGCCGTCGTCGCGCTTTCAACCATCCGCACAAATAATCCTCGCTGAAACCGAGGTCGCAATCTGGCGCAGCTGCAGTCCCCCTTGCGTGCGAGGGCGATGACGTCGCTGCGAAACTTCTCGTATCGAGAACGCCTCCAGTGTGAGGACATCCCTCCACGGCGGGGAAGCATCCACGCAGTGGAGGGATGTCGAACCAACCCGCACCAGACCCGATCGTTCGACGAATGCAACCGGTCCGCATTGAACCAGCGAACCCACTCGGCGCAGCGCGCGGTCATCGTCTCCACGATCAGCGGAGCAACCCGCGTCCACCACACCGGCGCAACGCCAGGCGCTTCGAGCATGACCTGATGCCGGTCGCGCCCAGCGAACGCCGCAACCCGTACCGTGCGCACGCCTGCTTCATGATCTCGGCGGTATATTGACTTCCCCTGTCCGAGCGCATGATTGCGCCTGCGACGTCTCCGCCACGTTCGTCGACAGCCATGTTCAGCGCTTCGAGGACCAGTTCGGTGCGCATGTGATCCGCCACCGCTCACCCCAGAACCTTCTTCGAATGCTCATCCTTAATCGCACACAGATACATTTCACCTTCACCGCAGGTCAGACCTGCGCGACGACCTCGTCGTCGTCGGCGGTGGGGCCGACCACAAGCGCGGCGTTGGATGAAGTCTCCGATCGAACCTGGAAGGGGTTCGGGTGGGGCACCCCCGTCAACGGTCATAGTCAGGCGAAGCGCATCCCATGCCGATAAGGGTACGTTCGCTGGGTCTATCTCGCACCAACTGCCGCGCCGGGCATGGGCGCGAGCTTGGCGGCCTCGGCGACGGCGGCGCTCCAACTGAACTCGTTGTTGTCGCTGAAGTAGTAGTAGGTGGCGCCGTTCGGCATCATCGCGACCGTGATGCCGCCGTACCCCGACATGAACGGTACGTAGAAGGGGCTGGTGTAGGCGGGGTTGTCGGCGGAGGTGAACTCCTGGCCCCAGAAGCCGTTCTGGTACTTCATGGGCTTGGCGCCGGTGGTGGTCATGCCCCGGTCCTCCGGGTCGCGTTGCATGGTAGCCGTGAGCAGTGCCGGGTCGAGTATCTGCGTGCCGTTGACGGCGCCGTGGTCGTTGTTGAGGAACTTGGCGAACCGGGCGACGGAGTCCTGCGTCCAGAACATGCCGTACCCGCCGAAGGCTGCTCCGCCGGGGCTGTTGTCGGTGCGGGAGGAGACGAGCGAGTCGGGCCCGACGCCGACGGGTTCGAGCACGTCGTCACGGAGCATGTCGAAGATGTCGGCGTCCGAACCGGCCTTGTCCTGCAGGTAGTTGTTCATCGCGCGGGTGGCGAGGAAGGTGTCCGAGGTGTGGTAGACCCACTGGCTGCCGGGGCCGGCCTTACGCGGGAAGGACAGGGCGAGTCGCATCTTGTCGGCGTAGGGCTCGGCTGCGAAGAAGTCCGCCATGGTGGGGCCCGCTTCGTCGGTCTCGTAGCCGTGCGAGATGTAGTTCCCGGTGGCCATGTCGAGAGTCTGGTCGAGGGTGACGCCGCTCCAGGCGGTGTTGCCGGCGGTCTCGGGGATTCGGTCGGAGAGCCTCTCCTGGGCCACGGCAGGGCCGTAGCGCTTCGCCAGCCGCAGCATGGCTGTTCCCGCGAACGCCGACTTCGCGGTCGAGTACGAAGGCAACAGCATCTGGCCGCAGAACGGGTACTCCCCTTGCCGGGTCCGGCAGTTGCCCACATAGTGCACTCCGCCGAAGTAGAAGCCGAAGGTGCTCAGCGCGGACGGCGTGATGCCGGCGCTGAACTTCGTTACGTCCACCCCACTGTCCGGGTAGTCGGTGGCCAGCGCCGAGATGGGTTTGGTCGGGAGCCGGTCCCCGACCTCGGAGGCGTACGCGTCGCGCAGGTTCTCGGCGCCGGCGACGGGGCCGGGCCGGTAGTCGGCCGGTACCTGGCCCCACATGTCGAGCTGGAAGTATACGCAGGTCTCCGTGGTGATTTGGTAGCGGATTTCGGAGACCGATGTGGCGTCGAAGAGGAACATCAGGGTGCCGTTGTGCACGCAGTTCGCGTTGCGTTCGACGAGCGCGAACGGCAGTGAGGCGCGGGTGCGTTCGCCGTCGCCGTCCTCGTTCCACGCGCGGCCGGGGCCCACCGCCAGGTTCCACGCCTGGTTCCCCGTGTACTGCAACCCGCGCTTGGCAGGGACGAGGTGGCTGCCGTTCTGCACGAGGGCGATGTCGACCGGTGGCAGGTGCCGGGTGGCCGCCGTGTCTCCGTATCCGTGCGGGTCTTTCAGTACGCGGAAGCCGCCGGTGGTGGAGAGACCGTTGAGGGTGAGGGTGCCTTCGAAGCTGTGGGTGGGTGGTGCTGCCTGGGCGGGCAGTGCGAAGGCGCTGTCGGGGACCGTGTCCGTGGCGGTGCCCTCGGTGAGTTGGCCGGCGGTGAGTTCGGTCCGGTTCACCGCACCGCTTCCGGTGAGCGGATCGCCCGGTACGGGCACGGCTTCGGCGGGCGCTGCGATCGTCGTTGGCGAGACGGTGCACGCCGCCGCGAGTGCGACGGTAACGACGATGGCACGGCTCAGCCGTCGGGCATAGAACGGTCTTGGCATGGTGTGTGTCCTCTGGGGCCGGCAGCAGATACGGATATCGCCGCATCCTGGGGCCCGCCGGGGCCGCCGTCCAATGCCTGTCCGGTCTGATCAGGCTGCCCGCCAGGTATACGTCCAGCTCATCTGCGGGCGGTGACCTGAGGCCCGTACTGCTCGACGCAGAAGCGTGACAGCCCCGTGGCGAAGGTCTCGATGCTGCGCAGCGCATAGTGGCTGGGGTCCCACGCGGCGTGCAGATGGATCTGCAGCGGCTCGCCCGCGCCGTCGAGGATGAGCAGCGGGTGCAGGTCGAAGCGGGGATCGTCGGAGACCACCGCAATTCCGTGGCCTGACGCCGCCATGGCCTGGGCGACGTGCGGAGTGTCGCATTCGAGCACGATGTCGTACGAGGCGTCTGCGTCCTGCACGGCATGGTCCAGGACGCGTCGGGTGCCGTGCGCCGGGGTGAGGACGATGAGGGGCGCCGCGGCGAGTTCCCCGATCGTGACGCCGTCCCGGTTCGCCCAGGCGTGGTCGGCCCGCACATAGGCCCACAGCGGTAGCCGCGCCACGGGCAGCCCGGCGAAACGGCGCCTCGGAGGCGCCGTGGAAATGGCTACGTCGGCGCCCCTCCCCAGGGCCTGGTACGCACGGGCCGGGCTCTCCGCCTGCACCGTGACGAGCGGATCCTCCGGTCCCCAGGTGGACAGGAACGGTGCGATCACGTCCGTGATGGTGGTGGGCGGCGCCGCCACGGTGATCCGCATGGCGCGACCGGAAGCAAGTGCTCCGACTGCGGCCTCGGCGGCGTCCGCTCGGGCGACCAGATCTCGGGCCAACGGAAGGAAGCGCCGGCCGGCGGCGGTCAGGATCAGCTGTTTGCCGCCGCGGTCGAAGAGCGTCATGCCCAACGACGCCTCCAGGCCGCGCAGTTGGCGCGACAGCGAGGGCTGGGCGACGCGGACCTCCTCGGCGGCCTTGGTGACGGAACCGGTCTCCACGATGGTCAGGAAGTAGCGCAGCACCCGTAGTTCCATTGGTAGTGGCCTCTCGGAAGACGGAGGAGACATGACCTTGCATGCCTCAAAGGCATGCAAGTCAGCCCTAGAAAGTATTTGAAATTATATGTGACGGGGCCCACGCTTGTCTCACCTCGGCCGCCCGGCCCACCGCCCCCGGCGCCTGAACCACCATCAACTGCTCCCTCCAGAGCCCTACCTTCGATTGGCTGGTGTTCCCCGCATGGCCCGCCCCCTGCCCCTGATCCTCGCCCAGGCGCCTGGCCGCCCGGCCGACGACCTCGCCGGCTTCATCTCCGACGTGGAGCGGCGCGTGAAGCTGCGCGCACCAGGCGCCCTCGTCGTCTACCCCGAGCTACACCTCGGCGAGAGCGCCCCAGGCGTTCCGGCCGCGCCGGAGAAGGCCGCCGAGCCGCTCGACGGCAAACGGGACGCTGCCCTCGCCGAACTCGCGGGCGACCTGGGCATCTGGCTGGTACCCGGCAGCGTCTACGAACGCGGCGCCGACGGTCGCGTCCACAACACGGCAGCCGTCTACTCGCCGCAGGGCGAGCGCCTCGCCGCGTACCGCAAGATCTGCCCGTGGCGCCCCTACGAGACGACCGCACCCGGCAACCGGTTCGAGGTCGTCGACCTCGCCGGGGTCGGCCGTATCGGACTGTCCATCTGCTACGACACCTGGTTCCCGGAGGTCTCCCGCCATCTGGCCTGGATGGGCGCAGAGTTGATCGTCAACGTGGTCCGCACCCCGACGAACGACCGCGCGCAGGAAGTCGTCCTCAGCCGCGCCAACGCCATCACCAACCAGGTCTTCGTCGCCAGCGTCAACTCCGCCGCCCCGTCCGGGATCGGCCGCAGCCTCGTCGTCGATCCACAGGGCACGGTGCGCGCCGAAACCGTCGATGCCGGCGACTCCACCCTCACCGACGTGATCGACCTCGACGAGGTCAGCAACGTCCGGCGCTACGGCACCGCTGGCCTCAACCGCGTCTGGGACCAGTTCCGCCCCGGTGACGCGCCCCTCGAACTCCCGCTGTACGGGGGCCGTATCGACCCCGCCACCTGGACCGCCGCCCGCACCACCGAGGAGCCCCCACGATGAACAGCGAGACAGAGACAACTGGGAACACCATGAGACTGAAAGGCGACCTGAGCCTCTTCTCCGTCATCCTGTTCGGCCTGGCCTACATCTCCCCCGGCATCGTCGTCACGATCTTCGGCGTGGTCGCCGCCACCAGCGGCGGCGTGGCCCCGACGGCGTTCGCCGTCGCCACCCTCGCGATGGTGCTCACCGGGCTGAGTTACGCGAAGATGGCGCGCGCGGTGCCCGGTTCCGGGTCGGTCTACACCTACGCCCGCAAGATGCTCGACAGCCGCATCGGTTTCCTGTCCGGCTGGGCGATGCTGCTCGACTACTTCTTCATTCCGATGGTCGGCTGGCTGATCACGGCGATCTACTTCAACGCCCAGTTCCCTGGCATACCCAAGTGGGTCTGGCTGATCGTCTCGGTGGGCATCACCACCGCCATCAACGTCTTCGGCATGAAACTCGCGGACCGCGTCAACAAGGTCCTGATGTTCATCGCTCTGGGGTCGCTGGTCCTCTTCGCCACCCTGTGTGTCGTCTTCCTCGGCAAACACGGCTCCTCCGCGCCCGCCACGGACGCCCTGTGGAACTCCGGCACTTCGATCGGCGCGGTCACTGCGGCCGCCGCCATCGCCGCGTACTCCTTCCTCGGCTTCGACGCCCTCTCCACGCTGGGCGAGGAGGCCAGGGGCGGGGCGAGGACGATCGGCAGAGGCATCGTCGGGTGCGTCATCGCCGCCGGCGCGATCTTCTTCGTGCTGTCCTTCGTGATGCAACTCGTCCACCCGGGTGCGATTTTCGCCGACGTCGACGCTGCCGCCTACCATCTGAAGGTCCAGGTCGGTGGCGAGACGTACGCCGAGATCATCAACTTCGTCACCATCGCCGGATCCATTGCCTCCTGCATCGCCCTGCAGGCGTCCGCCGCCCGCCTCATGTACGTCATGGGACGCGACGGCGTACTGCCCAAGGCCGTCTTCGGCAGGCTGTCGGCGAAGACCGGCACCCCGGTCAACAACCTGCTGTTGACCGCGGCCGCCGGTGTCATCGCCATGAAACTCGACCTGACCACAGCCACCTCGTTCATCAACTTCGGCGCTTTCCTCGGCTTCGCCGTGGTCAACGTCTGCGTGATCGCCCACCTGGTCCGAGAGCACAGACACGGTCGCACCCTCAACCTCTTCTCGTACCTGGTGATGCCGGTCGTCGGCGGCGCCGTCTCCGTCTATCTGCTCACGAGGCTCGGTGACGTCGCTCTCCAAATCGGCGGCGTATGGTTGGCGATCGGCGTTGTCTATCTGGCCGTTCTGACCAAGGGCTTCCGCCGACCCGCACCGGAAATGACCTTCGACGACGACACCGTGGCCACCGACAGAGCCACCGCGTAGCTCCCCTCCCTCGCCCGGCGGCGTCGTGCGGTATCGCGACGCCGTCACCGGCCGGGTGAGGCGCGGCCGTACGCTGGGTCGTGGAGCAGGAACAGCGGTCCTGACGTGCCCGGTCGTGCCACGGGCCGCGCCAGCACGGTGCGAATCACGCGCAACGACACACTATTACCGAAATATCGTTAATCTCCGACCAGCAGGACCGTTCACAGTGCTATTCCTTCTGATCCATGCCGTCATCACAGTCATGTCGATCGTCCTGCGCCGCCGCGTGCCGAATGCAGGATCGCTTCTTGCGGTTGCGGCACAAACATACGCAACCGAACGATGGAGCACCGCGCATATCGTCGACCCTGATGTCACCGCACAGTTCCTAAGTACCAATCCGGGCCATCTCGCCGGCGAATCGGTCGCAGCCCAAAGATCCGACACGACAGAGTCGCCCATCGGTAGCTGCCGAGCAGGCGGAACCACTCTCGCTCGAACTAACAGCACTGGCCCGCACCACATTCGACACTCCGCGAGGCAGCTCACGATCCCAGACCCTCAGGATTGATATGCACAAACACTCGCGCACGAGGCGCCCCTGGCAGATAGTCTGCCATTCACTCTTCTCGGCACACTCAGCGACGCGAACGATTCCGAGTTGATCATCCTCAAAATCCGGTCGCGCTCCACACGAGAATGACCGCGAGGCGATGACGCAGAGATCGCGCGCAACAAACCGCACATCACCACGCCACCCACGGGTGCAATAACGGCTCCGGCAACAAGCCAGAAAGCGGCCATGATGGCGCCACGCGTTCATCTCGACGACGTCCTCGATCTCGCGATCTTCTGGGCACCGATCGGCGAACCTACACCCGGAACGATCCAGTCCGAATTCGGCATCGATGTCGCCGAGTACCGACGACTACTTTTGGCCGCGATACAACGGCACCAGCAGCGGCCGCTCGTCCCCTGCGATGCTGCGACCCTTGACCGGGTGTACTCCCCATCCGTTCTGGCGGCACTCGCCGTACAGCATCATCACACACCGTCCTTACCAACACATTCGGTCGATCCGAACCCCGAAACCTGCGATTAACCCCCCGCCACCTGGTCGACTAGACACAGGTCTTCACTTCGAAACAGAGAATGCCATGTCAGCAACCGAAACCGGGGGACGCCAGGGGGAAACACCGGATCTACAAATTGCGCGAACAACACCAGTTGAGATGGAGATCCGTCGTTACCGTCGATGGCGCGATAGACGACGTGAGGCAGAGCGCCGACGTACCAACTCCCTGAACGCAGTAGAGAAGTCGAGGACATACTCACCTTTGCGCGGAGATGGGCCCCCTACGGGGGTCAATCCGAGGAGGATATTTTCGTCAACTTTGGAATGTCAACCAAACGATTCGAAGCAAGAGTGAAGCAGATTCTAGACGAGATCGGTTGCGACAGTCTCGAAGAACACAATTGATGTGGGTCTATCGCGAGTCAACCTCCCCGATGACCAAGTTTCGCAGTTGGGAAGCGCACACGAGAATCAGCCACCGCGGATCCGTCCGGTTCTGATACTGATCGCCGCGACGAGCCCGGCGACACTGATGGCCGTCGGTGTCGTTCCGCTGAACGGGTGGGGAGTCGTTGCAGCCGCCGTCGCCGACGGATTAACTACCTCGCCAATCCAAGCCGCCACCCGGACAATCACCCCTGCGCTCGTACCTGCCTTCCAACACACCGCCCTCTATTCCTTCGACGCCATTTCCCAGGAGATCGTCTGATGCGGCGGGCCAGTGCTGATCTCCCTCGCCGCAGCGATCGCCGTCACTCCACCGCGGTTGCGCTGTTCGCCACGAGTGCGAAGTGGGCTTCCGAAGCCATCCGCAGGAGCCGACCCCGGACACGTGCTCTATGTAGGACCTCTAGACGCAGCACCGAAGATTCAGTTGCAGGAGATTCGCTTTCCGGCTTGGCCCAGATCATCCGACCCCAGTCGCTACCACGCCCAAATCGTCAGCGCGCGTATGTGAAAATGAGACAACCAAACCCTGAGTTGGCCGCAGCCATCGGAACCGCCCCGGGACAGTCAGGGTCTGTCGAGAATGCCACTGTCGTGGCGATTCCACATGTCGCACCTGCGACGGCTTGCCCGTTCTGATTTTCACGCAGGTTCCGACCTGTCGGACGGTCAGCGGTCCAGGTGGCCGGTCCGTTGGTGAGGGTATGCGTTCGCCAAATTGCGTATCTCGTCTTGGGCACAGTTCGATTCGGGGATCACCTGCCACAATCGCTCGATGAACCGGGACGTTGTCATGCCGAAGTGCACAAGCATTTCCTCCTCGGTAGCGCCCCCGTACGGTGCCCACATCCTGGCGAACTCGATGAGGTGCTCCGCCTCGGTATCAGGATGGCTGCGTGTGCGGTTGGCTTCGATCCAGGTGGCGCGACGCCTTTGGCGCCATTGGCGATACTCACGAGAGTTCATAAGAATTCACAGATCTGATCGGGACTACGGAAGCGGCGGGCGGGTGGGTCGTGCCGAAAGAGCACTGCGCCCTGATGTCGTCGAACATCGGCAGGACGGGCGGCACCGGTGACGTTCTCGAATCGTCCGCCGGCGTCGTCCGACCGCTGACTGGGTGTCAACCAGCCGGTTGTGCGTCACGGACGTCGGTGTTGCCGGACTCCTCCTCCGAATCCGTGGCGGTGGTGGCGTGTCGTGCTGCGATGTATCCGAAGGTCATGGCGGGTCCGATGTTGATGCCGCCGGACGGGTAGTGCCCGCCCATGACGCTGGCCTGGTCGGATCCCACGGCATAGAGGCCTGCTATCGGGGTGTCGGAATCGTCGAGCACACGCGCGGAGGCGTCGGTGACGATACCGGCGAAGGTCCCGAAGCTTCCGGGTACGACCTTGACGGCGTAGAACGGTCCCTTCTCCAGTGGGGCGAGTGAGGGATTCGGGAACGGGTTGTCCGGGTCCCCGGAGCCGCGGTTGAACGGCGTTTCGCCGCGGTGGAATTCGGGGTCCTGTCCGCGTCGGGCATTGTCGTTGAACGATGCGACCGTGGTGTGGAGTTGGGCGGGGTCGATGCCGCATTGCTGTGCCAGCTCGGTGAGGGTGCGACCGGTCTTGAGGTAGCCCGAGCGCAGGTACGGCCAGACCGGGATGGGGCGCGGTTTGGACATTCCCAACGGATACAGGCGCTGGAACCGGTGATCGCAGACCAGCCACGAGCGCACTTGCTGCCCGTCGGGAACGGCGTCGATCATCGCGGTGGTGTAGTCGTGGTAGCCGTCGGCCTCGTTGACGAACCGCTTACCTGATGCCAATACGCCTATGACACCGGGCTTTCCGCGATCGAGGATGTGCGGGAAGACACCTGTCTTGCCGTTGCGGTACGGCACCAGCGACACCGGGCAGTAGGCGACCGGTGAGGCCAGGGTGGTGTCGAGCCGGCCGCCGGCGGATTCGGCGAGCGCGATCCCGTCGCCGGTGGTGGTGTCGGGCGCCAGGGTCCAGTGTTCACGCCCGGTCGGGGTGCGCGGAAAGTACTTTTTGCGCATGTCGACGTTGCTCGGGAAGCCACCGGTCGCGAGGATCACGCCCCGGGCGGCGTGGATGGTGACCGTGCCGTCGGGGCCGTCGAGCTGTGCCCCGGTCACCGCCCCGGAGTCGTCGGTGGTCAGCGTGCGTGCCGGCGATGAGATGCGGATGTCGACGCCGAGTTCGTCGGCCGAAGCCAGGAGCCGGCCGATCAGGGCGGTGCCGTTGACCAGTTGCATGCCCTTGCGTGCGGTGGCCAGGTCGATGAGGTGCCGGGTGATGCGGCCTGCGGCGTGTGCGAAGGCCTTCGGGGAGCGGGTGGCGTGCAGAAACGCCTGGAGGTCGGGTCCGGCCATGATTCCCATTCCGAGGAATGAGGTTTCGTAGAGTTGCCAGCGCAGCTTCGCCCGAACTGGGGCGGGGATCTTGTAGGCGTCGATGGGCTGGGGTGCAACCGATCGGTGTCCGGTTCCGGCGCCGGGGGTGCCGCCGTGGATGTCGGCGATGGTGGTTCCGGGTACGAACTGCAGCCTGGTCTTGTCGTGGAAGAACCCGACCATGCGCGGCGCTTGTGTCAGGAACGCATCGACCTTGGCGGCGTCGAAGTTCTTCCCGAGTCGGTGTTGCAGGTAGGTGCGCGGCAACTCGATGTCCTCGTCGACGCCGTCGGCGCGGGCGAGGGGGTTGCGCGGTGCCCACATCCATCCGCCCGACCAGGCGGTGGCCCCGCCGCAGACGTCGGCCTTTTCGGCGACGATGACTTTCGCGCCGTGGTAGGCGGCGGTGACGGCGGCAGCGAGGCCACCGGCTCCGGCGCCGATGACGAGCAGATCGCACGAGAGGGTGTCGGTCATCGCCGGCCCTGCCCGGTCCACTTGTACGACCACAGTCCGGTCACGAGCGCCACGAGGGACGCGGCGGCGAGCAGGATGGCCACCGGGGTCCAGTTTCCGCTGTCGCCGAGCAGGGCGGTGGCGGTCAGGGGCACGAAGCCGCCCACGGCTCCGGCGACGGCGTAGCCGAAGCCTGCGCCGCTGTAGCGGATGCGGGCGTCGAACATGTCGGTGAACCAGGTCTGCTGCACCGAGGCGGAGATGTTGTGTCCGAGGTTGATCAGGATGAAGAACCCGAGAATCATCATCGGCATCGATCCGCTCTCGAGGGCGGAGAAGAACGGGACACCGGCTGCGGCCGCGCACAGCGGGCCGATGATGTAGAACCAGCGGGCGCCGAACCGGTCTGCGAGCAGACCCCACAGCGAGGTGGTCGGCACGGCGAGGACGAGGGCGACCATCGATGCGGTGAGCACGCTGCTCGGCGGGGTGTCGGTGTAGTTCTTGACGTAGACCAGCGAGAACGTGAAGCCGATGTAGAACGTGCTCTGGTCGACCAGGCGCATCCCGATGATCGCGAGGATCTGCTTGGGGCTGGTCCTGAGGGCCTCGAGCAGCGGTGCGGCCTGCTTCTTCTTCGTCTCTTCGAGCTCGGCGAACACCTTCGACTCGGGGACGCCGCTGCGGATCCAGAGCCCGACGAGCGCGAAGAGGATGCTGACCAGGAACGGCAGACGCCAGCCCCAGGTGTCGAACTGGGCCTCGGTGGTGAGATTGGTGACGATCGAGAACGCCAGGGTGCCCAGGAGTAGGCCGAGGAACGATCCGATCTGTACCCCGCTGGCGAGGAAGTTGCGCTTGTTCTTCGGCGCGTTCTCCACCGCCATCAGGGCCGCTCCGCCCCATTCGCCGCCGACGGCGATGCCTTGCACCGCGCGCAGGCTGACCAGCAGGATCGGGGCCGCGATGCCGATGGCGGCGTAGCTGGGCAGCAGACCGATGGCGGTGCTGGCCAGACCCATGATCAAGATGGTGATCACCAGCATCTTCCGGCGGCCGACCCGGTCACCGAAGTGGCCGAAGATCGCCCCACCGATCGGGCGGAAGACGAACCCGACCGCGAACGAGCCCAGCGAGGCGAGCACACCCACGGTCGGGTCCTCGGAGGGGAAGAACATCGGTCCGAACACCAGGGCGGCGGCGGTCCCGTACAGGAAGAAGTCGTACCAGTCGACGATCGCACCGACCGTGCTGGCCATCGCCGCCCGCCGGGAGCCGGTCGGTGCCGGTGCGGGCGCCTCGCCGTCGACCGGTCCGGTGCGGCCGGAGGACGAATAAGGTTCCGAGGCTGGAACATTCGAAACAGTCATGGGTGGGGTTCTTTCTAAGGAGTGAAGCCCGAGCCGAAGGGGCGGTTGCGGCCGAGGGGGCGCAGTGCTTGAATGACTACGTAGTAAATTTGTGATTCACAGCATAAGTAGGGCGCAGCTGTCCGTCAACTCCCACCCTTGAAAACCGCGTAAAGGACTGTTCATGACACGACCCATCGGGCTGGCCCACCTGTCGGCTCTGCATCTACCCCCTCCCGAGTTGGTCGAAGCTGCGGCCGACTGCGGCTTCACCTCCATCGGTACGCGGGTGCATCCCGCCACCACGTCGGAGACCCGGTACCCCATGGCCGCGGGCTCCCCGATGTCGGCGCAGACCCTCGCCCGACTCGAGGACACCGGTGTGAGCGTGTTCGATGTCGAGGTGTTCACCCTCGACGGGATGCGCAATCGCGGTGAGTGGATGCCGGTGCTCGAGGCCGGCGCCGCCCTCGGTGCCCGGGTACTCAACGTGATCGGCGGTGACGACGACCGCCATCGCCTGACCGATTCCCTGGCTGCGCTGGTGCGCGATGCCCACGAGTTCGGTATCACCGCCTCGATCGAGCCGATCTCGTATCAGAAGGTCGATACCTTCCACGCCGCCGCCGCCGTGGCCGAACAGACCGGGTGCGGGATCATGCTCGACGTCCTGCACTTCGTCCGCGCCGGGGGCACCGTCGGCGACCTCGCGGCTGCTCCGCCGGGAGCGGTGCAGGTGATCCAGTTGTGCGACGGTCCCGCCGCGGTCCCACACCTGGAGGCGCCACCGCGGATGCCGCTCGGTCAGGACACCAACGGGTCCGACCGCCAGATCGAATCGCGCGCGAAACGTCAGGTGCCCGGGGACGGCGCGTTTCCCCTGATCGAGATCCTCGCGGCGCTGCCCGACGTCCCGGTCAGCGTGGAAGTTCCCGACGTCGCCTTCGTCGAATCACACGGCATCACAGAACATTTGCACAGACTCATGACCGCAACACAACAGCTGATCACCACCGCCGACACCGAACGAACGGAAGCGATTCGATGACCGCAGTCGACACCACCGACTCCCTGCACGTCACCACCGCCGACCCCTCGACGTTCTATCCCGGCCGATTCGCCGGACGCGTCATCCTCGTCACCGGCGCTGCCGGTGGCCTCGGATCAGCGGCAGTGGACCGACTCATCCACGAAGGCGCCTCGGTGGTGTGCACCGACGTCGTCGGGGACGGGGACGGGACGGGCCGCGACATCGCGGCTCTCGACGTGACCGACCGTGCAGCCTGGGACGAGACCCTCGCCCGTGTGTTGGCCACCCATGGACGCCTCGATGGCGCACTCTTCGCGCACGGCATCCAAGGACCGGAAACCACGATCACGGCCATGCCGTTCGAGGGCTGGTCGAAGACCATGAGTGTCAACCTGGACGGCTGCTTCCACGGCCTCGCCGCACTACTTCCCACGCTGACCGAGCAGGGTTACGGCCGGGTGGCCATCTTGTCCTCAATCTCGGCGCGGGAAGGTAATCCCTTCCAGGCCGCCTACTCCGCATCGAAAGCGGCCGTGGTGTCCCTGGTCAAAACCGCCGCCAAGGAGGTCGCCACACACAACGTCACCGTCAACGCGATCGCACCCTCGATGATGCACACCCGGATGCTCGACGACCTCAGTCCCGAACGCAACGCCGCACTCCTGGCCCGGGTTCCCATGGGCCGGGTCGGCAGCACAGCAGAATTCGCTGCCCTGGCGACCTGGCTGCTCTCGACCGAGGCCAGCTACGTCACCGGACAGACACTGGACCTCAGCGGTGGCCGGAACACCGCCTGACAGTGGGTAGCCGCATCCGGGTCGGCCCCCGGCGCCGCGCTCGGCCGGGCCGAACCGGAGGTACGGCCGTTGCCGGCGCATACTTCGACGGCGATCCGCGCGCGTGCCGCGGCCGGGAATCCCGGACCGCGGCGCACCCGCCGCCAATCTCCCCCACTCCCGCAACACCAATCCCGGACCGAGGAGGGAGGGGTTGTCCGATGAAACCCGCGAGGAAGGCACACCCACCAGCAATCGAGGTGTGTGCGAGGACGACCCGTCGAAGTCGTTCGAGGCCGACCACACGGCGCCACGCCCAGGCCTCGGAGCCCGCGGCGACGTCATCCGAACCCGGCCCACCGTTGGGTATGATCCGCACGTGGTAACCAGTGTCGATCTCGCCGCCTACCTGGGACTGAGCCAGTCGACAGTCTCCCGTGTCATGCGAGGAGACCCCGCCGTCGCCGAGCGGACGACCAAACGGGTACTTGCCGCAGCCCGGGAACTCGGTTACGTCCCCAACTCGGCGGCTCGCAGCCTGGTCACCCGACGGGCGCGGGCGATCGGTGTCGTGGTCGCCGACCTGACCTCGCCGTTCTACCCCACCGTCGTCGACGCCATTCAGCACCGGCTCAGCGAACGTGGTTATCGCATGGCCCTCATACGCGACCCGGACGTCCCCGAGGGCGTCGACAGCGTGGACGTCCTCGACCCGGCGACCGTGGACGGGATGATCTTCGTATCCGCTCGCCGCAAATCCCGCACCGTGCGCCGAGTTCTCGAACGAAACACCCCAGTGGTGCTCCTGAGCCGCGACGATCCCACCCTCTCTCTCGAAGTGGTCCTCTCCGACGACGAAGGTGCCGGCGAGCTGGTGATCGAGCACCTGACCGCCCTCGGTCACCGCGACATCGCGATCCTGTCGGTACCGCGCGACCGCACCAATGGTGCCGCCCGCGAAGACGGCGCCCGGCACGCACTCCAACGCCGCGGCATCGCCCTACCCGACCACTACATCCGCCGGGCAACCATGACTCACGAGCACGGCGTGGACATGGCGACATCACTGCTGTCGATGGATCATCCACCGTCAGCGATCTACTGCGTCACAGACGAATTGGCGTTCGCATCATTGGACGCGGCCGCGCGTCTCGGCGTGTCCGTACCCGCCGAACTGTCCGTGATCGGCTTCGATGACTCACCACAAGCGCGATGGGCAATGATCAACCTCACCACCATCCACCAGCCCATCGAGGACATGGCCGCCGAAGCGGTCCAGCTCCTCCTCGCACGACTCGACGACAACACACCGGAACAACCCGGCAAGCGAGTCTTCCCGGTCAGCCTTCAGATCCGGGGTACCACCGGCCCAGCCCCGCTACGCTCCGCGTCCACCGGCTAGGTAGCCAGAAGCGGTGTAGCCGGATTTTGTGCCCCTATGCTGTTCGTCAAGCAGCTGAGGGTCGCGGGTGGGCTTGGTAGGTGGTGCCGTCGCGGAGCATTGCGAAGAGGACGTCGCAGCGACGACGTGCGAGTGCGACGAGGGCTTGGTTGTAGCTTTTGCCCTGGGCTCGGTTGCGGTCGTAGTAGTCGCGTGAGTCGGGGTCTTGCAGGGCTGCGAACGCGGACAGATAGAGCACGCGTTTGAGTTTCTTGTTGCCGCGTCGCGATCGGTGCTCACCGCGGATCGAGGACCCGGATCGGCGGGTGACCGGTGCGAGGCCGGCGTAGGCGGCGAGGTGGCCGGCGGTGGCGAAGTGCTTGCCGGAGGTTTCGGTGATGATGCGGGCGGTGGTCCTGATCCCGACTCCGGGCATCGAGGTCAGGACCGGGTAAAGAGGGTGCGCTTCGACCAGCGCTTCGACTTTGGCCGCGACGTCTGATCGTTGCCGCTGCAGTGATGAAAGTTGCTCTGCAAGTTTAGGAATGACGGTCTCGGCAGCACTGGTTCCGATGACGACCACGTTCTGTTCGGAGAGTGCAGTGGTGATGTCGCCGGCCAGTCTTGCTCCCATGCGTGGGGCGTTTTTGCTCAGCCGTGTCGCGAGGCGGGCGTATCCGAGCCGGCGGATCTGAGCTGGGGTCGGGTAGTGCTCGAGCAGGTCGAGGATGGCGGGGTGGGCGATGTGCCGGCCGATGGCGCGTTCGAGTGCGGGATGGATCTGGGTGAGCAAGCCGTGCAGTCGGTTGCTGGTGGCCGTGATCTGCATGGCGAGGTCGTCGTCGAATCCGCTGAGGATCGACAGTTCGGCGACCTGTGTGTCCGTCGTCTGCAGGTGTCGGATCGCGTGTGGGAGTGTGCGTGCCGCGTCGGCGATGATCGCGGCGTCTTTCTTGTCGGTCTTCGCTTCGCCGGGGTAGAGGTCGGCGATGCGTCGCATCGCCAGTCCTGGGAGGTAGCCGACGGCGATACCCATGTCTTGGGCGACTGCGACGGCGAGTGCGCCGATGGTGGCTGGTTGATCGACGACGAGGATTGTCGGGCCGTGGTGGGTGAGTGTGCCGATGAGTTCGCGGAGGCGGGTTTCGTCGTTGGGTAGTGTCCGGTCGAACAGAATGGTGCCGGTGCGGGATACGGCGACGGCGTGGTGTTGTCCCTTGCCTACGTCGACGCCGAGGAAGACTTCGATTTGTTCGTGTGTCGGGACGGTCATCGCATCCTCTCGTGAGAAAGAGATGTTGTGCACTGCTGGGTGTGGCGAGTGAGTCTCGGCATCCACGTTACGACGGCCTGTATGTGCGGGTCCGGCCCCTATCAGCGATCACTCATCGCCTGTCCACCTCGGTGACATCACAAAATTGATCATTGTGCGACAGGTTGACGTAGTCATGCCGAGGTGTCCAGTTCAGTGGTCGGAAGCGGGTTGTTTCCGACTACGAAAAGGGTAACGGGTTGACGTCCCTCGATAGGTAGGCCACCGCCCGGCGCATCACCTCCGCTTCCTGTTCGAGCAGCCGGATACGTTTGCGGGCCTCGCGGAGCTCGTCGGATTCGTCTCGTGTGAGGCCCGGTCGGGTGCCGTCCTCGATGTCGGCCTTGCGCAGCCAGTTCTTCAGGCAAGTCTCGGAGATCCCGAAATCTTTCGCGATCTGCTCCAGCGGGGCTTCGCGTTTGCGGGCCACGGCGACGACGTCGCGGCGGAACTCCTCCGGGTACGGCTTTGGCATGTCGATCATCCTTCCACCGTGAGGGCGGATCCCTCACAGGTCAGGTGTCAACCAGAGCCGGGGCAGTCCCTACTGGTCGAACGAGGCATCCAGCCCGGCGACAAGATTGCCCTCAGCAGCCCCAACATCCCGTGGTTTCCCATCATGTACTACGGGGCTCTCAAGGCGGGCGCCGTCGTCGTCCCCCTCAACGTTCTCTTGAAGACCCGTGAGATCGCCTACCAACTCGCCGATTCCGACGCCGTGGCGTACTTCTGCTTCGAAGGCACCCCGGCCCTGCCCATGGGCGCCGAAGGACACAGCGGATTCCTCGAGTCCAGCGCCAAGCACCGTAACCCCGGAACGTGCAAGGCGGTTACGGAGGTATTCAATTCTGTACGAGGTTTCAGTGCTGGAGGAGGACACGAACCTGGTGTTCGATGTCCTGCACTATGTCGTCGACGGTGCTGGCGATGTTGGTCGTGGCCGCCATGCTGAGGAGCATGATCGCGGATACGATGTGTGCCAACGTGGCTGCATCGCGTGCGCTGACACTCTCGTCGCGGTTCAATACGGCAGCGATCGCTTCCTCGGTCTGCACGGTCAGGTCAAGCGCGTCACGATGATGGGGTTCCTCAGGGTCACCGAACACGATTTCCCGCAAATAGGTTCGCCCGTTGTCGATCTGGGTTCGGTTACATTCCACGACCGGACGGACGATCGCGATCACCGCCTCGAGCACGTCGGTCGTGCTCTCAGCGGCCACCCTGCCTCTGGTGAGCGCGTCGGCATAACTGGAGTTCTGCACGAGCAGAAGAAGCTCACTCTTGGTCTTCGCATAGAGGAACAGCGTCCCGGTACCGATGTCGGCTTTGTCCGCGATCTGCTGAGTGGTGACCTCGTCGACCCCGTGCTCGGTGAAGAGCTCGCGAGCGGCCGCGGTGATGCGGTCGAGCTTTTGCTGCTTGTTCCGCTCGCGACGACCGACCGACCGGGGTGTGACTGACATGACGGGGAATCCTTCGGATTTAGATTCTTGACTGTGCTCGGTTCTGAGTATAGTCACCCGGGTCTGGAGATGCATCGCCCTCGCGCACCATCCCTCGTCGACGTGGATGGCCTAGCATGCTCGACTCCAGTCTGCGGCGACCTTCCTTGACCGATCGACGTAAACGATCAACCCTCATGTGACCAGTTCCCCACTCTGGCAGCCGTTCACACTCGGCGGCGTGGACGTGCGGGCTCAGTCATGGCACCTGGTCGGTGAGCTCGCCACGCTGAACCTGGCCTACCTACACATTGACTACATCGGCGACGACCAACTGCTCCGCTCGTTTCGCGATGTATGGCCAACCGCGCTGCTTCGTAGTGTCTCGTGCGCACGAACACGATGCACGTGCCCGGTCAGTGGGCGAGGAACTCGAGCACTGCGGGGACGAACTTGTCGTGGTTCTGGAAGATGCCGCCGTGACCCGAGTCGGGGTAGATGATGAGCTCGGAGCCCTTGATTCGGTGGTGGAGGTCGCCGGAGAGTACCGAGGGCACCATTCGGTCGTTATCGCCGTTGGCGATCAGGGTGGGCTGAGTGATCGTGGACAGATCGACCGGCGTTGCCCGGCCCCACTTCTTGATCGCTTTCAGCTGTGTCTGAAATGCTTTCACTTTGATGGATGCGTCGCGGTCGGCAGTGCGCTCTTCGAGGCGCTTCACGAACGCTTTCGCGGCACGTTTGCCGGTGGCGTTGCGGTTGAAGAACAGGAACTCCTTCGGGTCCGACCGAGTCAGGGTCGCCCGCAGCGTGTCGTAATAGGTGGTGCCTGCGACCTTGTCGATGTTCCTCCCACCGGCAGGGCCGGTGCCGGCAAGAATCAGCTTGCGCACCAGTTCAGGGTGTTTGACGACGAGGTCCTGGGCGATCATGCCGCCGAGAGAGAACGAGAAAATATCGACCTTGTCGAAGCCGAGGGCGTTGATGAACGTCACGGCATCGTCGGCCATCGCCTCGATGCTGTCGGGAACGGTGCCGGTGGAGGCACCGACGCCACGGTTGTCGAAAGCGATGACATGGTGATTCTTGGCTATGGGATCGATGATGCGGGGGTCCCAGTTGTCCAGGGTCGCGGCGAGGTGGACGAAGAAGACGACGGGGATTCCGCCTTTCGGTCCCAGCTCACGATACGCGTAGGTGACTCCGCCCGCGGTGACGGTGCGTGCCGGAGCGTCTCTGTACGTGGTGGTGATGTTCTCGGGTGTGTGGTTGCTGGTGTTCATGATGTTCCCTTGCGCTGTCGACTGCCGTTCGTGTTGTGAGGTGGTGCTATTCGTGCTGTGAGATTGGCGTAAAGACGGGATGGTTGGTCCGGTCGGTGCGTACGGTCAGGTGTTGCTGATCACGGATTTGCCGCGGATGCCGCCTGGCTCGAGCCGCCCAAGAGCCTCGATGGTCTGATCGAATGGGAAGACACGTCCGACGACTGGACGTAGCGCCCCGGTGTCGACCAGGTGCGCGATGCGGCGTAGCTGATCGCCGTCGGCGCGCATGAAGAGGAACTGGTAGTTCACACCCAGCTTTCGCGCTTGGCGGCGAATGCGGTTGCTGAGGGCGATGGTCGCCAGGCGCAGTATCGGGTTCAGCCCGGCCTCACGAGCAAAGGCCGGGTCCGGGGGTCCGGCGATCCCGACCGCCGTGCCACCCGGCTTCAACACACGCAGCGACTTCTCGAGATTCTTCCCGCCCAGGCTGTCCAGAACCAGGTCGTAGCCACCCAGGACCTGCTCGAAGTCTTCGCTGCGGTAGTCGACGACGGTGTCGGCACCGAGTTCGCGGACAAAGTCGGCGTTGGTGGCGCTGGCCGTGGTCGCGACAATCGCACCCAGGTGCTTGGCGAGCTGGATCGCGATCGACCCGACTCCCCCTGCACCGGCGTGGATAAGGACCTTCTGCCCGGGCTGTACGTTGCCGCGCTCGACGAGTGCCTGCCACGCGGTCAACGCCACCAAGGGAAGCGAACCCGCCTCCTCCATGCTGATCGATGCCGGTTTCAACGCCAGATCGGTCTCGGCGACGGCAATACGTTCGGCGA
This sequence comes from Rhodococcus sp. IEGM 1307, assembly GCF_030056915.1. Lineage (NCBI taxonomy): Bacteria > Bacillati > Actinomycetota > Actinomycetes > Mycobacteriales > Nocardiaceae > Rhodococcus > Rhodococcus sp. IEGM 1307. The sequence continues at coordinate 26,397 of NZ_JASHKW010000021.1, forward strand.
ACGTGCCGATGCGGTCCTTGTCCGGCCGGGCAAATACCTCGTCACCGGCCTTGAATCCCCGTACCCGCGCGCCGACCCGGATGACGGTGCCGGCCACGTCGTTGCCGAGGATCAGCGGCAGCGTGTACGGCAGGATCTGCTTGAATTCGCCCGCCCGGATCTTTTCGTCGAGTTGATTGAGTCCGGCGGCCTGCACTTGGACGAGCACATCACCCTCCCCGACTACGGGCTCGGGCACGTCCCGCTCCTGCAGTGGACCCTTGTACTTGTCGACGACGAACGCTCTCATAGCGTGATACTCCTTCTTCGGTGATGGACCCGGGCTGACGCAGGGCACGCTGCTCACGGCAGAGGAAGTCCCTTTCGGCGGCGCCGAACTCGCGGTGAGTTTGGAAAGTCGACCCCAATGACCGGAATCTGGGTACAACCATTTGTGCGCCCGGCAGACGGCGCGCCACCTCGGTGGCATTCGCGACCGGCACCATCGGTTCACGGTCACCATGAACGATGAGCACTGGCCATGTCCATCTCGTGAGCTTCACTCCGCACCCTAGCCGAGTAAACTCAATTATGAGTGTGCTCATAACCCTTGTCAAGGTCTGGCCTCGAAGCCGATCCGATGCCGGAAACGAACCGGCCAGGCTGAAATCGCGCTAGTTCTCTCAATCCCGCTACGTGCTCGGGTTCGTCGGTGTTCACCGGCGACCTTCCCTCCTGACCTTCCAGTCCTTCCACTAAGGCGGTTCCCACGTTCACCAGGTGATCGATCGGTCAGGGAGCACCCAGCTGTACTCCGGCAGCATCGCCGCGCCTACGCCGCAGACATTCGGCGCGGCCTCCTCACCGCTCGAGACACACGGCTTCGGAGTCGAAACCCGGGTCGAACGGCCCAGGTTCGGTGCGCTGCATACCGGCCCGATATCCACCAGGTTTGAGCCGGCTTCCCGTTTATGGAGCGTCTACCACTGGTTCGCTCGCGCTGTACCTTCTGACCTTGCTCAGCGAGCCCGCACCGTCTGGTAGTTCCGGCGCGACTCGCCTTCGTCGGGGCCGCTTGCCACCCTTGACCATCGTTCCCCGGCAAGGGCTGCCCCAGCTTCACTCAGGCCACTGCGACGACCCGAGGGAGGCGGTCTTTCACCACCTCTCGACCAACCCAGCGCCTCGTGGCGCACGTCTCGCCCGCGAAATATTGCGCGGCCTTGCGCAGGATCTCCCGCTCGGCCTCGAGCTTCCGGATCTGGGTCTTGAGCTGCCTGTTCTCGTCCTCCAACACGGACTCGGACGGTACCTCGCCTGGCCGGGACGCCAGCCGCGCCGCCCCGCTGGCCCGGAGCTCGGCCGTGGAGGCGCCGGTGCGTTTGCGTTCGGCCCGTACCCGGTTGCGCAGGGTCTCGCGACTGACGCCCAGGTCGTTGCCGATGCCCTCGAAGGTGTGCTCGGATAGGACAGATACAGCGCGACGGCCTCGGCCTTGAACTCCGCCGAGTACACCTTCATCGCCATCAGTGACATCTCTTCCTCCGGGACCCTCACGCCCCGGTGTTCACGACGTCCTCACTCAGGGGGAACCCCCTTTTAAGCGATAGCTAAAGGGGTGGCACACCGTTTGACTCAGCGGCGGTGATCGCATCGGTCAGAAACGCGGTCGAGACATTCGACCATTCGGAATTTCCCACGCCCTGCGCTCGGTCGGCCCGTACGGCGGTGAGGATGGAGACAACCCGAGGTCCTCCATCGACGAGGAAGCGGATCAGGCCAAATTCGGAGCATTTCACGGCGGCATCGGCGAGGACTTGCTTCGCTTCTTCGATTCGGCCTTCCGCCGAGAGTGCTGCGCTTAAAAGGAGATTGGCCTGCAATTGAGATCGAGGTCTGCCCTGTTCGGTGAACTTCGTGACCATGGCTCGCGCTCCTGCGGAGGCGAGTGTCGAATCGGAGCCCGACCCACTGGCCATGAGCGCGCGCAGCCGCGATGTCTCCTCATATTCTGCAGCGATCTGCAGGATCCCGTTCGTCTGCACCGCGCCGCCGCGAGGTTGATTCGTGTGCGACAGCGTGGCGAGTCCCCACCGGACTCTCTCGGCAGTGATCGCCGCTCTCAACCGCGGCAACGAGTGCGCTTCGGAGATTCTCTCTCCTTCGTCCAGGCGACGGCTCGCGAGGCCGAGATCGCCCCGCAAGGCCTTGATCCGAGAGCCGGTGACGTATGCGGCCAGAGTGATATCGACTACTCCTCCTTCGGCCCCGAGCATGTAACACTCGTCCAGTAGATGTTCGGCCTCGTCGATGTCACCACGCTCGTACAGCAGGTCACCCAGGAGTCCGCCCGCGAGCCGAGATGCAGGGGACTGTGTACCGGCCGGGTCTCTCGCTCCGTGCAGAGCTTGCCGGAAGCTCTCTTCGGCCCTGTCGATGTCGAGCTGCTCGTGCGCTGCGATGCCGGCGAAGCAATATCCGTACATCGCACTGAATGGACCGGTCGTGCGGAGGTGGTACTCGATGGCCCAGTCCTGCCACCGCCGAGCGCCATCGAAGTCGAACCTGTACAGCGCAACCCAGGATGCGACGTCCGCGGCGGTCGACACGACCCACGGTGGCAGTGATTCCGGTTGCGCCAAACTCGCCGCGATCAGATCGTCCACACCGTCGATTCGGTCGGCGAAGACTTCCACCACGCCCCGAATCACGGAGGCCATCACGCGAAGTTCTGCAGTGTCGGAGTCGCTCGCAGAACCGCCGTCGAGTGCGGACTCCGCCAGTTGCAGCGCACCTGCCGCGGCCCCGGATCGTCGCAGGAGATTGTTTGCGGAGGCGACGAGGATCTGCAACAGGGGTCTCGAGGCGGCGACCTGCGGCGGGAGTTTCGCAACGAGACCTAGCAGCGTCGACATCTGTGAATGTTCTAGAAGATTCGTACCGGCTTCCTCGACCAACACCACGGCCCGATTGCCGTCTCCCGCGGCCAGCGCATGGTCGACGGCTTGACTGAGCAATCGGTGATCGGCAAACCACTCGGATGCAGTTCTATGGAGCTGAGCAATCCGGTCCGGGTGCTCACGCTCCAACCGTCGCCGAAGGTAGTCGGCGAACATCGTTTGGTACTGGAACCACCGTTTGCCCTCATCGACGCCGTGCAAGAACAGATCGAGACGCTCGACTTCCTCCAGCATGGCCTGTCCGTGAGCTACCTGGGCGAGAGCCGATGCCAATCCGCCGCAGATACGTTCGGGGACCGAGGTGACGAGGAGAAAGTCGAGCATCTGCGGTTCCAGTCGGTCGAGGACGTTCTCGGCCAGGTACTCGCCGATTGCGTGATGGCGACCCGTCAGCTGCCCGATCAGTGCGGACGAATCCGTCGTGCCCCGTAGCGACAACGCCGCCAACTGAAGAGCGGCGGCCCAACCGTCTGTCGTCGTGGTCAGCCGCACTACATCGTCGGTCCCGAGCTCGATGCCGCCCAATTCGATGAGCAACGACTGCGCCTCCGCAGGGGTGAACCGCAGCGCCGAGGGATCGATCTCGACCAGCTCGTCGCGTACCCGCATCCTGCTCAACGCCAGATTGGACTGATTCCTGCTCGTCACCACCAGCTGGAGGTGATGGCAGCCGTGATCGAGAAGAAATTCCAGGGCGGCGATCGTGCCTGCGTCGTCGACCCGGTCCCAGTCGTCGATCACGAGGGCCACGCGCTCCCCCCTCTCGTGAATCTCGTCGATCAACGACACGAGGACATACTGCTCGGCCTCATCCCCGTGTTCCTCGAGCACCTGTCCCAGCTCCGCGGCCAAACTCGGTTGCACGACCCGAATCGCCTCGATCACGTGACCGAGAAACCACACCACATTGTTGTCGTCGTGATCAACGGTCAGCCATGCCACCGTGACCCCCTCCGCCACCAGCCCGTCGCGCCACTGCACGGCCAGGGTGCTCTTGCCGAACCCCGTCGGCGCGTGAATGACGATCAACCGTCTGGATCCTCGTCGTGATCCTCGGGGCCCTCGCCGCCGGGTACCTCTGGCTCATGGGAAGGCAGGAGTCGAAATGACCGACACACTCGACCGCGAAGGCGCGCGGACACGCCCCGCCGTACTCAAGCGGCGCAGGCCCCGCAAGACCGGTAAGCAGACCGCGCTCGGGGTCGCCCGGCTACTCGCCACGCTCGTCATCCTGTTCTTCGTGCTGTTCCCGATCCTGTGGTTGGCGCTGACCGCGTTCAAGCCGGAGAGGGAGGTATTCACCACCTCGATCCTCTTCCGCCCCTCACTGGACAATTTTCGCGGAATCATCGGTGGTGCCAACGATCTGGTGCACCCGATGTTCAACAGCATCATCATCGCGGTGATCACCACCGTCATCTCGGTACCGCTGGCCCTGCTGGCCGCCTATGCGTTTTCCCGGTACCGGTTTCCCGGTGCGAAGTCCGTTCTTCTGGGAATCGTGGCCACCCAATTCATTCCGGGTGTCGCGATCGCCCTCCCCTTCCTCACGATGTTCCGCGATCTCGGCCTGCTGGACACCCACCTCGCCCTGATCGTCACCAATCTCGCGATCGTCGTTCCCTACAACACCTGGTTGCTCAAGGGGTTCGTCGACGGACTGCCCATCGAGGTCGAGGAGGCCGCAAGACTGGACGGATGTGGGCAGCTGATGCTGCTGTGGCGCGTCATCACCCCGCTCGCCGCCCCTGGGATCTTCGTCTCGGTGGTTTTCGCCTTCCTCCTGTCCTGGAACGAATTCCTCTTCCCGACCTTCCTTGCCAGGGCCAACGCCATCACCCTGCCCGTCTCTCTGATGACGCTCGATCAACCCGACGGCGTCGAGTGGGGTCAGATGGCGGCGGCCGGTCTGCTCGTGATGGTTCCGATGATCATCCTCGCCACCCTTGTCCGCAAGCACTTCGCACAGGGCATGACACTAGGAGCGGTCAAATGACCCGAAAGACTCCTCGCCTCCGGAGCCTCGTTCCGGCCGCAATCGCCCTCGTACTCGCACTACTCGCGTCTGCCTGCGGATCCGGTCCCATCACCAAGGACTTCGCATCCCAGGTCAAATCCGGGCCGGTCGACGAACTCGGTCTCCTCGAAGGCAAACCCTACGAGGGAACCCACATCCGCTTCCTCACCTGCTGCACCGCGGTGCCGCAGTTCGCCGCATTGAACGAGCGGACGAAGCAATTTACCGAACGCACCGGCATCACCGTCGAATGGTCCAACATCCCCTACGCCGCGTTCCTGCAGAAGATCGTCGCCGAAAGTGCTATCGGCGGCGGCACCTACGACGTTCTGATTTGGCCCGACGCTTGGGGGCCCTCGCTGAAGATCGGCGTCCAGCCCCTCGATGAGGTCATGAAGAATGACGGCATCACCCTCGACGACTACTCCGGACCCTTCCGCGAAGCGGCCAGCGCGGGCGACCCGACGGCCACCTACGGTCTGCCCTTTCGCGGATTCTCCTACAACCTCTTCTACCGCAAGGACATCTACGCCCAACTCGGCCTGGAGCCGCCCACCACCTGGGACGAGTACTACCAGCAGTTGGAGCTGATCAAGAACCGCACCGACAAGAATCCGCTCGCCGGCCAGTTCAGCCGCAACAACGGCCAAGACCTCTATACCTGGCTGACGATGCTGTGGAGCAACGGAGCCGAACTGTTCGACGACAGCGGAGCCCCTGCGTTCACCAGTCCCGCAGCCGTCGCCGCCACGCAGAAGTATCTGGAGACGATGCGCCAGGGATACACACCGCCGGAGTCCACCAACTGGGGTGAGCTCGAGTCCACGACCAATTTCCTGAAGGGGAACGCCGCGACCGTGCTGACATGGTCTTGGCACCTCGAAGACTTCACCAATCCCGGCAAGGCTGCCCCCGAACTCGGCGGCAACGTCGGAGTCGCGTCGCTACCTGGTTTCCCGGGCCAGGACCCGGCGAGCTATGCCTACACCTGGCTCACCGGGGTCCTCAACACCTCCCAGCACCAAGGCGCGGCATGGGAATACGTCAAATGGATCACCCACGCCGATACCGAACGTGAGATCGCCCTCGACAAGACCGATCCGGCGACCACCACCGGTATCACGGTCCACAACTCGAACATGCTCGAACCGCAGGTCAACGCAGCCAACCAAGGGCTTCCCCAGATTCAGTACAACACTCTGCAATCGGCGCGGGCGATACCGATGAATCTCGACTGGCCACGCATCATGGACATCCTCGCCGTCACCGTCAACGAAATGGCGAACGGCGCAGACGTCCCCGGCAAGCTCGCCGAGACCGCAGACGAGATTCGGGAACTCGACCGATGACCACCGACACGAAGAGGTGCACCCCTCGTACCCTCCTCTCGACGCGCGGAATGAGTGGCGAACCCCATCACACGACCAGCACAAGCCGTCTCACCACCGCACAGTTCCCGCCCGCGCTCGGCAGCAACGCCCCGGCGCGCGCCTTCGCAAGCATCGCCGACCACCGTGTGGTCCTCGACACCGCCCGCGGCACCACCCGAAACCGCTCCGTCGACCCACCGCAGACCCCTTCAGGAAGGGCATAACATGGCCACCGTCAGCTACGACAGCGCCACCCGCCGCTACCCCGGCACCGACATCGCCGCGGTCGACCAGCTCGACCTCGAGATCCAAGACGGCGAATTCCTCGTCCTGGTCGGCCCCTCCGGTTCGGGCAAGACCACCGCCCTTCGCATGCTGGCCGGACTAGAGGATATCGACGAGGGAGGAATCTCCATCGGCGGACGCGAGGTGACCGCCGTGGCACCGAAGGACCGCGACATCGCGATGGTGTTCCAGTCCTACGCGCTGTACCCCCACATGTCCGTCGGCGACAACATGGGCTTCGCGCTCAAACTCCGCGGTGAAGACAAAACGGTCGTCAAACAGAAGGTGGCCGAGGCGGCCCGCCTGCTCGACCTGACCCCATTCCTCGATCGCAAGCCCAAGGCATTGTCAGGTGGCCAGCGGCAGCGAGTGGCAATGGGACGCGCGATCGTCCGCGATCCATCGGTATTCCTGATGGACGAGCCGCTGTCCAACCTCGACGCCAAACTCCGTGTCGAGACCCGCGCCAACATCGCGGCTCTGCAGCAACGGCTGGCCACCACCACCGTGTACGTCACCCACGATCAGGTCGAGGCGATGACGATGGGGCACAGGGTGGCGGTACTCAAGGACGGCATCCTGCAACAGGCTGCCACCCCGCGCGAACTCTACGAACGGCCGGCCAACGCCTTCGTCGCGGCCTTCATCGGCTCGCCCGGAATGAACCTGACAACGGTGCCGGTGTCCGCGGTGGGCGTCGAGTTCGGCGAACTCATCGTTCCCGTTCCCCGGTCCGCCGTCTCCGGTCTGGATGACGTCACCTTCGGAATTCGGCCGGAAGCACTGCAATTGGTCGGGCCAGCCGACGACGGATTCGACCTCGCTGTCGAACTGGTCGAAGAACTCGGCGCCGACGCCTACATCTACGGCACCGTTCTGAGCACATCCGGGGCACATCGGGTCAACGTGCGCGTGGACGGCCGCACGCCGCCCCGTCTCGGTCAGACGGTACGGGTCGGTCTCCGCAACGTGGCCGAAACGCACCTTTTTCACCCGGTCACCGGGGCACGACTGCTCGGTTGAGCAACCAACCAACCGCCGACGGCGCCGCCCCAGATCGGCTTTCGTCCGGTGACCCTGCACGATGCGACCGAAACCGCGTCTCGTAGATCCCGACCAGCGCGCGCTCGCAGCGCGCGCTCATCACCATAATCTCGAAGGACACTCACCATGCCCAAGACTGACGACCAGTCGTCCGCCATCGCTGCAACGGCTACCAACGGCAATGCCGCTCCGACGACGGCGAAATCCGGTTCGACTCGCATCATGCCGCCGAACTTCGACATCGCCGTCCGACCCGCCAACGGCGCGGACATGCCCGGTTATCCCACCGGAGACCGTCGACACTCGATGCGCGGCTTCGAAGACCAGTACACCGACATCGTCGACTACATCGTCCGTATCACCCATCGCATCTGGGAGGACCAGGACGTGGGCTACATCTACGACACCTACGCCCCCGGATGCCGGGTCTCGAACGACAGCGGATTCGCTTTCGGTGTCGAACACATGGTGGAAGGCACTATCCAATCGATCAACGCCTTCCCCGATCTGCGCGTGTACTCCGACGACGTGATCTGGGCCGGCGACGACGAGCAGGGATTCGTCACCTCCCACCGGGCGATCAACATCGGCCACCACACCGGACCGTGGCAATGGGGGCCGGCGACCGGCCGCAAACTCGAAACCTGGGTTATCGCGAACTGTCTCGTGCGCGAGAACGAGATCGTCGAGGAATGGGTTCTCTACAACATGGGCGCCAAGCTCAAACAGCTCGGCATCGACGTCGTAGACGCCGCGCGGGCCTACGGCAACAACGGAGGCACCGCGCCGTTGACTGAACGCGACTACACCGAGGTCGCCCGGCTGGCAGGGGGCCGCAAACCACTGCCCTACCCGCAGGCCAGCACCCGCACCGGCTTCGATGTCGAGCACATGGTGCGCGCACTGTTCCACGACGTGTTCAACCGGCGCGACTTCAGCGCCATCAACAAGGCATACTCCCCCACCGTCCTCTTCCACGGCACAACAAACCGGGAAGGACGCGGCCGAAACGACGTCCGCGCCTTCGCCCGCGGGCTGCTCTCGACGTTCCCCGACCTCGGGGTAGCCGTCGACGAGGTGTACTGGATGGGAAACGACCGCGACGGCTACCGAGTCTGTGTGCGGTGGACCGGCACCGGAACGCACCGCGGTTACGGGTTCTACGGAACACCGACAGGACGTCGAGCTCACCTCTGGGGGATTACCCAGTTGTACATCGCCGACGGTCGCATCATCGAAGAGTGGAACCTGTTCAACGAATTCGACGTTCTCGCACAGCTTCTCCGAGACGACGAATCAGCAGAATTTCTCCGCTGACTGCAGCACCCGATCGATAGAGGCTCCAGCGGAGGGCGATGCGCACTCGAGGAGTGCAGGGGCGCGAGCTGGCGCGGTGGCAGATCCTGACTGTAGGTCGGGAAGCCAATGAGCAGAACGGTTTCCCGCTCGGTGTTCTTCTTCGTCACCTTGGTCAAGGTGCTCCGGCCCCAGCTCCCGCCCGTCAATCCGTGTATGCGGTTCTCCCGCACACGGCTTACGGACGTCGTTCACCGCAGGCGTTCGGTCTCTCCGGCCAAGCCTTGACGGGCCTTGGAGCGACGACAGTCCCGCCGGCGACGCACGTCCCGGAACGGGATCGGCGGATTCTGGCGGTCATCGGGACCCGCCGGATCGAGGCCGCAGACGCTTTCGACGAACTGGTGACTGCGGCCCGAAGTCACGGCGTGTCCGTCTTCACGCTCGCCGAGGCCCTGGTTGCCCTCGCCAGCGGGAACGAGCTGCACGAGCCCACCGCCGCCCGCGCAGCCCGCGCCGAATGGGACGCACTGTTCTGGCCCACGCGACGACGCGAGCGGGGGATGAAACGGTTCGCCTCGCCCGGGCAGGCGCAGCGGTTCCTCTCGGCGTTCGGCGGCATCGCGGGGCACTTTCAGGCGCGGCGACACCTGCTCACCGCTTCCGAATGGCGACGCGAGACGACTTACCGATTCGCCGTGTGGAACACGGTCACCGGTGTCTCTGCCGCAGCCTGAACGATGCGACTCCGACAGGGCCCCTCACCCGGCTCCATACTCGCGGATCCAGCCCTGGGCCGGCCAAGTTGACGATGCCGCCGACGGTGTCCCCCGATCAACTCGCCGATAACAGGAAAGTGCCAGCAGCAGGCCTGCTCAGAAAGGCTTCGGAAGTGACCTAAGGCACCGCACCCACCTGGGCTGTTGCAGACTGCTACAGTGGTGTCGAGAGGAAGGTTCCCGACATGGCAAGTACATCTCCGACTCGAATCGACAACGAGCTGTATGCATCGGCGAAACTGGTCGGTGGACGGATGAGTCGCAGCGCCGCGCAACAGATTGCGCACTGGGCGCGGATCGGCCGCGAACTGGAAGCCTCCCACAGCGTTTCCTACCGCGACGTCGCCGACGTCCTGGACGGCCGACGCGACTACGACGAGCTGACCGACCGGGAACAGGCGGTCGTCCGTGCGGAATGGACCGAGCGAATCACCGAGCGCCGAGAAGGACTGGACCTGGCAGAACAGTTCGCCCACTCCGGCCGTTCCTATGTCGAGCTGGACCAACACGGGAACATCGTTCGGCACGCCGCGCACGACGGCAAGTCGGCCGGCGCTTGAGCCCTGATCCCGTCCTGCACGCCATCGCCGGACCGAACGGTGCCGGGAAGACCACGTTCTACGAGCTCGTGTTCCGCCCTGTCACGCACCTGGACTTCGTCAACGCAGACGTCATCGCCGCCGCACGTTGGCCGAACGAGGAGGCCACCCACGCGTACGAAGCGGCCGCCCTTGCAGCCGAGGAACGAGCACAGCGGATCGCCCAACGCCGATCGTTCGTCACCGAGACCGTGTTCTCCCACGAGTCGAAACTCGACCTGCTCCGCGACGCCCAACAAGCAGGATTCCACGTGACCTTGCACGTGGTCCTGATCCCGGAGGAGTTGGCCGTCGCGCGCGTGGTCGACCGTGTAGCGAACGGAGGCCACCACGTGCCCGAGGAGAAGATCCGGGCGCGGTTTGGGCGGTTGTGGAGTCTACTGCGGGCTGCGATCGCCTCCGCCGATCAAGCCTACGTATACGACAACACCACCACAGCTCACCCGTTTCGCCTTGTCGCAAGCTTCACCAATGGCAATCCGATTGACGACCCGACCTGGCCGTCCTGGACCCCGACGGCTCTGCGCGCGGACAGCTAGCCTCGACCAGTGCCGCATCAGGCAACATCTGCCTCGGTGACGATCCGGCGGAGCGTCTCGTCCGCGGCGTGCCTGTTCCGCCAGATGATGGCGCAGTCGAACCATGCTGCCCTGGTCAAGTCCCGTGAGGTGGTGTACGACGTCGTCGTGTGATTCCTCGGCTGGTGGTTATGCGGTCAGAGCCGCCGGTGTCACCTCCTCGGCGGGTTCGGATGGTGTGTGGGTTCCGCGGGAGCGGGCCAGCACGTCGAGACCGAGGTAGCGGCGGGCTTCGATCCACTCGTCGTGCTGTTCGGCGAGGACTGCGCCGACGAGCCGGATGAGGGCGGTGCGGTCGGGGAAGATCCCGACGACATCGGTCCGCCGCCGGATCTCCTTGTGAGTCTCTAACTCGGCATCGACATCCGAGCCGCCCGCAACGCCGCACTGCACGACCTCAGCAAGGAAATCGACGCCGCATCCCTCGCCGCCTACTCGGCTACACCCCCAACACCATGAACATCCACGCCGCCCGCGCGGCAATCCCAATGGGAAGCTACCCCGCGATCAAGCGCCCGAAACGATGAGCGAGCCCCCGTTCAGGAGATCTCGACAGAAGTTGATAAGGCCCTTATCCAATCGGCCCGTCGACGCACGGCGTCGCCCGAGAAGTGCGCCAAATCGATGGCCTGAGCCTTTCCCGCCACGAGGAGGGAGAAGTGCCCGGAGACGACGAGTGTGCCGTCTTGGTTGATCAATGATCCCTTGCAGGTGACGACCGCGGCCTCACCGCTGGGTCGTGGTCGGATTGCGATGACCTCGGAGACGGCGTGCACGGTGTCACCGAAGAACGTCGGGGCATGGAACCGGACCTCGTCGAGCCCGTAGAAGCACTGCAAGTAGCTCGGATGCAGTTCGACCAGTCCGAGCAGGGTGGACAGCATCAGCGCGCCGTGCGCGATCTGGCGACCGAAGCGGGTCCGCTGCGCGTACTCGGGGTCCAGGTGCAGCGGGTGCCGGTCCCAGGTCAGCTCGGCGAAGTCCTGCACGTACTCGTCGGTGATAGTGCGCGACTCGGTTGTGGTGGTATCACCGACGCGGATGTTCTCGAAGTGAGTGGAAATCAACGAATGTCCTTAGGGATTTGGCTTTTTGCGGGTCGTTATTGTGTGGAGACTGGGCGATAGGTGCCGTCGTGGTCGATGAACATGTCGATGCTGCCCCGGCTGAGGTCGGCTTCGCGGACGAAGAACACGCTGATCAGAGCCGGATCAGGTTCCGCTGTCCGTCCAGAACCGCAACCTCGACGTCGTCGTCCAGAATGAGTTGCGCTAAGGACTTGCTGGGCAAGAGCCGCTTTCGGATGATCAGGTCCGGTGGGATGTCCTGGGCACGCAGAATGCCTTCGGCGGCCACCGCGCCCATGGTCAATCCGAGATACAGGTACCTGCCCAGCGCTGCGAACTTGTGCGGAATCCCCAGCCCGGCGCCGGCTGCCCCTCGTGTGGTGGGCGGCCGGCGCGGCGGCTCAGTTGGTGGTGTCGGCGAGCTGCAGGGGCAGAACTACAGGGAGGTCGGAAGGACGACCAGGGCCCAGGCGAGGATCGGGGCGACGAGGACGACGTAGCCGGTGTATTTGAATTGTGTGCGTTGGAATTTGTTGCGGTCGGGGACCTGGGCGTTGGCGAGGACCATGACGCCGTTGCTGGACAGTGGGCTCACGTCCACGATCGTTGCTGCGAAGATGACCGCCGCGACGAATCCGATGAGGCCGATGTCGCCGGCGAGGAGTAGCGGAGCCGCGAGTGGGAGGACGATGCCGATGGTGCCGATGGAGGACCCGACGGCGGAAAGGACGGCGACGGCGTAGCACAGGATCAGGGCTGTGAGCAGCGGCGAACTGAGTGAGGCCGCCGCATTGCCGAGGAAGTCGACGGTGCCGTTCTCGTTCAGCACGCTCATGTAGGTGAGCATTCCGGAGACCAGGAGGACCGCTGACCACTGCACGTTGTTGACAGCCGTTTTCAACTTGTTCGGTGCCAGGCAGAGCAGGATCGCCGAGATGACCATGGAGCAGACGCCGATGTCGAGTTGGAAGGCTGCACCGCCGACGAGGAGAGCGAGAATGCCGACGATTGTGGCGATCCGCATCGGGGTGAATCCAGTGGCTTCGAGTTCCTCGATCCTGCCGGGCGTGACCTTCGGTTGAGCGGATCCGGTGGTCGTGGCCGTTGTAGCTGTCCCCGGGCGGGTTGCGGTGGCGTTGCGGCCGGTCGGCGCTCCCGTGGTGACGAGTTGACCGCCCCGTGGCGGTGTTTCGGCCGTTTCGGCGGTGTCGGTGATGCTGTCGATGTCGATGTCGATGTCCTGTTCACCCGAATGCATCAGGTCGCGTCCGCGCACCAGGAAGATGGCGACGGCGAACAGGAAGTTCAGCCCGAGGGGGACTGCGTACAACACGAACGGGTTGTTGGGCAGGCCGGCGGATTGCAGCCAACCGTTGGTGAACGCGCCGTAGACGGTGACCGGGGAGAAGGCGGCGCCGAGCACGCCGTGGCTGATCATCATGCCCATCAGCAGCGGATCGATCTTGTAGCGCTTGGCGATCGGCATGGCGATGGGCGCGAGCATGCCGACGGCAAGCGTGGATCCCATGGTCATCAGGCCTGCGCCGAGGAAGAACATCAGCCACACAATGGCCCAGCGCTTGCCGCGGACGAGCCTGAGTGCTCCGCCGATCATCAAGTCCGCGGTGCCGTTGAGCTGTGCGATCCCGAACAGCAGGGTGATCCCGATGATGGCGATGACGATGTTGCCGGGGAAGAAGTCGAAGATGTCTTCGAGCGCGATTCCGGAGACCCAACCTCCGATCACGAAGGCGGCGGCGAATGCCAGGACCCCCATGTTGATCGGGGTCATGGTGGCGATCGCGAACAGCGCTACCAACGCCGCGATCGAGAGGAAATAGAGCATGGAGGTAACCCTTTCGGTGGTTGCTCGGTTTTCCGAGCACGCCTTCCGGTGACGAGCCGGGGCGGTGAGCCGACTGCGGGCGGCGTCGCGGTCGGGCCGGGCCCGTCGGGCGACGGCCCGCACCCGCCTATTGAAGGGTGATGGCTGTCACAGAAGCAACCCGCTTGGCGAAAATGCATCCAGATGCTCACCGTGGATCTTCGCCGCCGCGCGAAATGAAGCCAATGGCTCAGAATTAACCGCCTCTGTTGGTTCGATGCTCACCGGTCATGCGCTACCACGGCCAAAGGTCCGGATCAGCGCTCCTGGCGAAGCTTCTCCACGATGGGGATGGTTCGCGGCCAGATCCGCCGGCTCAACACGATCTCCGAGCGCGTCCGTAGGACCCCGTCGGTCCTCATGACCGCCTGGAGTACTTCCTCGAAGTGTGAGTTGTCCCGGGCGACGAAGCGGCACAGCAGATCTCCGTCACCGGAGACGGTGTTGGCTTCGATCAATTCCGGTATCGCGGTGAGGCGGTCGAGAGTGCGGTCGATCTCGCTCTGAGCGATGTGGACATGCACGAAGGCCATCACGGTGTACCCGAGGGGGGCGGGGTTGATCTGCGGGCGCCAGCTGACGATGACGCCCGTCTTCTCGAGTTTGGTGATCCGTGCCTGTGCCGTGTTGCGAGCGATGTTGAGCCTGCGGGAGTACTCGCGGACACCGGCACGGGGTTCTTCGACGATCAGCCGAAGGATGTCGAGATCAAGCTTGTCGAAGCCGTCCATTGCTACTCCTGTCGTAAGGGTCCGAAACTAGGCCGAATGCGCAGTCGGCACCGCTCTCGCCCACCTGTGTTGAGCATTTGGCAGCAAATTTCGGAGCTGTGTTTATCTCACGGTACATGTCTGCGTATGTTGTGGGTCACATCGAGTACCGCGGAGATCGGGGATCGATCGAACCCGCATTTCGCCGCCGGCCGAGAGCGGCACGGCTGTCCGGCCGGCGCGCTCTGGAGTAAATGGAAGGGACAGGCACTGAACATGGGCCACACGCTTGCGGAGAAGATCTGGAACAGCCATCTCGTGCGATCCGCCGAGGGTGAGCCGGATCTGATCTACATCGACCTGCACTTGCTGCACGAGGCAAACACCCCGCCCGCGTTCGCCGGACTACGAGCTGCGGGCCGCACAGTGCGCCGCCCCGAGCTGACCCTCGGCACGGTCGACCACAACAACCCGACCGATGACGAGTTGCGTGACCTTTCAAGCGCCACTGCCATCCGGCAGATCGACCATATGCAGAGAAACTGCCACGACTTCGACGTCGAGCTGTACACCCTCGGTGACCCCTTGCGGGGTATCGCACACGTCATCGGCCCCGAACTGGGTTTGACCCAGCCCGGCATGACGGTGGTGTGTTGTGATTCGCACACCAGCACCCACGGCGCCTTCGGAGCCCTCGCATTCGGTATCGGAACCAGCCAGGTCGAACACGTCCTCGCCACGCAGACACTGCCGATGACCCCGATGAAGAACATGCGCGTGGTCGTGGACGGGATGCTGCCCGCCGGTACCACCGCCAAGGATCTGATCCTGGCGATAATCGCGCAGATCGGCACCGCCGGAGGCCAGGGTCACGTCATCGAATACCAGGGTGAGGCGATCCGCGCGCTGTCGATGGAAGGTCGAATGACGGTGTGCAACATGACCATCGAAGCCGGGGCACGCGCAGGACTGATCGCACCCGACGAGGTCACCGTCGAGTATCTGCGGGGACGACCACACGTGCCGTCCGGTGCCGTCTTCGACGAGGAAGTCGACTACTGGCGCACCTTCTACTCCGACGACGACGCCGAGTTCGACAAGGAAGTGCACATCGACGCCTCCGCCGTCGCGCCGCGGGTGTCCTGGGGCACCAACCCTGCACAGTCGGTTCCGCTCGACGGCGTGGTGCCGGCACCCCATTCGTTCCTGGACCCCGTCGCCCGCGCGGCGGCGGAACGCGCGTTGACGTATATGGACCTCGCCCCCGGCACCGCCATGAGGGCGATCGAGATCGACGCCGTGTTCATCGGATCGTGCACCAACGGCCGGATCGAGGACCTGCGGGAAGTCGCGGCGGTGTGGCAGGGACGACGGATCGCCCCCGGCATCGAGGTCCTGGTGGTGCCGGGATCGGAAACGGTGCGCGCCCAGGCCGTCGCCGAAGGACTCGACGAGATCTTCACCGCGGCCGGGGCGTCGCTGCGCTCGTCGGGATGCTCGATGTGCGTGGCACTCAACGACGACCGGCTGCGTCCAGGTCAACGCGCAGCCTCGACGAACAACCGGAACTTCGAGGGCAGGCAAGGCCGCGGTGCGCGAACGCATCTGGTGTCACCGGCGGTGGCGGCCGCCAGCGCTGTTACCGGCCGACTGACCTCTCCCACCGACCTCGAGGAGCGCTGACGATGGACAGTTTCACCGAGCACACCGGAATCGCCGCACCCCTGCGTCGCTCCGACGTCGACACGGACCAGATCTATCCGGTGGGCTTTTTCACCGGGGACTTCGACAACGGGCACGCGGACGCACTGTTCGGCGAATGGCGAGCCGACCAATCCGACTTCGTCCTCAACCAGCCCGAATACCGCGACGCGACCGTCCTGGTCGCCGGAACCGACTTCGGTACCGGGTCCTCGCGCGAATGGGCGGTCTGGGCCCTGCGGGACTACGGCTTCCGTGCCATCATCGCGCCCCGGTTCGGCGACATCTTCCGCGACAACTCGCTCAAGAACGGCCTGCTCACCGTGCAACTCCCCGCCGATGTGGTCGAACAGATCTGGGACAGCATCGAGGCCCGGCCCGGCACGGCCGTCACCGTCGATTTGGTGCAACTGCAGGTCCGTGTCGGCGAGGTGATCTACCCGTTCGAGCTGAACGAGAACGTTCGGTGGCGCCTGCTCAACGGCTACGACGACATCAGCCTGACCTTGGCGCAGGTCGCCGACATCGACATCTACGAAAGTACCCGGCGGCGCACCCTTCCCGTCGCCCGCCGCATCACCCTCCAGGAGGCCCGCCGTGCCTGACCTCTCGACCGTCGAAGATCACCACAACCGACTGACCGGGACCGTTCCCGAATCGAAGATCCGCACCACCGAGGTCCCGCGGTACGACACCGACTTCGCCGCGAGGCTGCTCGCGATCCCCGACGTGTCCTCCGCCGTCGCGGACGCGCTCGATGAATTCGGTGGCGGCGCCGTGCTCGACTCCACCGCCCTGCAACCGCTGGCGGCGGGAGACACGCTCTGCGGACCGGCAGTGACCCTGCGCTATATCCCCCTGGGGGGCGACGTGAGCAGCGTCCGCGACAGTAAGTCCTGGAACGGCGCCGGGGACCGGGACGTGTACGGGCTCGGCCGCCCCGGCGACGTCGCGGTGATGGACTGCTCGAGCTCACGCGCGGGGGCGGTGATGGGCACGTTGTCGGCTCGGTGGGCCCTCAAGGCCGGCATCGCCGGCTGCGTCGTCGACGGCGCGGTCCGTGACAGCGCCTCCATCCTCGACACCGGGTTACCGGTGTGGAGTGCCGCGCGCCGCCCCAACTCCGCTCGCTACCGGTACGAAGTCATCGAGCTCAACGGTCCGGTGTCCTTGTGCGGCTACCTGGTCCAGCCCGGGGACTACATCGTCGCGGACATCGACGGTGTCTGTGTGATCCCGTTCTTCGACGTCCCCGGGGTCGTCGAGTTCTGCGAGAACGCCAGCGCCACCGAAGCCGCCTTCATCGACCGGATCGACGCCGCCTCGTCCCTGGAAGAACTCGTCGCCGGCCTCGGTTCGGGTCACGCCCCGGCGTGACCGGGCGACACATCATCGAAGGAAACCATCTTGTCCTCCACCCTGCACAGCCCCGCCGCCACCTTCTCGCTCGACGACCGCTACGTTCTCGACGAGGGCACGATCTACCTGACCGGCATCCAGGCTCTTGTCCGCACCCTGCGTGACCGGGCGATCCTCGATCGCCGCCGCGGGCACCGCACCGCCTCGTTCGTCTCCGGCTACGAGGGCTCGCCGCTGGCCGGTTACGACCTCGAAATCGGGCGCAAGCGCAAACTCCTCGACGGGTTCGACATCGTGCACCGCCCGGGGGTCAACGAGGAACTGGCAGCCACCTCCGTCCTGGGCACCCAGATGGTGCCCCAGGTCGGACGGATGCGGCCGGACGGAGTCACCGGCTACTGGTACGGAAAATCGCCCGGCCTCGACCGCGCCTCGGACGCCATCCGGCACGCCAACCTCATCGGCACCGACCCCCGAGGCGGCGCCGTCGCCCTGGTCGGTGACGACCCGGGTGGTAAATCGTCGAGCCTGGCCTGCGCCTCCGAAATCGCCATGGCCGATCTGTTGATGCCCACCCTCTACCCGTCCGACCCGCAGGAGGTGCTGGACTACGGACTGCACGCACCGTTCCTGTCCCGGTTCACCGGACTGTGGTCGGGGCTCAAGTTCGTCACCGCCGTCGCCGACGGCGCCGGCACCGCGGTGGTGCACCCCGACCGGATCGACCCCAGCTTCGGAGACCTGGGACCGAGCACCTACGTACCCAGCGCGAAGCTCGCCGGCCCCAACCTGCTGACCCTCGAGCGCAGCCAGCTCTACGACCGCCTCCCGCGCGCCCTGGACTACGCGCGCATCAACCACCTCAACCGCATTGCCGCCGCCGGACCCGACGACCGCATCGGCATCGTCACCTCCGGCAAGACCTACCTCGACCTGCGCGAAGCCCTCATCGTACTCGGACTCGACGACACCGACCTGCGCCGCTTCGGCATCCGGATCCTCAAGCTCGGCATGATCTACCCGGTCGACCCGCAGATCGTGCACACCTTCGCCGACGGCCTCGACGAAATCATCGTCGTCGAGGAAAAGCGCGCCTTCATCGAGACCGCGGTCCGCGACATCCTCTACCCACGGGCGAACGCCCCCAGAGTGTTCGGCAAGACCGATCCCCACGGCAAGCCCCTGGTCAATGCCTTCGGCGAACTCGACGCCGATCTGATTGCCGGTGCTCTGGCCCGCCGCCTCGGCGACGAGTACGACATCGAACCGGTCCAGCGCTGGCGCGAGCGGCCCAAGACCTCACGGATCACGCTGCCGCTGCTGACCCGGACACCGTATTTCTGCTCTGGGTGCCCGCACAACTCGTCGACGAAGGTGGCCCCGGACAGCCTCGTCGGCGGCGGCATCGGCTGCCACGCCATGGTGTTGCTGATGGACGACAAACAGGTCGGCGATGTCATCGGCTTGACCCAGATGGGCGGCGAAGGCGCTCAATGGATCGGGATGGCCCCCTTCCTGGAAGAAAACCACCTGGTCCAGAACGTCGGCGACGGCACCTTCATGCACTCGGGCAGTCTGGCGCTGCGCGCCGCCGTCGCCTCCGGTGAGAACATCACCTACAAGCTGCTCTACAACGCCACCGTCGCCATGACCGGCGGCCAGGACCCGGTCGGCGCCATGCCACTCGACCGTCTCACCCGACTTCTCCTGGCCGAGGGCGTCCACAAGATCGTCGTCACCACCGAGGACCGTAACCGGGTCAAAGCCCTGAAGCTGCCCCGCGGGGTCGAGATCCGCGACCGCGACGACATGGTGCAGGTGCAGCAGGACCTCGCCGCCGTCTCCGGTGTCACGGTGCTCATCCACGACCAGGAATGCGCAGCAGAGAAACGCCGTAAACGTAAGCGCGGCACAATCGACACCCCCACCACGCGGGTGATGATCAACGAACGCATCTGTGAAGGATGCGGAGACTGCGGCGAGAAGTCGAACTGCTTGTCCGTGCACCCCGTCGACACCGAGTTCGGCCGCAAGACCGCCATCCACCAATCCTCCTGCAACCTCGACTACTCGTGCCTGAAAGGTGATTGCCCCTCGTTCGTGACGGTCACTCCCGGTCCCGCCGAGCAGCGCACCCCCGTACCTGACATCGCACCCGGCCTGGTTCCGGAGCCGGAACTTGCGCCGGTCGGGTCCGAATTCGGAATGCGGCTTCTCGGTGTCGGCGGCACCGGCGTCGTCACCGTCTCGCAGATCCTCGCTACTGCCGCAGTGCTCGACGGCAAGTTCGTGCGCAGCCTCGACCAGACCGGTCTCGCGCAGAAGGGCGGCGCCGTCATCTCCGACCTCAAGCTCAGCGACCGCGCCTTCGAAGCAGGATCGAAGATCGGTCAGGGCCGGTGCGATCTGTACCTGGCCTGCGACTCCCTCGTCGGAACCGACCCGACCAATCTGAAGGTCGCCAACCCCGACAGCACCATCGCCGTCGTCTCCACCACCGAGATCCCCACCGGGCAGATGGTGGTCGACACCACGGTGCACTTCCCCGAGTTGAGCACGATCCGCACCGCCATCGACAGCGCCACCCACCGGTCCGTCTACCTCGACCCGGCCGGCCTGTCGCGGGATCTGTTCGACGACGAGCAGTACACCAACATGCTCCTCGTCGGTGCGGCCTACCAGACCGGTGTCCTCCCGATCTCCGCCGACGCCATCGAGCGGGCGATCACCCTTAACGGTGCCGCAGTCCACACCAACGTGCAGGCCTTTCGCCGTGGCCGCCAGGCCGTTGCCGACCCGGCCGCCCTGACCGCCGCCATCGAGAGCACCCGGCGCGCCGTCTACACCCCGCCGGCGCCGTCACCTCGAGCACTCCAGATTGCGGCCACCGTCGCTGCTGCCGATGACTCCGAGCTGGCGCGACTCGTGTCCCTGCGGACCGCGGACCTGATCGACTACCAGGACGCGTCCTACGCGCAGCAGTACGCCACCTTCGTCGAACACGTGCGCGCGCAGGAGACCACGCTGATCGGCGGATCCACCGCGCTGACCGAAACCGTGGCCCAGCACCTGCACAAATTGATGGCCTACAAGGACGAGTACGAGGTCGCGCGCCTTGCCCTCGACCCCGCCTTCGACGCCGCGGTCACCGATGCCTTCGGCCGCAGCGCGAAACGGTCGGTGCGCCTGCACCCGCCGATGCTGCGCGCGATGGGCATGAAGAACAAGCTCTCCCTCGGCTCCTGGGTCAATCCCGGCTTCAAGACCTTGCACCGGCTGCGGCGAGTCCGCGGCACCAAACTGGACGTCTTCGGCTACCACCACATCCGCAAGATGGAACGCGAACTCATCGTCGAATACCGCCAGATCATCGAGCGGCTCCTCGTCGACCTGACCGCAGCATCACTGCCTGCCGCCGTCGAGATCGCCGCCCTGCCCGACATGATCCGCGGCTACGAGCAGATCAAGGTCGGCAACGTCCACAGCTATCACGACACCCTGACAGGGCAGCTCGCCGAATACCCACACCAGTCCGCCGCCGCCGAGCTCGCCAGCTGAGCCTCACGTGCCGCGACCGCGACGACGGTCCCCGCCGAGCAGGCAGGCGAACACGGCGCAGCTTGTGGGCAGCCGTCTCGGCCGAATCCTGAGTTACGGTGAACACTGACTCGCCGAGGGGGCAAAGTGGTCAAGGACGGTGCTCGCAGATGGCGCGACAGCAGATGGTTCGACGTTGTCGTCATCCTCTCGACCATCGCCGCCGGAACCGTGGTGGCCGGCCTGCTGAACGACCCGGGGCCCAATGAGCACACCACCGACGGCGCGTACACCTACGCTTTCGAACCCGCGCCGTACCCGGCGCGGATACCGGGGTGCGATGTAGTCGAACCGCCCTCGGACCCTGAACGCGTCAACTTCGCCACCGTCGGGCCCGGCGAGTACGACAACCCGAAATATCCATGGTTCTCGGGGGCTAAGGCCGCGGCGATGACACAGGCCACCGTCGATGCACTCCCGGACTCGGTGGAGCTGGTCTTCGCCAGCCCACGCCAGTCCCTACAGTTCGAGCCGATCACCGATGTCGACCCCGCCAACTTCCCACAGGAGGAGGATGCAGACCTGTTCAACGGGTCGACAAACGCCCGCGGCTCGCTGGTCCGAGACGGACACGTCGGAACCTTGACCGTCGATGTCCAGGCCTGGAACCGTCCCGTCCTGCCGTGCGTGACAGGAGCGCTGGATCGACGCGACA
This sequence comes from Rhodococcus sp. IEGM 1307, assembly GCF_030056915.1. NCBI lineage: Bacteria > Bacillati > Actinomycetota > Actinomycetes > Mycobacteriales > Nocardiaceae > Rhodococcus > Rhodococcus sp. IEGM 1307. The sequence continues at coordinate 48,278 of NZ_JASHKW010000021.1, forward strand.
CCCGCCCGGACGGCACGGTGCTCGACACGCTGGACACCTGGTACGAGATCAACGGCGTCCGCACACTCGAACGCACTGTCGACGCGTACCTTCCCGACGGCACCCGGATCGTGGCCACGGCCAACGACGCCGACAACACCGACCCGAGGGCAGGCAGCCGCCACAGCGGACAGATCCCGTTGACCCTCGACGAGCTGACCGCGATCGCCACCACCCCCTCCCTGGCGGTCACGGCACCCGTCATCCCGGCCGTGCCACTGATGCCGTCCTGCGGGGCCTTCACCGATTGGAACGGCCCGGAGCTGACCCGGGACAAGGTGACCCGGCTCGACCAGGCACTCGAAGCCCGGTGGGCGAGCATGCCCGGCAACAACGACCTCACCCTGGATCGGCCGATCGGATCACTCCGCTTGACCGACGCCGGAAAAGACAACGTCTGCGAGGTGCTCACCGTGACATCGGCCACCGGGGCCGCCGGGCGCCTCGACATCGTCGTCGTCAGCGGTCAACCCGCGTCCTCACGCCAGGACGAGTACCTGAACGAGATCGACCCGAACCGCATCACGACTGTGTCAAAAGAAGGGTCCACCCTCACCCGCGGGTTCTACCCCGCGCACGGCAGCGCCTACTTCTCGATCACCCGTCCCTCCACCCAACAGATCATCATCAGCACCACCCCCATCAAGGGTTCCACCGTCCCGATCACGTTGGAACAGATCGAATACCTCGCCACCGCAACCGAACTCGACCTGAGCTGATAACCCGTCGGAACGGGATTCGCACACACCGTGGCAGCCAATGCGACCGGCTGACCACGACCGTCGGTTTCGTTCCCTGACGCGTCGGAAGACGGATGCCGGCGGACAAGCCAGCTGGAGAATTGAGCCGGTGAACAGGGCATACGAATCCAACGCCCCGCAATTTCACCGAACTCGAGTTGACTAGCTGGTGGGCGCTCAGCGAGTACGCTAACACTGCAACAGGGGTCGCGACAGGTCCCACATTGGAGGGCACACCATGCGGTGGGTTTCGCTTCCTCGTTCGTCCTTCGCCTGGACTGCGGCGTCCGTGGCCATCCTCGCTGCACCGCTCGGCTCGTCCGCTGCGGCGACCGCGAACCCGCCGCCGGTCCCGGCGACGACAACGATGTTTCAGGCCCCGGTGACGTTCGTTTCTGCTTGTAGCACAGTGGGATTCAGATGCTGGGTACCGTACCTGCTGGCAACCGTGACTCCGTCCGCAACAACCGGTGCACCCGGCATGGTGACTTTGGCGGCAGAGCCCTCGAACACAATCGCGATCACCACGCTCGACTGTATCGACGTATCGGTGAACTGGCGAAACCTGACCACCGGCGCCACCGGCACCACCGTGCTCCGAGCCGAGCGGCCCGTCGACTTCAGTCGCCCCATCGCGCCGGACGAGAGGTGCCGATATACCCCGGCGACAGTGGGCACCGGCAGCGGAACAGTCGTCGCGACCGCCGATGTCAACGCCCACGTCCTGCCGCCCGCGAGCGACCGATGGCCTCAAGTACCGGTCAACCCTGGGTTCGGATCCTTCCCGGTTCCCTAGAGCGAGTCGACATTGTGTGTGGGTCGGTAGCAGCTCACTCCGGACGATCCCCACGTGGTTTCCGGCGCGTAGTACACGGCGAGTTTCCCTGCTACGTACCGCATTCGTACCTGCCGGGCGCCGACGGTATCTACTGGATTCGTAGACGAGGATGAGCCCACAAAACCGCTTCTACCAGGACTGACGACACGTCCCTCCCGACGAGAGTGCCCCGCATCGACATCGATGCGGGGCACTTGGCTCAGAGGGGACAGCGGAGGCTGCCGACGGTTAGCCGCGAGAGAGTCCGGGCTGAATCTGGATCTGCCCCGGGTTGGCCTTGGTCTTGCCGACCGTCCATTCGCCGTCCGCACCGCACACCAGGGCACCATTGCGATCACCGGGCTTGCCGTACGTCACCGTCTCGTTGCCCTGTGAGTCCGTGTTCACGATCGGACACGGCCCACCGGTGGGACCGTTCGGACCGATCGGCTCGGCCTGAGCGACGGACGCCGCCCCGACGGCACCCAGGACCGAAAAGGCAGTGAAGGCGATAGCGGCAACGGTTCGGCGGGCGTTGATCATTCAGTTCTCCTGAGGATGTCGGGGAAGTGCGTCGGTGACAGGTACAACTCTGCCCATTCCAGCGCCCGATCTGAAGCCACCCCAGGGGTTCGTTCGCCCACCCCAGGGAGGGAAACACCCCACCCCAACACGATGTAGAAGCTGACCGGTCGATATTGAATCCGGATATACCGAGCCGGGCATTCACACCCCGCTACCGTGTCCGGGTATGGGGACCGCCTTCCACGGTCCGAGTCCGTGGCCGCACATCACCCGCGCGATCCGTACGCGCGGGCCCCGGCATGCCGCGATCGCCCACCTCGGCCAGGACGCGCCCACCCTGCCGCTGCGCGCCGGGGACGTCCTCGTCGTCAACGCCTCCCGCGCAGCCGTACGGGCGCCCTGACCTCCCCTATTGTGCTCGCGTACTACGCGGACGCCGGGGTTCGGGTGCTGTCTTCGCCGAACCTGCACGCCAATGTCATCGCCACCGACCGGCGGGCAGTCATCGGCTCCGCCAACGCCTCCCACGGCTCCGCCCTCCCGAGCGCCAGGCGGATGGGGTCCGGCCCTGACCCCGAGTGCGGTCGGGTCGAAACGGCGGCATCCGAGGTCGCTGCTTATACACGACATGTTCCGGGCGCGGCCGGCAGATCGAAAGCCGGGCGCCAGGCAGACCCGTCGCTCACAGATGGAATGCGGATTCGGCAGGACGAAGTGGTTACGTCACCTTGACGCTCCCGGTGAAGAAGAACGGGGCCACACTGCCGAAGCAGAAGACGGTCACATTGGACTCCGACGCAAAACCGCCGATCCTTCCGACGCCGGCTTTGAATCCGAAATTCGAGTCAAGTGCAAAGCAATTCCAGCTCTCCCCCGGCGGTACCGCAATGCTGATCTCGCCTGTACCGCCCGCGGTGACAGTAGGTGCCGCCGTTGCGGTGCCGGCCCCCACGAGCATCACGGGGGCGATGACGGCTGAGGCAACAGCTGTGCGCAACGCGATCTTGTTCATCGTGCTCACCTTCGATTCTGAAAAAGTCCCGACTCGGATAGGGAACGGTGACGCCGACCCCACCAGGGAAGCGACGATCGGATCCACCGCCTACTTCGCATATCGCATCAACACCCGAGAAGTTTCACCAATACGACAATCTTCTCGAAGTCGAAACTTGAACAACCGACCAATTCAAATGGACAAGTAATCTAATTCCGACGGTTTCTGATTGAACGGGCTCGAGCAAGTACCCTATTTATTTCGCGAGCCACATTCCGACGTGTCGGCTGCCAGCCTCGGCGGCAAGCCGCTGCTCGGTAGTGCAGCACGTCATCGAGTCATCGTGTGCTGCCGCCGAATATAGGCCCGCGGGAAGTCGTGCGGTTCCACGTAGCAGGCACGTCTGGCCACCACCGGTGAGCCCCCAGCCTGTGGAACGTGTCTGCTGCCCGAGCGACCGGACGCTCTAGGAGGTAGTACCGGACGCCCCGACAGCTTGGCGGTTGGGCCGAAATGCGCACCCCGGGAGGCACACTCAACATCAGTCGGGATTGGCCGACGACGGCCCGATACCCTTCGCGGCGGATCCCGGAGGTCCCTGCCCCGAACACTCGACACCAGTCGCGATCGGAGAGCCTACTTGGCAACCACGCTGCCGCCGGGGTCGACGTTTTGGGGAGCGACGCTCCGTTACTGGGAATTCTTTTCGGCGACCGCGGTCGCCGGGTGCACGGCAACCAACCCGAGGCCCGCCCTGCGCTTGCAAAGCTTCGCCAACTCGGCGTACGCGGCCTTGCCGAGCAACTCGGTCAGCTCCGGCGCATACGACTGCCACACCGGTTTCGCGCCGACGTGCGCGTCCGGCGAGCCGGAGCAGTACCAGTCCAGATCCGCGCCGCCCTCACCCCACCCACGCCGGTCGTACTCGCTGATCGTCGTCTTCAGGACCTGCTCGCCGTCGGGTCGCTCCACCCATTCCTGGGTGCGCCGGATCGGCAGCTGCCAGCACACGTCCGGCTTGACCTCGAGCGGCTCGATGCCACGCTCGAGCGCCATCGCATGCAGTGCGCACCCGATGCCACCCTCGAAGCCGGGACGGTTGAGGAAGATGCATGCACCCTTGCATCGGCGGGTCCGCAGCGCCGGCTCGTCGTCGAGCTCGTCCTCCTCGATGTACCCCTTCTTCCCGAGACCCTGCTTCATGAACTGCCAGTCCTCGGGTCTGAGCAGCTTCACCGACCCGTGCAACCTCGCGACATCCTCCTCGTCCGAGAAGAACGCGCCATGCGAGCAGCAACCGTCGTCGGGTCGACCCGCGATGATGCCCTGGCAGGCCGGGGTGCCGAACACGCAGGTCCAGTGCGAGAGCAGCCACGTCATGTCCGCGGCGATGAGATGCTCGGCGTCGTCGGGATCGAGGAACTCCACCCACTCCCGAGCGAAGTCGAGCCCAACCTCGGGGCTCGGCGTCATCTTGGGCGACGGCCCCGGAATACCTGCTGCCACAAACCCCCACGGTAGCCGCCCCCCATAACAACCAAGGACTGATCCGATCCCCGTCCGAGAGCAAATAACGCACCACAGCGGTGATATGCCGACGATCAACCCCAGTCCCGGCGCCGCACATCGGAAGCGACGGTGAGCGGCATGGCCCAAGACGCCCGGCACCCGGTCAGCCCGCGACGACCGTTCCAAGAGCCCGCGGGGCGCGACTACCCCATGTGGAAGCGCAACTCCCCCAGTGTGTCCTCGCCCGACCCAGGGTAGGCCGATGGTCATCGGAGCCAGGGTGTGGCACAGGCAGTCGCGGGTCGGACTCCTCGGCCGTGCTTTCTGGATGAGATGCCAACCTACTAACGGGCGGTGTCGGCCAACAAGGCCCTTCCAGCCCTCTCCGGTGTGCTGTCAGCTCATCCAGCGCGCGTTGGCTCCGGTCAGTGACGAGATGAATCGGGCAACACTGAGGCCCCCAGCACGTCGCAGACGAGTAGGGCGGCGTGCAGTTCGGCGATGTTGATCGTTGCCGGCCGGCCCCTGCGCTCTTCGGCACGACGCACCCTGTGCAGGACCGTGTTCCGGTGGATTCCCAAGGTGCTCGCTGCGGTCGCCAGGCTCCCTTGCGCGTCGAGCACAGCCAAGAGCGCGGCGCGCTCGCCGCGCTCTTTCGCGTCGTCCCGTGCGAGAGCGCCGAGCTGAGCGGCGACGAAGGCCCGCGCCGCATCCAGGTCGCGCGAGATGGCGTCCACCAACGCAACATCGCTGAACTGGGTGATCGATGGCGCCGCGCGCCCGGACAGTTCGATGATTCGGCGTGCGCGTAGGGCCTCGAGATGGGAGGTGCGGAAGCCGGCCGCCCCCGGATGGGGTGAGCCCACCGCGATGTGAACGTTGTCGCGTTCGCCGGGAAACTCATTCGCCATGCCCGTGAGCGAAGTCCTCACGTCCCCCGTGATCGAGGCCCATCCCCACACCGCGAGTGGGCCGTCCGCCACAACGAGTGAGTGACCCGCCCCGAGAAACCGACCAACCCGCCGAGCGAATCCCTCGAGGTCGACGCCGCGGTCGTCGACCCAGCACACGAAACCGATCTGCCGACCGGTGAGCCGGTGGCTGAGCACACGTTCAGCGCGAGCGATGTCGACGCGTTCCCCAGCGAGCAGTGCCCGCACGACGTCGTCGCGCTCGGCTCGTGCCTGGGTCTGGCGTCGGTCGAGCTCAGCGACGTACTCGGCAGCCACCAGACTGGAGATGCGGTCGATGTATCGAAATCCGAAACGCTCGAGATCGACAAACGTCCTCAACGCGACCGCGGGGTCCTCGATCCAGTCAGTCAGCGATTCGGAAAGCTTCTCGGTGAAGTACTCGTGGCCCAACCGATAGAACCGCAGCATCACATCGACGCTGTGCCCTCGTGATGCCATTGCCCGCGCGTGTTCGAGCGCCGTTACCGGCGCCTCCGCAGCCGCTGCATCGATCCCATGACGAACCATCGAAAGTACCGCCTCGAGATTCGACGAGCACGATCCCAAAGTCAGACCGCGAAGCTCAGCATCCCCACCGACCTCCGGTATCCGTTCGACTAAGTACCGCAGCATGTCGTCAGCCAGGCTGGACACATTCGCCAGCAAATACGCAGCGATACCCCTTCCAGCCTCCGCAGCGTGAGCCGGCTCCAGCGCCTCCATATCTGCACACTAGTTGTTGCGAGTCATGACGTTGTAGACGCCGGGCGGGGCATGGGCTGAGCGAAGGGGACAGGACTCCGACGGCAGGACGAGAAGTACCACCCACGCGCTTATGGTGCACGTGGATGTGACGAAGGTCGGGCGGATACCGGAAGGCGGTGGCTGGCATGCCCACGGCAAGCGCTCTGACCAGGCGAAGGCCGTCGAACGCGCCGAGGCTGCCGGAGCCCGCGCCGGCTACGGGTACCTGCACTCCGCCGTCGACGGGTTCTTCCGCTCGCATACACCGAGGCCTTGACCGATGAGAAAGCCTTGACGGCAATCGGATTCATGCATCGAGCCCGGGTGTTCTTCGCTGCACACTTCCGTCGGCCAACATCAATCGGATCGTCACCGACAACGGCTCCTGCTACCGCGCTCGATGCCGCGCAGCGAGACGGCAAGGAACCGCTGACGGCCGCTGAGCGTGACGAGTTGACCCGGCTGCGTCGGCAGCTCGCCGAGTAGGAGATGATCTCCGCGTTCAGACCGCGTTCGAGAGCGACTTTCATCAGCGATCGCCCGAATCACCGGGCAACACTTCGCCGACATCGATCTTGGCGAGCACCTCGTCCAGGGCACCCGAGGCGGCAAGCGCATCGGCGACCTCGTCCTGACGACGACCCCGCTCCTGTCGTGACTGCGCTCCTTGGCGCGACGCACCCGTTGCAGGACCGGTCAGCTGTAGCGGTTTGGTCGGCGCTACAGCGCCGATATGGAGGCGTTGGAGCCGGCCGGCAACGATCAACATCGCCGAACTACACGCAGCGCTGATCGTCTGCAATGTGCTGGGGGCCTCAGTGTTGCGCGGGTCAGAGCATTACTAACCGGACACCGAGCACGCAGAATGTGCTGACAGCACACCGGAGAGGGCTGGGAAGGCCTTGTCGACCGACACCGGCCGTTAGTAGGTTGGCATCTCATCCCGAAGCGCGAAGGAGGAGTCCGATGCCGACTACGACTCGAGCACCCCAACCCCCAGTAGCGGCCTCGCAGCACGCCTTGCCTGATCCGGGCGAGCAGGTTCCTGCGCTGTCCTGGCCGATTGTCGGTATCGGCACATTTGCGCTTACGCTCTTCGGCCTCTCGACCTGGGCCGCGCTCACCGACACGTTGCCTGCGATCGCCACCATCGCCGCGAGCTCCGCAGCAATCTTCGTCCTGTTCACCGTGCTGCACGACGCCTCGCATTACTCGATCAGCTCACATCGCTGGGTCAACGTCGCCTTCGGTCGGTTGGCAATGTTCTTCGTCTCGCCTCTGATCTCATTCAGGTCTTTCGCGTTCATCCATATCGAGCACCACCGCAACACCAATGACGGTGAGTCCGATCCCGATCACTTCGTCAGCGCCTCACCCTGGTGGCAGCTGCCCATCCGGTTTCCGGCTATGGACCTGCCCTACATCAGTTTCTTGGTGCGCAACCTGCGTCGCCGCCCGCGCGCCGAGGTCCTGGAAACGGCGGCCTTGATGACCCTGTCGGTGACGGTCATCGCGTCGGCCGCCTTCGCCGGACATCTGTGGACGCTCGCGCTGATCTACCTGATTCCCGAACGGGTGGCGATGTTCGTGCTCGCGTGGTGGTTCGACTGGCTACCCCACCACGACCTCGAAGACACACAACGCGAGAACCGCTATCGCGCGACCCGCAACCGGGTCGGCTCGGAGTGGATCCTGACTCCCCTGCTCTTGTCGCAGAACTATCACCTGGTCCACCACTTACACCCCTCCATCCCCTTCTACCGCTACGTCGCGGCGTGGCGACGCAATGAGGCCGCCTACCTCGAGCGCGACCCGGCAATAAGCACCGTGTTTGGCCAACATCTCGACGCCACCCAGTACCAGGAGTGGAAACGCCTCAACGGCGCCCTCGCCGCACTGCTCCCCGTCCGAATGCCGCGTTCCTCCGCGGCACGCCATGCCAGCACCCACCCGATCCCTGTCAAAAGCGTCGAGCGCCTGACCCGAGACAGCGTCAAAGTCACTTTCGACGTTCCCGATCACCTCAGCGACCAGTTCGCCTTCCAGGCCGGCCAACACCTGACCGTTCAACACCGCGTCGGCGGGAAGGAGGTGCGACGAAACTACTCGATCTGCACCTCGGCGACATCGGGAGAACTCGCGATCGGAGTACGCCACATCACCGGCGGAATGTTCTCAACGTTCGCGGTCGAAACGCTGCGAGCCGGTGACCTCCTGGAGCTGATGACGCCTACGGGTAGCTTCGGCGCACCCCTCGATCCACTCGCTCGGCGCGTCTATGTCGCGGTAGCTGCCGGGAGCGGCATCACGCCCATCCTGTCGATCGTGCGCACCACGATGGAGATCGAGACCGAGAGCCGATTCACCCTCTTCTACGGCAACAGAACCGCAGAGTCGACCATGTTCGCCGCCGAACTTGATGAGCTCGAATCCCGATATGCCGACCGGCTGAGCATCTTCCACGTCCGCTCCGCCGAGGCACACCACCCCGCATCGCTTCGCGGCCGTATCGACCTGGCGATGGTTCAACGCCTGCTCGCCACCGACCTCACGTCGATCGACCGGTGGTACCTGTGCGGCCCGAGCGAACTCACCACCACAATCCGCGATGACCTCGCAACCGAAAAAGTGCCGACCGAGCGGATCCACCTCGAACTGTTCCGCGGCACGAAGCGACCCACCCACGTCGAGGCCTTTCCCGCCTCCGAAGTGACCATCACACTGTCCGGCGCGAATCACATCGTGCAACTCGCCCCCGGTGAGACGGTCCTCGAGTCCGCGCTGAAAAACGACATCGACGCCCCCTATGCCTGCCTTGGCGGCGCGTGCGGCACTTGCAAAGCCCGAGTCACCACAGGGGCAGTCTCGATGGAGCAAAATTTTGCACTTCAGACCGCCGAAACCGAGGCCGGCTTCATACTGACCTGTCAATCCCATCCCACCACCCCAACGGTCGCAGTCGACTACGACAGCTGAGCCCACACATGCGCGAACACCGCCAAAGGTCGCACGCGTCGCCGGCGCCTCGATCGGCATCGGCGATCGCCAGGTCGCCAGTGGGCGGTGTTGAAAGATTCTGGCGGCTGCCTCGGTAAGCGCTTGGTCGGCGGCGCCAGATCCGAACGCACCGATTTCGATCTGGCCAACCCGATTCGGCTCGTCCCGATCCCCACCAAGCAACACCAAAGGAACAACTCGCATGCCTAAGGTTCGCAGGCAGGACGTCAAATCATTTATCCCCATGCCGCACTTGATCGTCCGCCCACTCATAGTGCGACTCGCGCGACTCGACAGTGATGCGGAATGGGTAGCACAACGCGGGGTCCGCGCGAGAGCGCGGGAGTGACCGCCGGTGGATCCGGTTGGAATGTACAGCGCGTATCGGTGCACGAGCGGGGCTACTGCCGACCGGCACGCGTACTACGCCTCCGAGGAAATGACAGCGCTCATCCGCGCCGGTAGCAAGACTTCTGCCGAAGTGAGCGTGACACCCGATGACCTGCCGTCACCTTCCGGAGTGGCGTATCTCGCCCGACCCGAAGGCGGACTCGTCCTTCTCTGGAATATCCTGTATGACACGCATCTCTCGGTCCAGCTCGTATCGGCAGCCGGAGTAGAAGAATTCCTCGGCGACGAAGGTGAGCTCCGCGCAGGTTCGGCATACCGATTCGGCAACCACGACTACCTGCCGATCCCGACCGCGGAAGCCGAACTCAGCCCGCCCGAAAGCGACACTCCACCGAGCCTGCACTCGATCGACGACTTCACCCGCGCCGGGGATTCGGATGTCCCGCAGCAAGCCCTCACAAACTACCGCGGATGGACATCCGCGCAGATTCTCGAGGTCTTCGTCTCCTTCACTCACATGCTCCGGCAGCGAACGACCCAGACCGAGTCCACAACAGTGACTGCCACGAAGTCTGCGACCACCCGGCGGTGCAGGAAGCCCTCACAGGTCACGTACTCGTCCTCCCGGTCCCGGTCCTCAGTGCGGGCCACCCAAGACGAGACACCAACACGTACTTACTCGCATCGTTGGACAGTGCGAGGTCACTGGAAGAAGCAATGGAATCCCAGCGAACAACGCCACCACCCAATCTGGATCTCGACCCATACCGCCGGTCCAGAAGGAGCACCAATCAAGACCTCCGACACAGTCACCCTGCTCTAAAGCCCACCTGGCCCCTCCCCGGAGTGGAAATGACCCTTCCGGAACAGCCCGAGCGAGGTATGGGGCTGGCCCGACCGGTCTCACCGGAAAACGAAGCAGCAGCAATGGGCTTGACAACTCAGGCGCCCCACTCCTGCACCGGCGACGCCTGCTCGACCTGCAAGGCGATCCTCCCACGCGGGCCAGTTCACATGGAGCAGAACTATGCACTCGGCGAGGATGACGTTGCACGCGGGTCAGTTCTTACCTGCCAATCTCGCCCAACCAGTTCCGCGATCTCCATCAGCTACGACAGCTGATCATCCATTGACCCTCAATCAGAAACGAACCATCACAATGAAATTGACCGGGAAACTAGCTCTAGTGACGGGAGCGTCATCAGGTATCGGTGCTGCTACCGCCGCGGCCCTCGCCGCTGCCGGCGCAGAAGTGATCCTCGTCGCCCGAACACCCGGGCCACTGACAAAAACGGCCGAGTTGATCCGATCTCGAGGCGGCCAAGCGCACGATTTTCCCGCTGACCTTACGTCGTACTCGGAGGTCAAAGACTTGGCCGACCAGGTGCTCGGGGATATCGGTGTTCCGGACATCATCGTCAACAATGCTGGTGCCGGCCGGTTCCTGTTCCTCGACGAAACCGATCCGGAGGACGCAGTCCAGATGATGGCTGCGCCATACTTTGCCGCATTCTTTGTCAGCCGTGCATTCGTGACACCGATGATAGCCCGGGGCTCCGGTAACATCCTGCAGATAAATACTCCAGCTGCCACGGTTCCCTGGCCCGGGGCAGTCGGTTATGCGTCAGCTCGTTATGCCGTCCGCGGGTTCACCGAGTCTCTTCGACAAGATCTGCGCGGCACTGGCATTCGTGTTTCTTCGGTAACGCCTGCGAAGGTCGACACCCCCTACTTCGACCGCAACCCCGGTGCTGAAGATCGGATTCCGAGGATTGAGAAGCTCCTCGGCACTATGACTCCCGAGAAAGTCGCCGACGTCGTCGTCTCGGCACTACGCCGCGATGCGGACGATGTCCATGCACCATGGAGATGGGCTGCCCTGCACCCTATCGCGCGTGCGATCCCACGCCCATTTCATTGGTTAGCTTGGCATACCGGAACCAAGCACCCCCGGACCGTCGCGGGTGCCGCGTGAGCACGTTCGACTTCGATGTCGTGATCATCGGTTCAGGTTTCGGCGGCAGCGTAGCCGCTCTCCCTCTCGTGGAGAGGGGTTACCGTGTAGCGTTACTCGAAGCCGGCCGACAATTCGCGGACCACGAAGGTCCCCAGTTGATCGTGAGCGCGGTGAACACGTTCGCGATGCTGGGTCTCGGCTTTGCGACAACGCTGGAACCCGGCAGAACGGCGGCCCAACAGTTTGTACCGATGCCTGCGTTCTCTGGAACAGAATGCTCGCGCGCGCCCCGCCGGACGTGTGAATTTCACTGTCCGGCAACGTATTAGGACAACGGGTCAACGCCCGGCGCGGTGACCCTCACGCCACATGTGCGCCGCGCAGGGTCGCGGCCTTCGCGAGTATGTCGGGGTCTGCGGTCAGTTCGCGGACCACGCCGAACTCGGCGAGGACCGCAGCCCGGACCTGGTCGAGGGTGACGGCCGGATTCATGTCGGCCAGGGACGCCGCCGTGCCGGGGTCGAACTCCAACTCGAGCGCGGCGTTGACATCGGTGAGCACCGCCCGCACCGGGTCGGAATCGGACACCACCAGTTCGAAGCCGAACAGCCACGCCCCGGCGACGATTCGCTGCGCGGTTCCTGCGAGCTTGACGCGGCCCGCGCCGTTCACCGTCCAATCACCGGGGCAATACTCACCGGGCACCGGTCCGATGCGAGCGTCGACACCCAGCTTCCTCAGCACGTCGACGAGCCGCGGGGTGATGCGCTGGAAGCGGGGCCGGGCCCCGACCATGCCCTCCGTGTCGCGGGAGAACATCTCCACGACGAGGGTCTGCTCGTGGTAGGCCGCCGCCCGACCGCCTGCCCCTCGGACGACGGGGGTGAATCCATGTCGCCGCGCCGCCGCGGCGGCGGCCGGAAACTGCGGTCGAACAGCGTCCAGCCGCCCGAACGACAGCGTCCGCGCGGGACTGTAGATGCGGATCAGCGCAGGGGCATTCGGCTCCCGCGCGGTGCGACGCAGAAGCGCCGTGGCAAGCGCCGCGTCCAACACGGGATCGTCCGGAAAGTGAGTGGTCAGCAACTGCTCGATCGTCATGCTCGTCCCGTCGGTCCGCTCCGCAACCCCACGGCCACGACATCATCGCCGCGACCGGCACGCCTTTACAGTGTCGCCGAGGGCGTCGACGAGAGCACCCTGAGGTAGGTGACCGGGATCGGGTTCGCGGATATCCCCGCGGCCGCTCCCTCCGGAGCCCTACCCTGGACACGCCGAAAGGCACTCCCCCTGGATGCCTGCGCGCAGTGTGCAGGGCCAGCGCGCCGAGAGGTCGTCACGATGCTCCTCAGATCGAGTGTGGTCGCCTTGTCCTGTGCCGTAGCCGCGGTGCTGTCCGCTTCCCCCGCCCAGGCCACGCCGTCCTCGGGGGTGACCGCGCAGGTTCTGTTCGAGACGACGGTTCCGGCGGTCGCCGGAAGCTCGGCGGGCACCGATCTCACGCTGCGGCGCATCGAGATCGCCCCCGGCGGCACGACGGGATGGCATTACCACGACGGTCCGGTGTACGCGTTCGTCGAATCCGGTGTGCTGTCCCGCACTCTGCAGGACTGCACGAAAGCGGTGACGACAGCCGGTCAGGCGATCACCGAGGACCACGGAAGCGATCACGTCCACGAGGGCTCGAATCTGGGAACCGAACCGCTGGTGCTGCTCGCGTTCTACACGGAACCGGAGGGCAAGCCCCTGTCCGAGGACGCGCCGGCGCCGGCCTGCTGACGGTCACCGCGCCCGCCTCCTCATCGGGTGACCGAGTCGATCCACTCGACCGCTCCCGCGACGTCGTCCACCGTTGTCGTTCCCGACGGCAACGGTGGACGGCTGATCATCAGTACCGGAACGCTCAGTGCGCGGGCGGCGTCGAGTTTCGCGTCGGTCTGACCGCCGCCGCTGTTCTTGGTGACCAGGACGTCGATGCGGTGCTCGCGCATCAGCGCGATCTCGTCGGTCACCGCGAACGGCCCGCGGGCGAGGAGCAGCGTCGACTCCGGCGGCGTCGCCACATCGGGCGGATCGATCGCGCGGATGAGAAACCACAGTGCGTGCAGGCCGGCGAACGCGTCGACACCCTGCCTGCCGATGGTGAGGAAGACTCTCGTTCCCAGGTCGGGCAGCAGTGTGGCCGCGTCGGCGAGGTCGGCGGCGCGGTGCCAGCGTTCGCCGGGATTCGGAGACCATTCGGGGCGCCGGAGGACGACGTGCGGTATCCCGCGACGGTGCGCGGCCTCGGCGGCGTTGCTCGTGATCTTCGCCGCGAACGGGTGCGTGGCGTCCACGATCGCGTCGACGGGATGCGCGCGCAGCCACTCGTCGAGTCCGTCCGCTCCCCCGAATCCGCCGATCCGCACGTCACCGACGGGCAGGCGCGGATCACGGACCCGGCCGGCGAGGGAGGACACGGTGTCGACACCCGGAACGTCCGCGAGTGCGGCGGCAAGCGCTCGGGCCTCCCCGGTGCCGCCGAGGATCAGGATCCGCGCCACGCTCAGTGGGTGGTGCGCTCGCGCGTGGCGGAATACAGGTAACTGTCCGGAAATCCCTCGGCCGCAAGCACTTTCCCGACGATCACCACGGCGGTCTTCGTGACGCCCGCCGCCTTCACCTGATCGGCGATCGTGGCCAGGGTGCCGCGGAGCACGATCTCGTCGGGACGCGAGGCGAACGCGACAACGGCGGCGGGACAGTCGCGGCCGTAGTTCTCGGTGAGCTCTTCGACGATCTGATCGATCCGGTGCGCACCCAGGTGCACCACCATCGTGGCACCGCTGCGGCCGAGGGAACGCAGGTCCTCGCCCTCCGGCATCGCGGTGGACAACGTGGACACGCGGGTCAGCACGATCGACTGCGAGACACCGGGAACGGTCAGCTCCCGCCCCAGCGACGCCGCCGCCGCGGTGAACGCGGGCACTCCGGGCACCACGGTGTACGCGACGCCGGCGGCTTCGAGCCGGCGCACCTGCTCGGCGACGGCACTGAAGATCGACGGGTCACCCGAATGCAGGCGCGCGACGTCCTGACCGGCCGTGTCCGCCTCGATCAGCAGGGCGACGATCTCGTCGAGACTCAGCCGCGCCGTGTCGATCACCCGCGCACCCTCGGGGCATTCCGCAAGGAGTTCCTGCGGGACGAGGCTGCCCGCATACAGGCAGACGGGGCTCGCCGCGATGATCCGCTGCGCGCGGACCGTGACCAGGTCGGCCGCGCCGGGGCCTGCCCCGATGAAGTACACCGTCATGCCGCATCACCTTTCGACTGCTTCGTCACCGACCACTGCGCCACCGGCAGTTGCGGCCGCCACGCGGTGAACCCGCCGAGTGGCTCACCGCGATACACCTGGAACTTGCGGAGCTGCCCGCCGCATTTCGAGAACCACTGCAGCAGAAGCGCTTCCGATTCCGCCGTCACCGCGTTGACCACCATCCGGCCGCCGGCCCGGAGCCGCGACCAGCACTCCTCGAGCAGGCCGTCCTGCGTGACGCCACCGCCGACGAAGATCGCGTCCGGTGTGGACAGCGCGGGTGGTACGTCCTCGAACGCTGCGGGTGCGTCACCGAACACGGCGAGGGACGGCACCCCGAGCCCGGCCGCGTTCGACTCGATCTGGTCGACGCGTGCCGCGCTGCGCTCGAAAGTCACGGCCCGGCAGCGGGGGTGGGTACGCATCCATTCGATCGCGACCGTGCCGGACCCGCCTCCCACATCCCACAGCAACTCCCCCGCCGCCGGGGCGAGGGCGCACAGCGTCAGGGCGCGGATCTCGTGTTTGGTCATCTGCCCGTCGCCCGTGAACGCGACGTCGGGCAGTCCGGGCATCCGGGTCATCCGGAGGGTGCCGGAGTCGGCCCGGCAGTCGATCGCGATCACGTTCAGCCGGGCCCCCGGTTCGTGCGGCCAGGCCGACGCCGTTCCGTCGAGCCTCGACTCGTCGGGTCCGCCCAGTTCGCCCAGCACCATGAGCCGCGACGGTCCGAACCCGTGTTTCGTCAGGAGCTCGGCCACGGCAGCGGGGGTGTGCTCGTCGCGGCTCAGCACGAGCAGTCGCGTGTGATCGCCGAGTGCAGGCAGGAGCGCGCCCACGGGCCGGTTCACGAGACTGACCACGGGCGTCTCGTGCGCGGCCCAGCCCAGCCGCGCGCACGCCAGGGTGGCCGAGGACGGGTGCGAGATCACCCGAACCCGCTCCGCGCCGAGCAGGTCGACGAGGGTGACGCCGATACCGTGGAACATCGGGTCTCCGCTGGCCAGGACGCACACCCGCCTCCCGTGGTGCTGTTCGAACAGGCCCGGTAGCGCGGGGACGAGCGGCGACGGCCAGGCCACCCGCAGCGCCGGCGACTCCGGAAGCAGGGCGAGTTGCCGCCCCGAACCCATCACCACGTCGGCGCCCTCGATCGCGCGTCGCGCGGACGGCGACAGACCGTCCCACCCGTCGGCGCCGATCCCGACGACGACGATCGGGTCGGTCATCGCGGCATCCGGCGCCAGATCGCCTGCGGCAGCAACCTCATGACGAAGAACACCGGGCGCAACCGTCCCGGCACCCACACTCGGCTCGCACCGCGGTGCAGACCGCGCACGACAGCGTCCGCGACCTGTGCCGGTGTGCTCGACATCGGCGCCGGCGACATCCCCTCGGTCATCCGGCCGATCACGAAACCGGACCGGACGAGCAGGAGGGAGACACCGCTACCGTGGAGGGCGTCACCGAGACCGGAGGCGAATCCGTCCAGGCCCGCCTTCGCCGACCCGTACACGTAGTTGGCCCGGCGCACACGCACACCCGCGACGGACGAGAACACCACGATCCGCCCCGACCGCTGTTCCCGGAGCAGGCTGGCGAGATGCGTGAGCACAGCGACCTGCGCGACGTAGTCGGTGTGGACCACGGCGACGGCGTGCCGTGCGTCCCGCTCGGCGCGCGCCTGATCGCCGAGAATGCCGAACGCCAGCACCGCCACCGACAGCGGGCCGTGCGCGTCCACCACGGACCGCAGCAGCTTCTCGTGGCTGTCCAGGTCGTCGGCATCGAATTCCACGCAGTCGACCACGGACGCGCCCGCGGCGAGCAGCGCCTGCCGTTCGGCTGCGAGTTCGGTGCTGCGGCGGGCGGCGAGGACGATCGTGCGGCCGGGCGCGAGCCGGGACGCGATCTCGAGGCCGATCTCGCTGCGACCACCGAGGAGGAGTACCACCCCGTCGTCGCCGGGCTTGCCGCTGTTCTTCTTCGATCCCAGGCTCACCAGTCCAGTGTCCTGGATTACCGTCGGAGCATGGACCGCACCCCCTCCACCCCGATCCGCCTGACCGACGCGGCACTCACCTTCCTCGGCGAATACCACCTCGGGACGCTCACCACGCTCCGCAAGAACGGCACCCCGCACGTCGTCGCCGTCGGCTTCACCTGGGATCAGGAGCACGGGCTGGCGCGGGTCATCACCAACGGCTCCTCGCAGAAGGCCCTCAACGCCGAACGCGGAGGATACGGCGCGGTGAGCCAGGTGGACGGACCGCGCTGGATGACCCTCGAGGGTCCCGCCCGGGTCCTGACCGACCCCGAGTCCGTCGCCGACGCCGTCGCCCGCTACGCCGCCAGGTACCGCCAGCCCCGGGTGAACCCGACCCGCGTGGTCGTGGAGATCGCCGTCAGCCGCGTACTCGGCTCGGCTGCGCTGCGTCACCACTGAATCGCAGCTTCCACGGGACCAGCGCGGACTCGATCTGCACGGCGAGGCTCATCTTGGACACGCCGTCGGTGCGCTCCTCGAACCGGATCGGGACCTCCGCGATGGTCATGCCGCGCTGCACCGTGCGGTAGTTCATCTCCACCTGGAACGCGTACCCGTTGCTCTGCACACCGTCGACGTCGATGGCCCGCAGCGTGTCCGCGTGCCACGCCTTGAACCCGGCGGTGGCGTCCTTGACGCGCAGCCGCAGGATCGCGTTGACGTAGAAATTCGCCCACGCCGACAGCGCCTTGCGATGCCAGGGCCAGTCGCTGGCGACCGCGCCGCCCGCCACGTAGCGGGAGCCGAGCACGACGGCCGCGTCCGTCGTCGCCAGCGTCTCCACCATCCGCGGAATGGCCTCGGTGGGGTGCGACAGGTCGGCGTCCATCTGGATCACGATGTCCGCGCCCTCGTCCAGAGCCCTGCTCATCCCGGCGACGTAGGCCCGCCCGAGGCCGTCCTTCACGGTCCGGTGCAGGACTCCGACCGGGATCGGACCGCTCTGCGCCAGGGTGTCGGCGACCTCACCGGTGCCGTCCGGCGAGTTGTCGTCGACGACCAGCACATGCAGGTTCGGAATTTCCGACGCCGCGAGAAGCTCGACGATCTTGGGCAGGTTGTCGCGTTCGTTGTAGGTCGGTACGACGACGGTTACCTTCGGGGCGACGCTTTCCATGACACCTTCGCGTGATCTGTGATCCCGACTCTCCGCAGACGTGCAGCGGCGAGTGCGGTCGTGAACAAATGGAAGATGTTACTACCCGCGCCGCACCGCCCCCGCACGCTCCCGGCGCTCAGCCGGGGAGAACCGTCAGCCCGTGCGGCCGGGTGTTGACCGGCTCACAGCCGTCGGCGGTCACGATGACGATGTCCTCGATCCGTGCACCCCACTCCCCGCGGAAGTAGATGCCGGGCTCCACGCTGAACGCCATCCCCTCGGCCAGTTCGATCGCGTTACCCGACACGATGTACGGCTCCTCGTGCACCGACAACCCGATTCCGTGCCCGGTCCGGTGCACGAACACCTCCGCCAGCCCCTGCGCGGCCAGCAGGTCGCGGGCGGCCGCGTCGACCGCTTCCGCGGTGACGCCGGGGCGCACCAGGTCGACGGCCGCCGCCTGCGCCTCCTCGAGCACCGCGAACTTGGCGGCCACACCCGGATCGGGCTCACCCATGCTGTACGTGCGGGTGGAGTCGGAGTTGTAGCCGGGTTCGACGGGTCCGCCGATGTCGATGACGACGACGTCACCCGATTCGACGACCCGCTCGGACACCTCGTGGTGCGGGTCGGCGCCGTGTGGCCCCGAGCCGACGATGACGAACGCCGCCTCGGTGTGTCCCTCCGCCAGGATCGCGGCGGTGATGTCGGCCGCCACCTCGGCCTCGGTGCGGCCGACCTTCAGGAACTCCCCCATGCGGGCGTGGACCCGGTCGATTGCCTGACCGGCCCGGCGCAACGCGTCGATCTCCGCGTCGTCCTTGACCATCCGCAGCTCCCGCAGCACCCCGGTGGCCAGGACCGGCAGCGCGCCGAGCGCCTCCGACAGCGGAATCAGGTGCAGCGCAGGCATCGCATCGGTGACGGCGGTCCGGGCAGGCGACGGCAGCAGTCCCGACACCAACGAGTACGGGTCGACCCCGTCGACCCAGTCGCGGATCGTCAACCCGAGTTCGGACGCCGCCGACTCGGTGAGCGACGCCAGTTCGAGCCGCGGCACGACGACGGACGCGGTGTCGCCGTTCGCGGGAATCACCAGGCAGGTGAGCCGTTCGAACGACTCCGCGCGCGAACCCAGCAGATACCGCAGGTCGGGTCCGGGGGTGATGAGGAGGCCGTCGAGTCCGGCGTCGCGGGCCAGTGCGCCTGCGCGAGCGATCCGGTCGGCATAGATGGTGGTCGGGAAGCGAGAAGTCGATGCGCCGAGGGAACTCATGGCTTCAGGCTAAACCGGTTTGGCAGGATGAGGGTCATGACAGGGCCTCTGCTTCTCCTCGACGGTGCCAGCCTGTGGTTTCGCGCGTACTACGCGCTACCCGACTCCATCACCTCCCCCGACGGTCGATCCGTCAACGCGGTGCGCGGGTTCACCGACATGGTGGCCGCACTGATCACCAAGCACCAGCCGTCCCGGCTCGCGGTGTGCCTCGACCTCGACTGGCGGCCCGCGTTCCGCGTCGAGGCCGTGCCCACCTACAAGGCGCACCGGGTCGCCGAGGACACCGGCGGGGCGGAGGAAGAGGTTCCCGACACCCTGTCGCCGCAGGTCCCGATGATCCTGGATGTCCTGGCCGCCACCGGAATCGCGACCGCCGGCGCCGAAGGGCTCGAAGCCGACGACGTGCTCGGCACCCTGGCCGCCACCGAGACCCGCGACACCACCATCGTCGTCACCGGCGACCGCGACCTCCTGCAGGTCGTCACGGACGCCCCGGTGCCGGTGCGGGTGCTGTACGTGGTGCGCGGCCTCGCCAAGGCCGAACTGCTCGGGCCGGAAGAGGTCGCAGCCAAGTACGGGGTACCCGCCGACCGGGCCGGTGAGGCCTACGCCGAACTCGCCCTGCTGCGCGGCGACTCGTCCGACGGGCTGCCTGGTGTGAAGGGAATCGGCGAGAAGACCGCGTCGAGCCTGATCATGCAATACGGATCGCTCGCCGCCCTGCGGGCCGCCGCAGTCGACCCCGAATCCGACATGGCGAAGGGTGCGCGCGCGAAATTCGCCGCCGCAGCCGACTATCTCGACGCGGCACTGCCGGTGGTGCGGGTGGTGCGGGACGCCGATGTCGAGCTGTCCCGCGAAGACACGCTGCCTGCCGAACCGGTCGACGCGGACCGGCTCGGCAGGCTGGCGGAGGAACTCGGAATCGAGAATTCCGTCGGCCGCCTCACTGCGGCGATGAAAAAGGTGGCCGCCGTACGGGTTCCGTGACGGCCATCTAGCTGGGGCGGCTCACTTCGTACGTGCCCTTGTCGTCGGTGAAGGTGAGAGTGACCTGCTTCTTCTCACCGTCCACGGTGAGACTGCACGTGAAGCTGTTGCCCTTCTTCACTTCCTGATCCGCGGGGCACGTGACACCGGACACGTTTTCGGCGCCGTACGAATCGGTGACGATGCGCTCGACACCGTCCTCGGCCGCCTTCTGATCGAGTGTGTCCGTGCCGAACACCGTGAACGCGAGCACCAGGGCGATACCCACAATGACCAGCAGAGCCACCACACCGCCGATGATCAACGGCAGCTTCGACTTCCCCGACGACGGCGGCTGCCCCCACTGCTGCTGGCCGGGGGTCGGGCCCCACTGCTGCGGCTGACCCGGTTGCTGACCCCACTGCGGCTGCCCGGGTTGCTGACCCCACTGTCCCGGACCCGGCTGCCCGAGCTGACCGGGTTGCGGCTGCTGACCCCACTGCGGTTGTCCGGGCTGCTGGGGGTGCTGACCCCACTGCGGCTGCCCGGGCTGCTGAGGCTGACCCGGCGCCGGCTGTCCCCACGGCTGAGCGGGCGGCTGCTGACCGTACTGCGGCGCCCCGTACTGGCCGCCGGCCTGGTCAGGGTTACCCTGGCCCGGTTGCTGTCCCTGGGCCCATTGCCCGTTCGGGTCGTTCGGTCCGTAAGGGCCGCTCATCGTCGCCTCCCGCTCACGTGTCAAGTTTTGTACCTACCGTAACGCCCCGCCATCGGATTCGGGCCTTCGGACGGCGTGCGAATCCAACCACACGGCGTCGGGTCACGCAGCATCCACGGCGACGACACCGCGGCGGATCGCCGCGACCGCCCGACCTGCGGCCTTGCCGACCTGCGGATCGGGGGACGTCGACCGGACCTGTTCGAGCAGGTCGATCACCTGCCTGCACCACCGCACGAAGTCGCCGGCAGACAGCGCACGCCCCTGATCTCCTGCCGCGATCAGCGCCTCGACGAGCGAATTGTCGCTCGCCCAGTGGAAGATCGCGGCAGCGAAGCCGAGGTCCGGCTCACGGGTGGGCGGCAGTTTGTGCCGGATCTCGTCCGCCCGAAGTTCCCGCCACACCCGCACGGTCTCGTCGAGGGCGTGCCGTAGTGCTCCCGGACCGCCGCCTTCGACGATGTCCCCTTCACGGCGCGATTCGAAGATCACGGCGGACACGACGGCGGCGAGTTCCGCGGGCCCGAGACCCTTCCACACACCCTGCCGGAGGCACTCGGCCACCAAGAGGTCGCTCTCGCAATAGATTCGACTCAGCCGTGTGCCGTGTTCGGTGGCGTCGGGGTGTTCGCCCGGCGAGATGTAGTCGCGTTCGGCGAGCAGCGACAGGATGCGATCGAACGTGCGCGCCAACGAGTTCGTCGTGGCAGCCACCTTCTGCCGCATCGTCTCGGTCTCGCGGGCCAGCCGGTTGTAGCGTTCACCGATCCGGCTCAGCTGCTCGCGGTCGGGCCAACTGTGGCACGGGTGCTGCCGGATGGCGCGCCGCAGCCGCGCGATCTCGGCATCATCGGTGGCAGCACCCGACTTCTTTCGCTTCCGGCGTCCCGGCGCGACGATTCCGGTGCTGCGTAACGCCGATGCCAGATCGCGTCGCACCCGTGCGGTGTGATGATCGAAGCGCCGCGGCAACCGCATCGATCCCAAAGACCGTGCGGGCTCCGGGAAGTCGCCGGCCGACACCCGGCCCGCCCACTTCGCCTCGGTGAGGATCAGCGGCTTCGGATCCGTGGGGTCCCGGTCCGGTTCCAGCACCACGGCCAGACCCGAGTGCCGTCCCACCGGGATCGCGATCACGTCGCCGCGCCGCAGTGCGACGAGCGAGGCGACGGCGGCGTCCCGGCGTTCGGTTCGACCTGCCCGTTCGAGTGACCGTTCCCTGTTGCTCAGTTCCTCCCGCAGGCGCGCGTACTCGAAGTACTCGCCGTCCTCGCCGCCCAGCCGTTCGCGGAGCGTGGTGAGCGCGGCCTCGTTGCGTTCGATGCCGCGCGTCAGGCCGACCACCGACCGGTCGGCCTGGAACTGGGCGAACGACCGCTCGAGCAGGGCCCGTGATTCCGCGGCTCCCATGCGATCGACCAGGTTGATGGTCATGTTGTAGCCGGGACGGAACGAGCTGCGGAGCGGGAACGTGCGCGTGGAGGCCAGCCCGGCGACGTCCACGGGTTCCACCCCGGGCTGCCACAGGACCACCGCGTGACCCTCGATGTCGATGCCGCGACGTCCGGCCCGGCCGGTGAGCTGCGTGTACTCCCCCGGGGTGAGTTCGGCGTGGGCCTCACCGTTGTACTTGACGAGGCGTTCGAGGACGACCGTGCGGGCAGGCATGTTGATGCCCAGCGCCAGCGTCTCGGTGGCGAACACGGCCCGGACCAGTCCCTTGACGAACAACTCCTCGACCGTCTGCCGGAACGCGGGCAGCATCCCCGCGTGGTGCGCGGCGAGGCCCCGCTCGAGCGCCTTGCGCCATTCCCAGTACCCGAGGACCTCCAGATCGGCCTTCGGTAGTTCGGCGGTGTGGGCGTCGATGATGGTCCGGATCTCGGAGACCTGCTCCGGCGTCGTCAGATCGAGGCGGGACCGCAGGCACTGCGCCAGCGCGGCGTCGCACCCGGCGCGGCTGAAGATGAACGTGATCGCCGGGAGGAGTCCCTCGTCGTCGAGGCGGGAGATCACTTCCGGTCGGGGCAGCGGCCGGAAATCGCTGGAGAACCCGCGCCCGCCGCCGCGGCGTCCCCTGCCACGCGACTCCCACGAGTCGGCGCGCTCGAGAGCCTGTCGCTGTTTGACGTGACGGACCAGATCCTGGTCGACCACCAGATCCTTGAGCGCGTCCCCACTGCGCGCCCTCGTGTCGAAGAGGTCGAACAGTCGCTTCCCGACCATGATGTGCTGCCACAGCGGGATCGGGCGGTTCTCGTCGACCACCACGGTCGTGTCGCCGCGCACCGTTTCCATCCACGCGCCGAACTCCTCGGCGTTGCTGACGGTCGCCGACAGGCTCACGAGTCGGACATCCTCGGACAGGTGCAGGATCACCTCTTCCCACACGGCCCCACGGAACCGGTCCGCCAGGAAGTGCACCTCGTCCATGACGACGTGGGACAACCCGCGCAGCGCCGGGGAGTCGGCGTACAGCATGTTCCGCAGCACCTCGGTGGTCATGACGACCACCGGGGCGTCCGAGTTGATGCTCGAATCGCCGGTCAGCAGCCCGACGGTGTCCTTGCCGTACCGCCGCACCAGCTCCGCGTACTTCTGATTGCTCAGCGCCTTGATCGGTGTGGTGTAGAAGCACTTGCGACCGGACGTGAGCGCCAGATGCACGGCGAATTCGCCGACCACGGTCTTGCCCGCGCCGGTCGGGGCGCAGACGAGGACGCCGTGGCCGCCCTCGAGCGCGCGGCAGGCGTTGATCTGGAAGGGGTCGAGCACGAAGCCGAGCTGCGCCGAGAACACGTCGAGTTCGGTGCCGCCGGTCGTGTCACCTGTTGTCACTGCCACCCCGTCAGATTGTCACAGGGTGTCGGAGAAGTCCTGACCCGGTGTGTTGCTGCCGGTCGTGCTCGCGTCGTCGTTCTTGTTCGCGCCGCCGGACTTGCCGGACTTGCGTGACCGCCGGAACCGGCCCGCCGGCTCGGGGACCGGTGTGGCGGCGACGTCGAACGCCTCGTTCAGGTCCGACGGCGCGGCGATGGTCGACGCCTCGTCGTCGTCGAGGGCACCCCACTCCTGTTCCGTGCGACGGGCCTTGCGGCGGTCGTTGATGCGGGCGATCTGCACGGCGACCTCGAACAGCACGGTCAACGCGAACGCGAGCGCGAGCATCGAGAACGGGTCCTGCCCGGGGGTGGCGATCGCGGCGAACACGAACAGAGCGAAGATCAGACCGCGGCGCCACGCCTTGAGCTTCGCGTAGGGCAGGATGCCGACGAAGTTCAGCGCGACGATGAGCAGCGGGATCTCGAAGCTGACTCCGAAGATGATCAGCAGGTTGATGATGAACCCGAAGTATTCCGCGCCACCGAGTGCGGTGATCTGGACGTTGTCACCGATCGTCAGCAGGAAATGCAGCGCCTTCGCGACGACCACGTAGGCGAGGACGGCTCCGGCCATGAACAGCGCGGCACCGGACACCACGAAGCCGATCGCGTAACGGCGCTCCTTCGAGTAGAGGCCGGGCGTGATGAACGCCCACAGCTGGTACAGCCAGATGGGGCAGGCCAGGACGATGCCCGCGGTCAGCGCGACCTTGAAACGGAGCATGAACTGCTCGAACGGTCCGGTCGCGAGGAGACGGCACGACCCGTCGTTGCTCAGGTCGGCGCGACTCGACGCAGGCAGCGAACAGTACGGCCCACGCAGAAGCTCACCGAGACTCTCGATCCCGAGAATCTGGTGGGAGTACCAGAAGAAGCCCACCGCGGTGGTGACCACGATGGCCAGCACGGACAGGAGCAACCGCGTGCGCAGCTCGTAGAGGTGATCGACCAACGACATGGTGCCGTCGGGATTGGTCCTCCGCTTGCTGTGGCGCGGATCGAACGGAATTCGCACTGTTGTTCGCCCTAGTCTTGGTCAGCAGGCAACCGGGGTGAAGAATCACCCCGGTTGTCAGGCGGCTCGGGCTACGCCGACTTGGGCTCGGTGTGCTGCGGCTGCACCGGCGCCGGAGGGGTGACCGGTGCGGTGGTGGTGTCCGCCACGGGCAGCTCGGCGGGCGCGCTCTGCTGCGCGGTGGGCGCCGGCGTGCTGTTGTCGTTCTGCATCTCCTTGACCTCGCTCTTGAAGATGCGGAGCGAACGGCCGAGTCCACGAGCCGCGTCGGGCAGCTTCTTGGAACCGAACAGGATGATGACGACCAGCGCGACGATGGCCCAGTGCCAGGGGCTCATGGCTCCCATGATGAAACCTCCAAAAGATCAGGTGACCCCGATGCTACCGGACATACACGGCACCGGTTCGGTCGAAACCGGCTAGTTGCGCTGCCGTTTACCTGTCGGTTTCCCGGGTGCCCGCTGTGAGCGCAGCTCGGCGAGCAGCGCGTCCCCGGACCAGTGCCGGTTCCCGCCCGCCTCGGCCTCGCGGATCAGTTCGACCAGCCTCGCGTTCACCGGTGCGACCGTCCCCGACGACGCGGCCAGGCGCACGATCTCCCCGCTGATCCAGTCCACTTCGGTGCGCCGGCCCGCTTCGAGGTCGTCCCACATCGAGGATCGCGCGTGCGGGTCGATGGCCAGCATCCGGCTGCCCGCCACCTGGAACACCCCGTCCGGGACGGTCAGCAACCGGGGAATCCACTGCGGCGGCAGCGGTGTGAGCTTGGCGACAGCGATGCCACGGGCGGTCAGGAGAGTCAGCGCTTCCCGCTGCGCCAGCGCGACCGCACGCCGGAACGACCGCTGCGACAACTCCTCGCGGAGCGGCAGGCCGGACAGGGCGTTGACCGCGTTGTTCAGGTTGAGCAGCAGCTTCGCCCACTGCACCGCGCGGAAGTCGTCACGTGCATGCAGCGGCAGCCCTGCGTCGCCGAAGACCGGCGCGAATGCACGCACCGCCGGATGCTGCTCGATCTCGAGGTCACCCTCGGAGCCCTGGTGGAAATGCCCGTCACCGCGGTGCACCACGTTGAACGGCACCATCGCCGCGAGAACCACCTGCTCCGGCACGGCCGCGCGGAGGGTGTCCGCATTGCCCAGCCCGTTCTGCGCACTGACTACGACCGTGTCGGAACCTATCGCCGACGCCAGCGCGGCACCCACCTCCGGTGTCCCCGCCGACTTCACCGACACGACGACGAGATCGGCGGTGGCCACCGACTCCGGGCCGGTGGCGAAGGCGATGCCGGAGGCACCGACCCGGATGTCCGCTCCGTGCAGGTCCGTCAGCCGCAACCCGTGTTCGCGGATCTCCGCCCCGACACGCTCCCGGCCGATCAGGGTCACCTCGGCACCGGCCGCGGCGAGCCGGCCCCCGACATAGCAGCCGATGCTGCCCGCACCGAAGACGCTGATCCGCAGCGGACGCCCGTCGCCGCTCATGCCTCGACGGCGTCGTAGGCGGACAGCGCCTCCACAGCCCGGCGGCGCACCTCGTCGACCAGTTCGGCCGGTTCGAGCACTCTGATTCCGGACCCGAACCCCAGCACGAGCCGGGCCATCCACTCGAGCGCCCCGTAACTCATGCTCGCCTCCACCGAGCCGTCGGCGGCGACCGTCCGGACATCCATCGGGTAGTAGTCGAGCACCCACACGCAGTCGGCGCCGATGTTCAACCGTGCCTGGGGAAGGGACGCGTCGCCGCTGAACAATTCCAGGTTGGAATCCCGCACGAGAGCCTGCGCCGGCGGTGTGGACGGCTCGTCCAGCTCGGTGGCGGCGTCGATCCGGTCGAGCCGGAACAGCCGGACTCCCTCGGCCTGCCGGCACCACGCCTGCAGGTAACTCTGGTTGTCGACCAGCACGACCCGCACCGGATCCACGGTGCGCTCGGTGACGCGGTCCCGGGACGCCGAGTAGTACGTCAGGTGGAGTGCGTGCCGTTGATGGAGCGCGGACCGCACCGTGGCGGCGATGGGATCTTCCGCCACATCTTCCACCGCCTCCCGCTCCGACGCCGGCGTCACCGCCGCGCGGGCTGCCGCGGTGCCCGCGGCGTCCTCGATCTTCGCGATCGCGCTGTGCGCCGCGGACGGATCGACCATGCCCGGCATCTCCACCAGCGAACGCAGGGCAATCAGCAGGGCCGTAGCTTCGGTGGACGTCAACCGCAGCGGTCGGTCGATGCCCGCCGAGAACGTCACCTCGATGCTCTCCTCGGAGAACGAGAGGTCGATGAGGTCGCCGGGACCGTAGCCGGGCAGGCCGCACACCCACAACTGGTTGAGGTCGGACATCAGCTGTGTGGTGGTGACGCCCAGTTCGGCGGCGGCCTCGGCCGCGCTCATCCCGGGGTTCGCGATGAAGTACGGCACCAGGTTGAGGAGCCGGGACAATCTCGACGACAGCCTGTTGCTCACGACGTCCCCCCTTCCCCTGCGGCGTCCTTCAGCTTGGTCAGCACATCGTGGCGTAGTTCGGGCGGATCGAGGACCAGGGCGTCCGCCCCGTGGCCCGCGACCAGCCGCGCGATCCAGTCCCGGGAGCGGACCGGAATCCCGAGCACGGTGCCGGCGCGCTCGTTCACCCGCTTCTCCTCCGCCGTGGTCGCCAGTCGGCGCAGTTCCTGGGCCCGGCCCTCGGCCACCCATACGGTGGCGGTCCCGGTGACCTCCCCCGAACCGGTAACCCGGTCGACGATCTCCCGGAGGTCGACGCCCGCCGGTTTGTGGACGACCCCGGACGGTCCGAACTCCGTCACGTCGTCGCCGATCCGCGACAGCCGGAACGTCCGGACGGCCCCCCGGTCGACGTCGTGACCGACGAGGTACCACCGGCCGTGCGCGGTGACGACGCCCCAGGGTTCGACGGTGCGCTCGGTGTACGGCTCGTTGAGGGCGCCGCGGTGCGGGAAGTGCACGGCGCGGCCGGCGTCGACCGCCGCCAGCAGCTTGCCGAGCGCCGGTTCGGAGCCGCGGGTGCGGGCGGGCACCGCCGTGATCGGGGTGGCCGCCGAATCCGGATCCACCTGCACACCCGCCGCGCGCAGCTTGAGCAGTGCCCCCTGGGCCGCGGACGTCAACTCCGGCGACTCCCACAGCTGGACCGCCACCGCGACCGCCGCGGACTCCTCCTGACTGAGTTCGATGTCGGGGAGCTCATACGCGTTGCGGTTGATGCGGTAGCCCTCGACCGTCGAGAAGCGCGACGCCTGCCCGGTCTCGAGCGGGACACCGAGATCCCGGAGTTCGTTCTTGTCGCGTTCGAACATGCGGCTGAACGCCTCGTCGCTGGCGGAGTCGGCGTACCCGGCAACGCTCTCGCGAATCTTCTCGGCGGTGAGGAACTGCCTGGTGGACAACAAACAGATCACCAGGTTCATCAACCGCTCGATCTTGGAAGTCGGCACGCCCGGAAGCCTAGTGGGTGAGCCCGTTACGGACTCCCACAGCGCCGCTACATCGAGGCAATCAGGCGCTCCACCCGCTCGTCGACCGACCGGAACGGGTCCTTGCACAGCACGGTCCGCTGGGCCTGATCGTTGAGCTTGAGGTGCACCCAGTCGACCGTGAAGTCGCGTCCGGCCTCCTGCGCCGCGGTGATGAACTCGCCGCGCAGCTTCGCCCGGGTGGTCTGCGGCGGAGTGTCCACCGCCGCCTCGATCGTCTCGTCCTCGGTGATCCGCTTCACCAGCCCCTTGCGCTGCAGCACGTCGAACACGCCGCGACCGCGTTTGATGTCGTGATACGCCAGATCCAGCTGCGCGATCTTCGGGTCGGCCAGCTCGAAGCCGTGCCGGTCCTGGTAGCGCTGGAACAGCTTGCGCTTGATCACCCAGTCGATCTCCGTGTCCACCTTCGCGAAGTCCTGCGTCTCGACGGCGTCGAGCATGCGACCCCACAGGTCGACCACCTGAGTGACCTGCGGATCGGGATCCCGGTTCTGCAGGTGTTCCACCGCGCGCGCGTGGTACTCCCGCTGAATGTCGAGGGCGCTGGCCTGCCTGCCGCCGGCGAGCCGCACCGGGCGGCGTCCTGTGACGTCGTGACTGACCTCGCGGATGGCGCGGATCGGGTTGTCGAGCGCGAAGTCGCGGAACGACACCCCGGCCTCGATCATCTCGAGCACGAGCGCCGCCGTGCCCACCTTCAGCATGGTGGTGGACTCCGACATATTCGAGTCGCCGACGATCACGTGCAGGCGGCGGTACTTCTCCGCGTCGGCGTGCGGCTCGTCACGGGTGTTGATGATGGGCCGCGACCGCGTGGTCGCCGAGGACACGCCTTCCCAGATGTGCTCGGCGCGCTGCGACAGGCAGAACGTCGCCGCCTTCGGCGTCTGCAGGACCTTGCCCGCGCCGCAGATCAGCTGCCGCGTCACCAGGAACGGGAGCAGCACGTCCGAGATCCGGGAGAATTCGCCGGCCCGGGCCACGAGGAAGTTCTCGTGGCAGCCGTACGAATTGCCCGCCGAATCGGTGTTGTTCTTGAACAGGTAGATGTCACCGCCGATGCCTTCCTCGGCGAGCCGCTGTTCGGCGTCGATCAACAGCTCCTCGAGAACGCGCTCCCCCGCCCGGTCGTGGTTGACCAACTGGATGAGGTTGTCGCACTCGGCGGTGGCGTATTCGGGGTGCGAGCCGACGTCCAGATACAGGCGGGCACCGTTCCGGAGAAACACGTTGGAGCTCCGGCCCCACGACACCACCCGCCGGAACAGGTAGCGCGCAACCTCGTCCGGGCTCAGTCGCCTGTGACCATGGAAGGTGCAGGTCACACCGAACTCTGTCTCAATTCCCATGATTCGTCGCTGCACACCTCGACAGTACAACGCGGATCACCCGGCGGAGCGATAAAACCGTCCAGCGACACCCCGCGCATACGCTGAGATGGTGAACCGACACTTACGCCGAATCCATCGGGCCGACGAGATCGTCTTCGACCGCAGCGCCAATCTGAGTCCCTCCGGGCTAGACCGGGCCATGCGCTTCCTCAGCCGCGCGGCCGACAAGGGGCTCCTGTGGTGGTTCGTGGCGGCGGTCCTGGGACTGGTCGGCGGGCGCGCCCGCCGCGGTGGTGTGCGCGGACTGCTGTCCCTCATGATGGCGAGCGGTCTGGCCAACGGCATCCTCAAACCGCTGTTCCCCCGGCGGCGCCCCCCGGCCCGCGTATGGACGAACGTGCTGCGCGGGGTGGCGATCCCCCGGTCCTCGTCGTTCCCGTCGGGACATGCGGCGTCGGCGGCGGCGTTCACCACGGGTGTCGCCCTGGAATCGCCCGCGACCGCTGCCGTCGTGGCCCCGCTCGCCGCCGCGGTCGCCTACTCCCGTGTGCACAACGGCGTGCACTGGCCGACCGACGTTGCCGCCGGACTGCTACTCGGCGGGGCCGTCGCGTCGGGCACCCGCCGCTGGTGGGCGGTGCGCACGGAGGAACCGGCAGAGCTGGGCCCTGCCGTCGACGCACCGGCACTTCGGGGCGGCGAGGATCTGCTCGTGGTGGTCAACCCGGAGTCCGGGCCGGACAGTGTCGATCCGAGTGAGGAGATCACAACCGCTCTCCCCAAGGCCGACGTGCGCGCACTCGACACCGCCCGCGATTTCGCCGAACAACTCGACGCCTGGGTGGCCGATACGGAGCCGCGCGCCCTCGGGGTGTGCGGTGGCGACGGGACCGTGGTCGCCGTCGCGTCCGCGGCAGCGCGTCACGCGTTGCCGCTGGCGGTGTTCCCGGGCGGCACGCTCAATCACTTCGCGCGGGATGCCGGCGCCGCCGACATCTCGGACACGGTGAACGCCGTCGAGACCGGGCATGCGGTTCTCGTCGATCAGGCCGTCGTCCACACCGATGTCGCGGAGCCGGCGCCGTTCCTCAACACCGCCAGTCTCGGCGGCTATCCCGACGCGGTGCGTCTGCGGGAGAAGTGGCAACCGCGGTACGGGAAGTGGCCCGCGGCATGTGTGGCGATGATCCGGATTCTCTCCGCGGCAACACCGCTCGCCGTCACCATCGACGGCAGGCCCGTGAAGGTGTGGATGTTGTTCGTGGGGAACGGTCGGTATTCCCCCGGCGATCAGGTTCCGATGTCGCGTCCCGCCATCACCGGCGGACTGCTCGACGTCCGGTACGTGCGGGCCGACCGGAAAGCGTCCCGGCCGCGGCTGCTGTTCGCCGCCGCCACCGGGACACTCGGAAGCAGCCGGGTGTACGTGCGATCCCTCGTGCCCCGGCTCACCGTCCGCGTGGACGGCTCGCCGGTCGCACTGGCCACCGACGGTGAAGTGGTCGCCGACGCCCTGCGGTTCGACTTCCGGACGGTGCCCGAAGCGATCGCGGTATACCGGCCTCAGACCTGAGGGTCGGCCGGCTTCGTCTCGGGGTCCGGCTTCGACTCCGAAGCCGGCTCCGGGGCGGCCGCGGGCGCTGCGGGGATCAGCTGTTCGAGCGCGGGTCCGGTGATCCGCCGGAACGCGCGGCGAGGACGGGACTGGTCGAGCACGGCCACCTCGAGGCTGGCCACGTCGACGTTGCGCTTCTCGCCTTCTCCGGCACCACCCCGACGCAGGGCGTTGACCGCGATACCGACCGCCGCCTCGAGATCGAGGTCGGCACGGTACGACTCGCGCATGGCGGTCGCGATCGGCTCGGTCGTGCCACCCATCACGACGAAATGCTGTTCGTCGACGATGGATCCGTCGTAGGTGATGCGGTACAGCTGGGGAGCCTTCGGGCTGCCCACGCGCCCGACCTCCGCGACGCAGATCTCCACCTCGTACGGCTTGGGCTGTTCGGTGAAGATCGTGCCCAGGGTCTGCGCGTACGCGTTGGCCAGCGATCGGCCCGTCACGTCACGGCGGTCGTAGGAGTAGCCCCGCATGTCGGCGTGGACGATCCCGGCGCGCCGCAGGTTCTCGAACTCGTTGTACTTGCCGACGGCCGCGAAACCGAGCCGGTCGTACAGTTCGCTGACCTTGTGCAGCGCGGTGGAGGGATTCTCGGCGACGAACAGCACGCCGTCGCGGAACGTGAGCACCACGACGCTGCGTCCGCGGGCAATTCCCTTGCGCGCCAGTTCCGAGCGGTCCCGCATGATCTGCTCGGCGGACGCGTAATACGGCATGGTCATCGCGCAGACCCCCCTTCTTCGGTGCGCTCGGCGACGATGCGCCGAGCCAACTCGGACGTCGTCTCCTCGGACACGTGCACGGCACCGGCCTGGGTGATCGTGACCGCGGTCGGGTAGATGCCGCGGGTCAGGTCGGGCCCACCGGTGGCCGAATCGTCGTCGGCCGCGTCGTACAACGATTCGATGGCCGCCCGCAGGGCGGTCTCCTCGTCGCTGTCCGGCGAGTAGATCTTCTTCAGTGCCGACTTCGCGAACAACGACCCGGAACCGACCGCGTGGTATCCGGCGCGTTCCTCGTACCGGCCGCCGACGACGTCGTACGAGACGATCCGGCCCGCGTGGGCCTCGTCGTCCGCGTCGAGGTCGTACCCGACGAGCAGCGGAACGACCGCGAGACCCTGCATCGCCGCCCCGAGGTTGCCCCGCACCATCGACGCCAGGCGGTTGGCCTTGCCGTCGAAGGTCAGCTGAACGCCCTCGATCTTCTCGTAGTGCTCGAGTTCGACGGCGAACAGGCGAACCAGCTCGATAGCGATCCCCGCGGTGCCGGCGATACCGGCCGCCGAGTATTCGTCGGTGACGTACACCTTCTCGACGTCCCGGCTGGCGATCAGGTTGCCCTGGGTCGCGCGCCGGTCGCCTGCGAGCAGGACGCCACCCTTGTAGGTGAGCGCCACGATCGTCGTTCCGTGCGGTGCGAGATCACCGCTCTCCATCCCGTCACCACCCCGTGTCGAGTGCGAACGATGGCCGATCCGATTCTCCGGCAGCAATTCTGGTGCGTGACCACGCAGATACTCGGTGAACGAGCTCAGATTCGAACCGAAACTGAGCCTCGTCTCACCGTCGCCTGTCCGCAATGCCGGTCGATCCGCCGTCACTGGCCGCCCTTCTGGACATAGGCCCGGACGAAGTCCTCGGCGTTCTCCTCGAGCACGTCGTCGATCTCGTCGAGCAGGTCGTCGGTGTCCTCGGCCAGCTTTTCGCGACGTTCCTGACCCGCGGCACCGTCAGCGCCCGGGGTGTCGTCCTCGTCGCCGCCACCAGTTCGTTTGGTCTGCTCTTGTGCCATCGCAGCCGACCTCCTTGTGTGAAGGGAGCTCTTCTTCCGAGCGTCCTGTCCTGCCAAGCAGTCTGACTACATCATCCGCTCGGACCTTCACCCTACCGAGCGCCGCCGCCGCACGTGTGCCGACGCGACGGCGAGTTCCGGCGCAGATCCGTCCGCGACCGCTCGACGGGTCAGTTCGTGAGCTCGTCGACGAGTTCTTTCGCGGTCTCCACCGACTCCAGCAACTCCCCCACGTGCGCCTTGCTGCCCCGCAACGGCTCGAGGGTGGGGATACGGACCAGGGAGTCGCCACCGAGATCGAAGATCACCGAATCCCAGCTCGCGGCCGCGATGTCGGCGCCGAACTTGCGCAGGCACTCACCTCGGAAGTAGGCGCGGGTGTCGGTGGGCGGGGTGTCGACGGCGTCGAGCACCGCCTGCTCCGAGACCAGCCGTTCCATCGACCCGCGGGCGACCAGCCGGTTGTACAGACCCTTGTCCAGGCGGACGTCCGAGTACTGCAGGTCGACCAGATGTAGCCGCGGCGCGGACCAGTTGAGGCCCTCGCGGTTCCGGAAACCCTCGAGCAGCCGCAGCTTGGCCGGCCAGTCCAGCAGGTGAGCGCACTCCATCGGGTCCCGCTCGAGAAGGTCGAGCACCATCGCCCACTTCTCCAGCAGATCGGCCACCCGGGGGTCGTCGTTGCCCTCGGCGGACATGAACTTGTCGACCCGGTCCAGGTAAATTCGCTGCAAGGCAAGCCCGGTCAGTTCCCGGCCGTCGGCCAGCGCGACGGTGGCGCGCAGCGTCGGGTCGTGGCTGATGTGGTGCACGGCGGTCACCGGGCGGGCCAGCTGCAGGTCGGTGAGGTCGACACCGGCCTCGATGAGATCGAGGACCAGGGCCGTCGTCCCGACCTTCAGGTACGTGGACATCTCGGCGAGGTTCGCGTCGCCGATGATGACGTGCAATCGCCGGTACTTGTCCGCGTCCGCGTGGGGTTCGTCGCGGGTGTTGATGATGCCGCGCTTGAGTGTCGTCTCGAGCCCGACCTCCACCTCGATGTAGTCGGCTCGCTGGGACAGCTGGAAACCGGCCTCGTCACCGGACTGGCCGATGCCCACCCGTCCCGACCCGCAGATCACCTGACGGGACGCGAAGAACGGGGTCAACCCGTTGATCACCGCGGAGAACGGCGTGGCCCGGGACATCAGGTAGTTCTCGTGGGTGCCGTACGACGCGCCCTTGCCGTCCACGTTGTTCTTGTACAGCTGCAGTCGCGGGGCGCCGGGAACGCTCGACGCGTGCCGGGCGGCCGCCTCCATCACCCGTTCGCCCGCCTTGTCCCAGATCACGGCGTCCAGGGGGTCGGTGACCTCCGGGGCCGAGTACTCGGGGTGCGCGTGATCGACATAGAGGCGGGCGCCGTTGGTGAGGATCATGTTGGCTGCGCCGACCTCGTCGGCATCGATCACCGGCGCCGGGCCGCTCAACCGGCCCAGGTCGAATCCGCGGGCATCGCGCAGCGGGGATTCCACCTCGTAATCCCATCGGGTGCGCTTCGCGCGCGGCACTCCCGCTGCCGCCGCGTAGGCCAGCACCGCCTGGGTGGACGTCAAGATCGGATTGGCCGAAGGCTCGCTGGGTGAGGAGATTCCGTACTCGACTTCGACACCGATGATCCGCTGCATGCTGCCGAGCCTATGCGATCACCCACATCACCCGGCGGCACACTCCTGCCGCGCGAGCCGTCCGCGCCCGGCGACTAGTCCGGCGAGCACTCCAGGTACTGGTCCGCCGAGATCGCCCGGAGCACCGTGCGGACCCCGGCGGGAGCCCAGGAGTGGGTGCTGTCGGTGACGACGCTCGGGTCGGACAGGTGCACCGTCCGGCGGCGCGCCACGATGGTGCATCCGCCCGCCGCCACCACGTTTCGCACCCAATCGCTCTGCGCACCGTACGTCAGGGCGAACCGGTAGCGGCCGTCTACGACGAACACGTTGACGGGTGTGCGATACGCCTTGCCCGACCTGCGGCCC
The DNA here is from genome assembly GCF_030056915.1 of Rhodococcus sp. IEGM 1307. Lineage (NCBI taxonomy): Bacteria > Bacillati > Actinomycetota > Actinomycetes > Mycobacteriales > Nocardiaceae > Rhodococcus > Rhodococcus sp. IEGM 1307. Next base: position 83,467 of record NZ_JASHKW010000021.1, read on the forward strand.
CGGTGCTCGACCATGGCGAACCCGGGCAGGATCGTCGCGACGTGACGGCTCACCTGATTGGTGACGACCCGGTTGAATCGGGCGACCGAACGCGGCAACGCCATGACCTCTCACCCCTTCGGCACCGGAACGAGCAACCGACCTCGACAGTACCGACGTCCGCCGGGGTGCTGGCAGGATCGACACATGGATTCCGCACCGAACACCCCACCCGGCACGGACGAAGTGGTGGCGGTGTTCGACAGTGCTGGACGACCGGTGGGGTCCGCGGAGCGTTCCCGGGTCTACGCCGAGGGGCTGTGGCACGCGAGTGCCGGCGTCCTCGTCCGGTCCGGCGACGGAAAGCGCCTCTACGTGCACCGACGCTCGGACACGAAGACGGTGTTCGCCGGACATCACGACTGCCTGGCGGGCGGGGTGGTCGATCCCGGGGAGACCCCGGAGGAGGCCGCGAGCCGGGAGCTGGCGGAGGAACTGGGCATCACCGGAGTGGGCCTCACCCCCATCGCGAAAGTGGCGTGGGACGGGCACTGGCAGGGTTTGCGGCTGCGGTGCCACCTGTACGCCTACGAGACGCACTGGGACGGGCCGATCGTCCACCAGGCCAGCGAGATCGCGTCGGGCTGGTGGTGGACGCCCCACGAACTGGTGACGCATCTGCACGACCCGCAGTGGCCGTTCGTGCCGGACACCCGGGCGCTCCTGGAGGACTACCTCGTGACACGGGACCGCTGACACACAGCCGCCTGCGCGGCGGGAACCGTGTTCGAGTTCCCGCCGCGCAGGTGGTGCCGCACGGCTTACAGGTACTGGCCCGTGTTGGATTCGGTGTCGATGGCGCGGCTCGCGCTCGCGTTCTTACCGGTGACCAGCGTGCGGATGTAGACGATCCGCTCACCCTTCTTGCCCGAGATCCGGGCCCAGTCGTCGGGGTTGGTGGTGTTCGGCAGGTCCTCGTTCTCCGAGAACTCGTCGACGATGGAGTCGAACAGGTGCTGGACCCGCAGACCCGGGGCACCGGTGTCGAGCACCGACTTGATCGCGTACTTCTTGGCGCGGTCGACGATGTTCTGGATCATCGCACCCGAGTTGAAGTCCTTGAAGTACAGGACCTCCTTGTCGCCGTTGGCGTACGTGACCTCGAGGAAGCGGTTCTCCTCGCTCTCGGCGTACATGCGGTCGACGACCCGTTCGATCATCACCCGGATGCAGGCCGTGCGGTCGCCGCCGAACTCCGCGATGTCGTCGGCGTGCACCGGCAGCGTCTCGACGAGGTACTTCGAGAAGATGTCCTGTGCCGACTCCGCGTCGGGACGTTCGATCTTGATCTTCACGTCGAGGCGGCCGGGACGCAGGATCGCGGGGTCGATCATGTCCTCGCGGTTGGACGCGCCGATCACGATGACGTTCTCGAGTCCTTCGACACCGTCGATCTCACTGAGCAGCTGCGGCACGACGGTGGTCTCGACGTCGGAGGAGACACCCGACCCGCGGGTACGGAAGATCGAATCCATCTCGTCGAAGAACACGATCACCGGGGTGCCCTCGGACGCCTTCTCCCGGGCCCGCTGGAAGATCAGCCGGATGTGCCGCTCGGTCTCGCCGACGAACTTGTTCAGCAGCTCGGGGCCCTTGATGTTGAGGAAGTAGGACTTGGCTTCCTTGCTGTCCTGGCCCCGGGCCTCCGCGATCTTCTTCGCGAGCGAGTTGGCGACCGCCTTGGCGATGAGCGTCTTACCGCACCCGGGCGGACCGTAGAGGAGCACACCCTTCGGTGGCCGCAGCTCGTATTCGTGGAACAGGTCCTTGTGGAGGAACGGCAACTCGACGGCGTCGCGGATCTGCTCGATCTGCCGTCCGAGGCCGCCGATGTCGTCGTAGTGCACGTCGGGAACCTCTTCGAGGACCAGATCCTCGACCTCGGCCTTGGGGATCCGCTCGAACGCGTACCCGGCCTTGGTGTCGACGAGGAGGGAGTCACCCGGCCGAAGTTTGCGGGTGGGCGATTCCGCGTCGTACGCGATCGACTCCCTCTCGCTCTCCTCGAAGACGGTCGCGAGGGGTTCGGCCAGCCACACGATCCGTTCCTCGTCGGCGTGGCCGACCACGAGGGCGCGCTGACCGTCGTCGAGGACCTCGCGCAACGTGCTGATCTCACCCACACGCTCGAAGTTGCCCGCTTCCACGATCGTGAGAGCCTCGTTGAGGCGCACGGTCTGGCCGAGCTTGAGGGTCTCGGCGTCGACGTTCGGGGAGCAGGTCAACCGCATCTTGCGGCCGGAGGTGAACACGTCCACGGTCTGATCGTCGTGCACTCCGAGCAGCACGCCGTACCCGCTCGGCGGCTGGCCGAGGCGATCGACTTCTTCTCGAAGGGCGATGAGCTGCTGACGGGCTTCCTTGAGGGTGTCCATCAGCTTGGTGTTCCGGATGGACAGCGAGTCCACTCGCGATTCCATCTCACGAAGCTGTTCCGGCGACTCCGCGAGCTGCCTGCGCAGTGCCGACGCCTCTGCGCGCAACGCCTCGAGCTCTCGTGCGGCCGCAACCGAATCGGGGTTCTCTGTCGAGCTCATGTGCGTCTCCTCCCAATGAGATCTATCAACGCTACCGGCACTGCCCGAATTCTGCGCCGTGACACGGATTCTGCCGATTGCGAATCGGCATCGTGACGCCCTGGGCCACCGAACCTCTCATGTTAGCCTTACCTACTTGTCGAGCAGTTTCTCTCTGTTCTGTGTAACGAAAGGGTTCGTCGTGATAATCCGCAAGCCCCTGAACGGAACATCTTTCATCGGTAGGGCCGTGGTTGCCGTGGGCGCGGTGGTCCTCGCGCTCGGGATGTCGGCCTGCTCGTCCGACGACGCATCCGACACCGCGGCGACGACGTCCGCGGCTACGGCGAGCGAGGCGGTTGCCGCCCCCACGTCCGACGAACTGCTCGGTACGCTGCAGGTCCTCGTGGACCCCGCCCGACCGGTCGACGAGAAGACCGTCGTGGTCGTCGACGGCGACGAACGTCGCCCGAATCTCGAGGCCATGACGGCGGCGATGGCCAACTACCCGGTGTCCTTCACGGTCACGGATGTGCAGGTAGAGGGCGATACCGCGACGGCGAACGTCGCGATCGTCAGCCCGCACGGCACGGCCGCTCCGACCGCGTGGACGTGGGAGAACGTCGACGGCACCTGGAAGGTGTCGGACGAGAGCACGTGCACCCTGCTGGGCATGGCACGCGCCGGCTGCAGCTAATCTCCCGCCTTCGGCGGCGTCCTGTCCGGGCGCCGCCGAAGGCGTGTCTCAGCCCTTGCCCGACCGGCGCTGCGGCTTGGGGGTGACGGTTCCCTCGGCGAGTCGCCGGGCGCTCACCAGGAACGCGGTGTGGCCCTGCATCCGGTGTTCCGGGCGCACGGCGAGCCCGACGACGTGCCACCCGCGGACGATCGATTCCCAGGACCGCGGCTCGGTCCAGCACTCCTGCTCGCGCATCGCCTCGACCACCTTCGAGAGCTGCGTCACAGTGGCGACGTAGACGATGAGCACACCGCCGGGAACCAGCGCCTTGGACACCGCGGGCAGCGCATCCCAGGGGGCGAGCATGTCGAGGACCACCCGGTCGACCTGACCGCCCGCCGCGTCGGCGTCGAACTCGGCGACGTCGGCGATGGTCAGGTCCCAGTTCTCGGGGCGTTCCCCGAAGAACGTCTCGACGTTCCGGACCGCGTGTTCGGCGTGGTCGTCGCGCACCTCGTACGAGATGACCCGGCCTTCCGGACCGACCGCCCGCAGCAATGAGCACGTCAGCGCGCCCGACCCGGCACCGGCCTCGAGCACGCGGGCGCCAGGAAAGACGTCGCCCTCGTGCACGATCTGCGCGGCGTCCTTCGGGTAGATGACCTGCGCCCCGCGGGGCATCGACAGGATGTAGTCGACGAGCAGCGGACGCAGCGCGAGATATGGGGTGCCGTTGGTCGACTTGACCACGCTGCCCTCGTCGGTGCCGATCAGGTCGTCGTGCAGGATGCCGCCGCGGTGGGTGTGGAACTCCTTGCCGGCCTCCAGGTTGACCGTGTAGTGCCGGCCCTTGGCGTCCGTCAACTGGACGCGATCGCCCACCCGAAACGGTCCGCTCGGTCGCGTTTCGCGTCCCACCATCGTCACCGACTCCTCAGCCTGTTCGTCCGGCGCCGTCCGACGCCCACACCGCGCCCCGACTCGACTGTCGGACCGGGGGCCTACCCTGCCAGGTGTGAGCATCTCAGAGTCGCCAGCCCCCGCCACAAAGGGTTCCCCGTCACAGCCCGGCGACACTTCGGCCACCCGCAGGCGCCCCGCCCTGTCACCGTCCCGCGCCGGCGACTTCAAGCAGTGCCCGCTCCTCTACCGTTTCCGCGCGGTCGACCGGCTCCCCGAGGCGCCGTCGCGCGCGCAGGTGAAGGGCACGGTCGTGCACGCCGCGCTGGAGACCCTGTTCGGGCTGCCCGCGGCCGAACGCGTTCCGCGAAAAGCGGTCGATCTGATCCTCCCGTCCTGGGAGCGCATTCTCGCCGAGGCCCCCGACCTGATCGACCTGGTCCCCGAGGACGAGCGCGACACGTTCCTCGACGAGGCGCGTGCCCTCGTCACCGCCTATTACGAGCTGGAGGATCCCACCCGGTTCGAGGCCGAATCGTGCGAACAGCGCGTCGAGACCGAACTCGCCGACGGGGTGCTGCTCCGCGGATTCGTCGACCGCATCGACGTCGCCCCCACCGGTGAGGTGCGGGTGGTCGACTACAAGACCGGCCGGGCGCCCCGCGAGATGTCCGAGTCCAAGGCGCTGTTCCAGATGAAGTTCTACGCGCTGGTCCTGCTCCGCACCCGCGGCATCGTTCCCGCGCAGTTGCGACTGCTGTACCTCGCGTCCGGCACGGTCCTCACCTACGCACCCGACGAGGACGAACTGCTGCGGTTCGAGCGCACGCTGTCGGCGATCTGGAAGGCCATTCTGGCGGCCGGGGTCACCGGCGATTTCCGACCCAAGCCGAGCCGGCTCTGCGACTGGTGTGATCATAAGTCTCTGTGCCCCTCGTTCGGTGGAACGCCGCCTCCCTACCCGGGATGGCCGGAGGGGCCCGCCGAAGACGCACCGGGTTTCGAGGAGATTGTCGAATGAGTTCCGAGTCCTATTACGTACCACTCGGTTTGGAAGCACTGAGTGCGCCGGAAGTGGACTCGGACCAGAAGATCACCGTCGAGCGGTTCGACAGCACGGATCTGACGATCAGTGTGTGGGCGGAGACGATGCAGCACGGCGCTCCCCCGTCCGCGCTGCTCGTGCGAGCACTCGAGCGCTGCGCGCCGCGCGACGACGTGCGTCTCACGCGGGTCGTGGTCGAGATCCTCGGTCCCATCCCGATCGCCGAACTCGAGGTCCGGTCCTGGGTGCAGCGACCGGGACGCCGGGTGGAGCTGGTGGTCGCCGAATTGTGGACCGTCGGCGACCGTCCCCGTGCCGTCGCGCGGGGCTCGGCGTGGCGGATGGAGACCGTCGACACGAGCGACGCCGTCCACGTCGTCGACCCACCACTCGAACCGCGGTCCACCGGCCGGGACGGCAAGTTCGGCAAGGCCTGGAACTCGGGCTACCTGACGACCCTCGACTGGCGGTGGATCGCCGAGATGGGATGCGAGGGCCCGGGCAAGCTGTGGGCGAAGCCGCGACCCGCACTGGTTCTCGGCGAGACCTTGACGCCGCTCGAGCGGCTGTTCTCCATCGCGGACATCGCGAACGGCGTGGGATCGAAACTCGACCCGGCGGACTGGACGTTCCTCAACACCGACCTCACCGTGCACATCTTCCGGGTCCCCGAGGGTGAGTGGGTGGGGGTCAGCTCCGAAACCTCCATCGGACCCGACGGAGTGGGCATGTGCGCGGGCGTGCTCTACGACGAGACCGGCGCCGTCGGCCGGATCGCCCAGACCGTGCAGGTCCGCGCCCGCCCCTGAGCGGAGCGAGCGCGGACCGTGTTGCGGGCGGAGCGAGCGCGGATCGTGTTGCGGTGGAACCAGATCAGAGCGCGCGGCAGGACCGGATGTTGGACGCGAGGATGGCCTTGGCGCCGAGGTCCGCGAGTTCGTCCATGACTCCGTTGTGGCCCTTGATCGGGACCATCGCCCGGACCGCGACCCAGTTCTCGTCGGCGAGCGGCGACAGCGTCGGCGACTCGAGGCCCGGGGTGATCTTCAATGCGTCGTCGAGGATCGTCTTGGGGCAGTCGTAGTCGAGCATCAGGTTCTGCTGCGCGAACACGATGCCGCGCACCCGCTCGACCAGCTGGTTGCGTGCGGAATCGCCGTCGGGCGAGCCGGCGCGCTCGATGAGCACACCCTCGGAGTCGCACAGGGTGTCGCCGAACGCGACCAGGTTGTGCTGGCGCAGCGTGCGGCCGGAGCCGACGACGTCCGCGATGGCGTCGGCGACGCCGAGCTGGATCGAGATCTCCACGGCGCCGTCGAGGCGGATGACCGAGGCCTCGATACCGCGTGCGGACAGGTCGTCGCGCACCAGGTTGGGGTAGGACGTGGCGATCCGGAGCCCCGCGAGGTCCTCGACCGTCCAGTCCTTGCCCGCGGGAGCGGCGTACCGGAACGTGGAGCGGCCGAAGCCGAGCGACAGCCGTTCGGCGACCGGGGCACCCGAGTCGCGGGCGAGGTCGCGGCCGGTGATGCCGAGATCGAGTTCACCGGATCCGACGTAGATCGCGATGTCCTTGGGGCGCAGGAAGAAGAACTCGACCTGGTTGGACGGGTCGAGGACGGTCAGGTCGCGGGAGTCGGTGCGACGGCGGTAACCGGCCTCGCTGAGGATTTCGGCGGCGGACTCGGACAGCGAGCCCTTGTTGGGGACTGCGACGCGCAGCATGGCGGAGGGTTCCTTTCGGGAGCGGGTGGAGGAGTCTCGATCACCGATCACAGATGTCGGTAGACGTCCTCGAGCTTCAGGCCCTTACCCACCATCAGCACCTGCGTCCAGTACAGCAGCTGAGAGATCTCCTCGGCGAGCGCCTCATCGCTCTCGTGCTCGGCGGCGATCCACACCTCACCCGCCTCTTCGAGGATCTTCTTTCCCTGCGAATGGACGCCGGCGTCCAAGGCGGCAACGGTGCCGGAGCCCTCGGGGCGGGTAGCGGCACGCTCGGTCAGCTCGGCGAACAGGGATTCGAAGGTCTTCACGAGGACCCATTGTTTCACGCCGCCGCGGACCTCTCCGAACCGGTCACCACCCGAGTGTGCGGCGACTCTCGAACCGGCGGACCTCACCCGAACGGGGATCGGTGAACTCGATGGCCCGCGCCAGCAACCGCAACGGCGTCGAGAAGTCGCCGGGCTCGGATCGCCGGAAGTCCGGGTAGTAGTTGTCGCCCTCGATCGGCAACCCCAGCGACGACATGTGCAACCGCAGTTGGTGTGTCCGGCCGGTCTTCGGCAGCAGGCAGTACCGCGCGCGGCCGTCGCGGGTCTCGATCAGGTCGACGACGGTCTCACTGTTCGGTTCGCCCGGTTCCTCCGTCGCCGTCATGATCCCGTGTTCCTTGACGATGCGACTGCGGATGGTGCGCGGAAACGTGAGCGTCGGATCGTGCCCGGCGACGGCCTCGTATTCCTTGGTGACCTGCTGGGACACGAACAGTTCCTGATACGGCCTGCGGTCTTCCCGCCGGATCAGGAACACCAGGACGCCGGCCGTCATCCGGTCGAGCCGGTGCGCCGGTGTGAGGTCGGGCAGGTCGAGCGCCCGCCGCAGCCGCACGACCGCCGTCTCGGTGATGTGCGCGCCCCGCGGAATGGTCGCGAGGAAATGGGGTTTGTCGATCACCACGAGGTGGTCGTCGCGGTGCAGGATGTCGATCTCGAACGGAACCGGGATCTCCGGCGCGGGGTCTCGGTAGAAGTACACGAAACGCGTCGGGGCATAACGGGTCCCGCGGTCGACCACCCTGCCGTGTTCGTCGACGACGTCCCCGCCGTCGATCAGCGACAGCCAGTGCGCGCGTTCGTCCGGGTACGTCTCGACCAGGAATTCGGCGACCGTCTTCGTGCCGACGCCTGCCGGCATCCGGATGCGATCGGGACCGAGGCCGTTGCGGACCGGCAGGGGCGCCCCCGCCACCTCAGCCCGCCCGATTCTCGGTGCAGTCGGCGCAGACGAGCACGAGTTCGCGACCCCGGTCGTCCGGCAGATTCTCGTACCGGGACGTCGGACCGCCGCACGTGCTGCAGCGCCCCAGGGTCTTGGCCTGATCGCTGAACTCGATGCTCATCCGCTTGTCGAACACGTACAGCGACCCCTCCCACAAGCCCGTGTCGCCGAATGCCTCGCCGTAGCGGACGATGCCGCCGTCCAGTTGGTAGATCTCACCGAATCCGCGCGAGCGCATCAGCGAGGACAGGACCTCGCACCGCACTCCCCCGGTGCAGTACGTGACGACGGCCTTGTCCTTGAGATGGTCGTACTTGCCGCTGTCGAGTTCGTGCACGAACTCGCGCGTGGTGGACACGTCGGGCACGACGGCGTCCCGGAAGCGTCCGATCTCCGCCTCGAAACCGTTGCGCCCGTCGAAGAAGACGACGTCGTCACCGCGACCCTCGATCAGGCGATGCACCTCGTCGGGCGCCAGGTGGGTACCGCCGCCGACGACGCCGTCCGCGTCCACCTTCAGCTCGCCCGGCGCACCGAACGTCACGATCTCCGGCCGCACCTTGACGCTCAGCCGCGGGAAGTCGTCACCGAGCCCGTCCGACCACTTGATGTCGGCGTCCTTGAACGGCGCGTAGCTGCGCGTCCCCTTCACGTACCGCTTGACGTCGTGGATGTCGCCGCCGACCGTCGCGTTGATGCCGTGCTCGGAGACGAGGATCCGTCCGGTGAGGCCGTTCGCCTCGGCGAGTGTGTACTGCCACAGCCGTATCGCCTCCGGGTCGGCGAGCGGAGTGAACACGTAGAACAGCACGATTTTCGGGACAGCCACGGGAAACCAGACTACCTAGAGACGGACACCACTCCGCTGCGCCCACACCTCGGCGAGGTCGGAACCGGTGAGGCCCTCGAGACTGTCCCGGAACACCCGCCCCGGGCCGTCGGCCACCGCGATCTCGCACGGGACGATGAGGACGACGCACCCCGCGGCCTGCGCGGACGCCGCACCGGTGGGCGAGTCCTCGATGGCGAGGCACTGCGACGGATCCAGCCCCAGCAATTCCGCGCCCCGCAGGTACGGGTCTGGATGCGGTTTGCCTGCCGGCACCTCGTCGCCGCACACCGAGTGGTCGAAGTGGTGCCTGCCGAGCGTCTCGAGTGCCCGCTCGGTGAGCCGGCGCTCGGTGTTGGTCACCAGCGCCGACCTCAGGCCGTGCGCCCGGACGGTCCGCAGTGCGTCGTGGGCGCCCGGCCGCCACGGGATCCCGTCGCCGAACAATTCCTCGACGCGCGTGAACATCCATTCCTTGGCCTCGGCGAGCGCCGCCGGATCCCGGTCGAGCCCGAGGGCGTCGAAGATGACGCCGAGAGCGTTGGCGCTGGACGCACCGATCGTCTTCAGCCGCGTCTCCTCGGTCATCGGCCCGCCGAGGTGCAGCGACAACTCGCGGACCGCGACGTCCCACATCTTCTCGGAATCGAGCAGCGTTCCGTCCATGTCCCACAGAACACCTGCGAGACCGTCGAATGCATCAGACATTGAAGTACTTCGCTTCGGGGTGGTGCAGCACGAACGCATCCGTGGACTGCTCGGGATGCAACTGCAGTTCCTCCGACAACTTCACACCGATCCGTTCGGGTTCGAGCAGAGCGACCATCTTCGCGCGGTCCTCCAGGTTGGGGCAGGCGCCGTACCCGAAGGAGTACCGGGCACCGCGGTAGGCGAGGTCGAAGAATCCGGACACCTCGGACGGGTCCTGCTCGGCCACGTTGTGACCGCCGGGCAGCACGAGTTCCTCGCGGACCCGTTGATGCCAGTACTCGGCCAGCGATTCCGTCAGCTGCACGCCGATACCGTGCACCTCGAGGTAGTCGCGGTACGCGTTGGCGGCGAACAGCTCGTTCGCGAAGTCCGCGATCGGCTGTCCCATCGTGACGAGCTGCATCGGGAACACGTCGACCTGACCGGTCTCCTTCGCCTCGGTGCGGGACCGGACGAAGTCGGCGACGCACAGGAAGCGGTCGCGGTGCTGGCGCGGGAACGTGAACCGGAAGCGTTCCTCCGCGTCGGGTGTCGGGTCGGTGAGCACGACCACGTCGTCGCCCTCGGACACCGCGGGGAAGTAGCCGTACACGACGGCGGCGTGCGCGAGGATTCCCTCGGTGCTCAACCGGTCGAGCCAGTACCGCAGGCGGGGGCGGCCCTCGGTCTCCACCAGTTCCTCGTACGTGGGACCGTCGCCGGAACGCTGCCCGCGCAGACCCCACTGCCCGAGGAACAGGGCCCGCTCGTCCAGCAGCCCGGAGTAGTCCGACAGCGAGACGCCCTTGACGATCCGGTTGCCCCAGAACGGCGGGGTCGGGACCACGATGTCGGTGGCCACGTCGGATCGCTCGGGCACCTCGATCGGGGTCTCGGCCGCCTTGCGCTTCTCGGCGATCCGCTTGGACCGTTCGTGCCGTGCCTTGCGTTCGGCCGCCTTCTCGCGGGCCGCGATCGCTTCCGGGCTGTCCGGGTCGGGTCCGCCGCCACGCTTGACGGCCATGATCTCGTCCATCCGGTGCAGGCCCTCGAACGCGTCGCGCGCGTAGCTGACGTCGCCCTCGTACACCTCGGCCAGGTCGTTCTCCACGTACGAACGGGTCAGCGCGGCACCGCCGAGGAGGACGGGGAACTTCTCCGCGACACCCTTGGCGTTGAGTTCCTGCAGGTTGTCCTTCATGACCACGGTCGACTTCACGAGCAGACCGGACATGCCGATGACGTCGGCCTTCTGCTCGATCGCCGCGTCGAGGATCGTCGCGATCGGCTGCTTGATGCCCAGGTTCACCACGTCGTACCCGTTGTTGCTCAGGATGATGTCGACGAGGTTCTTGCCGATGTCGTGGACGTCGCCCTTCACGGTGGCGATGACGATGCGGCCCTTGCCGTCCTCGTCGGTGGCCTCCATGTGCGGTTCGAGGTATGCCACGGCCGCCTTCATCACCTCGGCGGACTGCAGCACGAACGGCAGCTGCATCTGCCCGGATCCGAAGAGTTCGCCGACGGTCTTCATGCCGGACAGCAGCGTCTCGTTGATGATCGCGAGCGGCGGCTTCTCCTCCATCGCGGCGGTGAGGTCGTCGTCGAGGCCGTTGCGTTCACCGTCGACGATGCGGCGTTCCAGACGCTCGAACAGCGGCAGCGCCGCCAGTTCCTGGGCGCGGGATTCGCGTGCCGACGCCGCGGAGACGCCCTCGAACAGTTCCATCAGCTTCTGCAGCGGGTCGTAGCCCTCGCGGCGGCGGTCGTAGACCAGGTCGAGGGCCGTTTCCCGCTGTTCGTCGGGGATCCGTGCCATCGGCAGGATCTTCGACGCGTGCACGATGGCCGTGTCCAGGCCGGCCTCGGTGCACTCGTGCAGGAACACCGAGTTCAGGACCTGCCGGGCCGCCGGGTTGAGACCGAACGAGATGTTGGACACGCCGAGGGTGAAGTGCACCCGCGGATGCCGCTTCTTCAGCTCGCGGATCGCCTCGATCGTTTCGATCCCGTCGCGGCGGACCTCTTCCTGACCGGTGGAGATCGGGAAGGTCAGCGCGTCGATGATGATGTCGGACTCGTCGAGGCCCCAGTTCGCGGTGAGGTCGTCGAGCAGGCGCTCGGCGATGCGGACCTTGTGCTCCGCGGTGCGTGCCTGGCCCTCCTCGTCGATGGTCAGCGCGACGACGGCGGCGCCGTGCTCCGTGACGAGCCGCATGATCTTCTGGAACCGCGAGTCCGGTCCGTCGCCGTCCTCGTAGTTGACGGAGTTCACGGCGCACCGGCCGCCGAGGTGCTCGAGGCCGGCCTGCAGGACCGCGGGCTCGGTGGAGTCGAGCATGATCGGCAGCGTCGACGACGTCGCGAACCGGCTCGCGAGGGCGGCCATGTCGACGGCGCCGTCGCGTCCGACGTAGTCGACGTTGAGGTCGAGCATGTGGGCGCCGTCGCGGGTCTGGTCCTTCGCGATGTCGAGGCACTTCTGGTAGTCCTCGGCGATCATCGCCTCGCGAAACGCCTTGGAGCCGTTGGTGTTCGTGCGTTCACCGATCATCAGGATGCTGGCGTCCTGCTGGAACGGCACCGCCGTGTACAGCGAGGACGTCCCCGACTCGTGCACCGGGTTCCGCTCGGCCTTCTCGACCAGACGGACCGCTTCGGCCACCTGCCGGATGTGCTCGGGAGTGGTGCCGCAGCATCCGCCGACCAGACCGAGTCCGAACTCGGTGACGAAGCCGCTGAGCGCCTCGGCGAGCTCCTCCGCGGTGAGCGGGTACTCGGCGCCGTTCGGGCCGAGCTGCGGCAGTCCGGCGTTGGGCATCACCGACACCGGAAGGGAGCTGTACTTGGACAGGTGGCGGAGATGTTCGCTCATCTCGGCGGGACCGGTCGCGCAGTTGAGGCCGATCATGTCGATACCGAGCGGTTCGAGCGCGGTCAGCGCGGCACCGATCTCGCTGCCGAGGAGCATCGTGCCGGTGGTCTCGACCGTGACGTGGGTGATGATCGGCAGCCGCGACCCCAGCGTTTCCATCGCCCGCTGACTGCCGAGGATGGCGGCCTTCACCTGCAGCAGGTCCTGGCAGGTCTCGACGAGGATCGCGTCGGCTCCCCCGTCGATCATGCCCATCGCTGCCTCCGCGTAGGCGTCGCGGAGGATCGCGAACGGTGCGTGGCCCAGCGTCGGCAGCTTGGTTCCGGGTCCCATCGAGCCGAGGACGAAGCGGCCCATGCCGTCGCGTCCGGGCCCCATCTCGTCGGCCACGTCACGCGCCAGCCGGGTGCCCTTCTCGGCCAGTTCCCGGATACGGTCCGAAATGTCGTAATCGGCGAGGTTGGGTAGGTTGCACCCGAACGTGTTGGTCTCGACGGCGTCGGCCCCGGCCTCGAAATACGCGCGGTGGATGTCTTTCAGCACGTCAGGGCGGGTGTCGTTGAGAATTTCGTTGCAGCCTTCGAGCCCGAGGAAGTCGTCGAGCGTGAGGTCCGCGGCCTGCAACATGGTGCCCATGGCTCCGTCGCCGATGACAACGCGCTGGTTCAACGCATCGAGCAGGGCAGAGTGAAATGGCGCAGACATGCCGTCCAGACTAGTGGGCGCGCGAACCAATGCTGGCCGTAGGCTGGGTGGGTGAGTTCCAGTGAGTTCCCCGTCACGCCTGCGGGCCGCGACGACGACACCCCCGACACCGAGGACGCCGGTGCGACGGACAGTGGCGTGCCCGTACTTCGTGACCCTGTCCTCGTCGCCGCCTTCGAGGGCTGGAACGACGCCGGCGATGCCGCGAGCGGAGCCGTCGAGCACCTCGAGTTGACCTGGGACGCCCAGCCGCTCGCCGAGCTGGACTCCGAGGAGTACTACGACTACCAGGTCAATCGACCCACGGTGCGGCAGGTCGACGGTGTCACCCGGGAGATCGTGTGGCCCGCCACCCGGCTGTCGGTGTGCTCGCCTCCCGGCAGCGACCGCGACGTGGTTCTGCTGCGTGGGATCGAACCGAACATGCGCTGGCGCAGCTTCTGCGAGGACCTCCTCGAGCTGATCGACCAGCTGCAGATCAACACCGTGGTGATCCTCGGGGCGCTGCTCGCGGACACCCCGCACACACGGCCGGTCCCGGTGACGGGCAGCGCGTACAGCAGTGAGGCCGCCGAGCGGTTCAAGCTCGAGCAGACCCGCTACGAGGGTCCGACCGGGATCACCGGGGTACTTCAGGACGCGTGCGTCCGGGCCGGTGTGCCAGCCGTGTCGTTCTGGGCGGCCGTGCCCCACTACGTGTCCCAGCCGCCGAATCCCAAGGCCACGGTGGCGCTGCTGCAACGCGTCGAGGATGTCCTGGACATCGAGGTTCCCCTCGGAGAACTCCCGGCCCAGGCCGACGACTGGCAGGAAGCCGTCACCGAGATGACCGCGGACGACGAGGAGATCGGCGAGTACGTCCGTTCCCTCGAGGAGCGCGGCGACGCCGAGACCGACATCTCCGACGCCATCTCGAAGATCGACGGTGACGCGCTCGCCGCCGAGTTCGAGCGATATCTCCGCAGGCGTGGGCCCGGCAGCTTCGGGCTGTGACGAAGAACTCATCCGAGTCGCTTCGTTCCTCGCTCCAGCGCACGGCGCTCTACGCCGGCGGTTTCCTCGGTCCGTTCGGCGGCGGGGTCGTCGCCTCGATCCTTCCCGAGATCGGGGACGACCTCGGCGTGAGTGCGTCCGCCGCGGCCGGCTCGCTGACGGCGTACCTGCTGCCGTTCGCGTTGCTGATGCTGGTGTCGGGCACGCTGGGCGCGCGGTGGGGGCAGACGCGGACCGTGCGGATCGCGTACGGCGTCTATCTGCTGTCGTCGCTGGCGTGTTTCGCGGCGCCGACGCTGCCGCTCTTCCTCGGCGCCCGCGTGCTCCAGGGGTGTTCGAACTCGTTCACGACGCCGCTGCTGCTGGCGGCGCTCGCCGCCTCGACTCCGCAGAAGCATCTGGGCCGGGCGCTGGGGGTCTTCGGCGCCTTCCAGGCCGCAGGAACGTCGAGCGCGCCGCTCGTCGGCGGGCTCGCGGCGGAGGTCGACTGGCGACTCGCGTTCCTCGTCATCGCCCTCGTGGCCGCGGTGCTGGGTCTGGTCGGCGTTCCGGACAGCGCTCCCGCCGAGCCGGGGGCACCGCGCCCGCGACTGCGCGACGCCCTCACCCCGTCGGTGCTGAGAATCGGGGTGGTGGCACTCCTCGGCTGGGGTGCGCTCGGTGGGCTGAGCTTCCTGGTCGCGTTCCGCGCCGAGGACGCCTTCGGGCTGAGCCCCACCCAGCGCGGGCTGCTCCTCACCGGGTTCGGCGTGGCAGGCATCCTCACCGCCCGCCTCGTCGGCGGGGTCATCGACAAGATCGGGGCCCGGTCAGCCGTCCTGATCGGCGCGGTCGGCGGGGCGATTCTCGTCGCGGCCGCCGGGACCGTGTCTCTCCTCGCAGTCGTGGCCGTGGCGTGGTTCGCGGCCGGAATCGCCGGTCAGTTCGTCCTGGTCGGTGTCAACGCCGCCGTGCTCGGGTCGCCGGGCCCGAACCGGGGCGGCGCGGTGTCCGTCGTGCAGGCGCTGCGGTTCATGGGCAACGCGCTCGCGCCGATCACCCTCACCCCGGTGTACTCGGTGTCGCCCGCGGCCGGCTTCCTGCTGCCCGCGCTGCTCCTCGCCGTGCTGGCCCCGCTGCTCATGCCCCGCGACCGCGCACCCGCCTGACACGCCTTCCGGGAGGGCTGTGAGGTGTTCCTGATTCCCACGTAACGTGTGCGCAGCCGTTACGACACTCCCGGGGCGGAGCCTCGACGCATGGCCAACACACCGAGTTCGAGCAAGCTGCTGGTCGTCGGCAACGGTATGGCCGGCGCACGCACCGTCGAGGAGATCCTGAACCGCGGCGGCGGCGAGCGTTTCGAGATCACCATGATCGGCGACGAGCCCTACGGCAACTACAACCGGATCATGCTCTCGCACGTTCTGTCCGGCGAAGCGGCCGTCGACGACGAGGACCTGATCCTCAACCCCATGGGCTGGTACACCGCCAACGGCGTCAAACTCCACGCCGGCGACCGCGCCGTCGCACTCGACCGGTTCGCGAAGACCGTCACCTGCGAGAGCGGCCGCGTCGTCGACTACGACGTGCTCATCATCGCCACGGGAAGCAACACGTTCTTCCCCAACATGGACGGGTTGCGCGAGCACGACGGGCGCCTGGCCCGCGGGGTGTTCGGATTCCGGAACATCGCCGACACCAACGGCATGCTGCAGATGGCGCAGGCCCGCGACGACGTGTCCGCGGTGGTGATCGGCGGCGGCCTGCTCGGTCTGGAGGCGGCGTACGGGCTGCGCACACAGGGCCTCACCGTCGACGTCGTCCACTCCCCCGGGCACCTGATGAACCAGCAGCTCGACGAACGCGGCGGCAGCGTCCTGCGCGCCGAGATCGAGAAACTCGGCGTCGGCGTCCACACCTCGATGCGGACCACCGCCGTGCTGCGCGACGAAGCGGGCCTGGTGACCGGGGTGTCGTTCGTCGACGGCTCCACCCTGGACGCCGACATGGTCGTCGTCACCGCCGGAATCCGGCCCAACACCGAACTCGCACGGGCCGCCGGGCTGGTGGTCGAACGCGGTGTGGTGGTGGACGACCAGATGCGCTGCGAGGACGAGGGTTCCGTGTACGCCGTCGGCGAGTGCGCACAGCACCGTGGGGAGACCTACGGCCTCGTCGCCCCGGTGTGGGAACAGTCGGTCATCCTCGCCGAAGTCCTCACCGGCTCCAATCCCGAAGCGGCGTATGTCGGTTCGCGCACCACCACAAAACTGAAGGTCGCCGGCGTCGACGTGGCCGCGATGGGCGTCAAGGGACCGGAGACGGCGGACGACGAGTTCGTCCAGTACTACGAACCGCGCAGCGGCACGTACAAGAGCCTCGTCGTCCGCGACGGCAAGCTGATCGGCGCCACCCTGATGGGCGACATCAGCAAGGCCGGTTTCCTCACGCAGGCGTTCGACGGCAAGGTGCCGCTGCCCGAGGAGCGGATCAGCATGCTCTTCGACGTCGGAGCCCCGAGCGCCGCGACGAGTGTCGCCGATCTCCCCGACGACCTGCAGGTGTGCAACTGCAACGGCGTGAGCAAGGGCGATCTGGTGGCGTGCGTCCATTCCGGCGCCAAGACCCTCACCGACGTCTGCGCCCAGACCCGGGCCGGCAAGGGCTGCGGCTCGTGCAAGGGACTCGTCGCCGACATCGTGGCCTGCGCCGCGGGCGGCGAACTCGAGGCCGACCCCTCCGCAGACTGGTACGTGCCCTGCATCCCGATGACGAAGCCCGAACTCATCGCGACCATCCGGGAACGCGATCTCCGCGCCGTGTCCCAGGTGTTCGCCGAGCTCGCCGCGGACGCAAAGGAGGACGCGTCCGCGAAGATGCCCCTGGCCTCGCTGCTCCGCACCATCTGGGGGCCCGACTGGGTGGACGAGCGCGGCGCGCTGTTCATCAACGACCGCGTCCACGCCAACATCCAGCGCGACGGCACGTTCTCGGTGGTCCCGCAGATGAAGGGCGGCGTCACCACGCCCGAGCAACTCCGCAAGATCGCCGACGTGGCCGACAAGTACGGCGTGCCGCTCGTGAAGGTCACCGGCGGGCAGCGCATCGACCTGCTCGGCATCAAGAAGGAAGACCTTCCCAAGGTGTGGGGTGACCTCGACATGCCGTCCGGGTTCGCCTACGGCAAGAGCATGCGCACGGTGAAGACGTGCGTCGGAACCGATTTCTGCCGCTACGGTCTCGGCGATTCGACCAGCCTCGGCATCGCGCTCGAGGAGCGGTTCCAGGGCCTGGAAACGCCCGCGAAACTGAAACTCGCGGTCGCCGGATGCCCACGTAACTGCTCGGAGGCCCTGTGCAAGGACTTCGGTGTGGTCGCGGTCGGCGACGGCCGATGGGAAATCTACGTCGGCGGCGCCGCCGGAGCGCACATCCGCAAGGGCGATCTGCTGGCCACGGTCGAATCACCGGAAGCCGTAGTGGAACTCGGCGGCCGCTTCATCCAGTACTACCGCGAGAACGCGAAATGGCTCGAACGCACGTACGACTTCGTGCCGCGGGTGGGACTCGAACATCTTCAGGCGCTACTGGTCCGAGACGAGGAGGACATCGTGACGGGATTGGACGAGCGGATCCAGACGGCGGTGGACGGCTACCGGGATCCCTGGAAGGAGCGCAGCGCGCCGAAATCGCCCGCACAGTTCGCTCCGTCGCTCCCGCTGCTGCCGCTTCCCCAGGTGCCGGTCCGATGACCGCCCTGATCGAGGGGCCTTCCGAGGTCGCGGTGGGGCCGGTCAGCGACCTGACGCCGGGCGAAGGCCGGACGTACGTCGTGCAGAACCGTCAGGTCGCCGTATTCCTGTTGTCGGACGGCACCGTTCGGGCGATGGATGCGGTGTGCCCGCACAAGGGCGGGCCCCTCGCCGACGGACAGATCGACGCCACCGGCGTGATGTGCCCGCTCCACCAGTACGCGTTCGCCTTCGACACGGGCGCCTGCGCATCCGAGGGTGTGGGCTCGGTCCGCACCTACTCCGCGTCGGTTCGCGAAGGGTCGGTCGTCGTGCACGTGTGAGAGGCCGCTCACCGGCGCTGTGTCCTGATACGGCGTGCCTTTCGGGAAAGTCTCGGCACCGCTGTCATCATGAGCTCAATGCTGCAGCTGAAGGGGCACGTCGCATGGACAGATCGCTGGTCGAGTGAATACCGTCGCGAGTCCGGAACGGCGACGCCGATCCGGTAACCGCCCTCCGGCCGGTGTCCAGCCGGCCGAGACGAGGTTCCGCGCGGACATCGAGGGTCTACGCGCCGTCGCCGTGCTGGCCGTGGTCCTCTTTCACGCGGGCGTGCCCGGCATCGACGGAGGGTTCGTCGGTGTCGACATCTTCTTCGTCGTCTCGGGGTTTCTCATCACCGGCCTGCTGTGGCGGAACGTCGCGACCACCGGCCACGTCGGGCTGGCCGAGTTCTACGGTGCGCGGGCCCGCAGGCTGCTGCCCGCCGGGTGCATCGTGCTGGTGGCCACTGCGATCGGCTCGGCCCTGCTCCTGCCCCCTCTGCAGGCCCGCGCGGTCCTCGGTGACGGGATCGCCAGTGCGCTGTACGTCGGTAACTACCGGTTCGCCCTGCACGGCACCGACTATCTGGCCGCCGACGCGCCCCCGTCACCGTTCCAGCACTACTGGTCGCTCGGCGTGGAAGAGCAGTTCTACCTGCTGTGGCCGGCGCTGATCATCGGGGTCGCCTGGCTCGTCCGGCGCAGGTCACGGCGCCTCGACGCGGACGAAACACCGTCGACGACCCCGTATCTGATCGTGCTCGCCGTGGTCGCCGCAGTGTCGTTTGCGGTCTCACTCGACTGGACCCGGACCCTGCCGCCGTGGGCGTTCTTCTCATTGCCCGCCCGCGGCTGGGAACTGGCCGCAGGCGGGTTGGTCGCCCTGTCGGTTCGGCACTGGCAGCGGCTGCCGTCGGTGGTCGCCGCCGCGGCCGGGTGGACGGGTTTCGCGCTGATCGTCGTCGCCTGTTTCCGACTCGGTGAGACGACGCCCTACCCCGGAACCGCCGCGCTGGTGCCGGTCGTCGGCACGGTGCTGGTGATCGGGGCGGGGTGTTCGGCGCCCCGGCTGGGTGTCGGGCGGAGCCTGTCACTGCGGCCGATGCGGGCGGTCGGGCGGGTGTCCTATTCCTGGTACCTGTGGCACTGGCCGGTCTTGCTGCTCGCGCCGATCGTGCTCGGCCGCTCGCTCGACCTGACCGACCGTCTGGCGATGGTCATGGTGTCCGCGGGTCTGGCCGGCCTGACACTGGTCCTGGTCGAGAATCCCGTGCGCTTCGCTGCCCCGCTGCGTCGCTCGGCCTCGCGCAGCCTCGTGCTCGGCGGTGCCGTCACCGTCATCGCTGTCTGTGCGGCACTGGTGCTGCTGGTGGCGCGGCCGGTTCCGGTCGGACACGGAGCCGCGGCCGCGGCCCTCACCGTCTCTGCGCCGGCCGGATCGGCGCCTCCCGCAGTCGATCCGCGGGACGCCGCGGTCAACGACATGACCGCACAGGTGCAGGCGGCGGTCGCGGAATCAGCAGGGCTGCAATCGGTCCCGTCGAATCTGTCACCGCCGCTCGCCGACGCGCCGGCAGACAAGCCGGAGGTGTTCGTCAACGGCTGCGTGCGGTCGTGGCTCGAAGTGGGTCAGGACGAGTGCGCGTCGGGGGCCGTGGCGTCTCCGACGACGGTGGCGCTGGTCGGAGATTCGCATGCCGCGATGTGGGCCCCGGCATTCGAATCGGCCGCCGAGCAGAAACAGTGGCGGCTCGAGACGATGGGCAAGGTCACCTGCCCGCTTCTCGACCTCCCACTCACCAGCCCCTACCTCGGGCGGGAATACACCGAGTGCGAGCAGTGGCGCGGCGAGATCGTCGACCGTTTGCGGACCGAACGGCCCCGGTTGGTCGTGCTGAGCATGTCCCGGCGCTACGGCGCCGATTTCGGTTTCACCGTGTACGGCCAGGCCTGGCTCGACAGCCTGACCCGGCTGGTCACCGAACTCCGGGCCACGGGCGCGGCCGTCCTCGTCCTCGGACCGATCCCGGATCCGCAGTCGACGGTGCCGACATGTCTGTCCGCCCACCTGGACGACGCGACCGCCTGCTCACCGCCACGGCCGGTCGCGGTGAACGACGCCGGCGTCGCGGCCGAGGCCACGGCCACCGCCGTAGGCGGCGGGCGGTACGCCGACCTCACCTCCCTGTTCTGCACCACCGAGCGCTGTCCCGTCATCGTCGGCAACGACCTCGTGTACCGCGACGACAACCACCTGACCCTCGAACACGCTCAGGCACTCTCGCCCGTCGTCGCCGCGCTGGCCGACCGGGCACTCGCACCGGGCTGACCGGTTGCGACGGTTCCTGCAATCACATCCGGTTCGGGTGTCACATTCGGCCGGTGGCCGGTGTCTCATGTCGAGAGCACGACAACCGGAGGAGGAATCATGGCCAGCAGTACCCGGATCCCGAAGGCCGAGCTGACCGGCATCTACGGCGCGATCGTCAAGCGGATGTCCCGCAAGATGCTCGGCGAGGTAGCCGAACCGGTCGAGGTCGCGTGGCACAACCGGAAGGTGCTGAACTTCAGCTTCAGCGTCGGCCGCCAGGCACGGAAGTGGGATCAGTGTGACGAGAACCTGAAGTCGTTCGCCCACATGGCGGTGGCCTGCCTGGTCGGATGCAGCTTCTGCCTGGACTTCGGCTACTTCCACGCCCACAACGAGGGGCTCGATCTGACCAAAGCACGCGAGGTGCCCCGCTGGCGCCAGTCGGACGTGTTCACCCCGCTGGAGCGGGATGTGCTCGAGTACGCCGAAGCGATGACCCAGACCCCGCCGACGGTCACCGACGAAATGTCGGCCAGGCTGCTCGAGGCGCTCGGCCCGGCCGCGCTGGTGGAACTGACCGCGTTCGTCGCGCTGGCGAATCTCATGACACGCACCAACACCGCGCTCGGCATCGAATCACAGGGCTTCGCGACGGCGTGTGGCCTCGAGCCCCTCGCCGCACCCACGACGACATGAGCGACGTCGAAATATCAGCCGACGTCGTACGACAGAACGAATTCGTAGCCGCTGTCGCCGGGTCCTGCGATGGACAGGTCCGCGCTGCCGCGTAGGTCGATCAGACCGCCGGTGCCCATACCCGGCACCACCTCGATCCGGGCCGACACCGAACCCTGGTCCTGGCTGCCGATGTGCTGGAACACGCACGTCCCGTCGTGCCCGCCGATCGAGCCCTCGAAACGCTCGAGGCCGAGCACCGGCGCGGCATCGGCCTTGTACGCGATCAGGTAGACCACTGTGCTCGTTCCCTCGATGTCCCCGGAGTACGAGTACGCGACGGTCGCTCGGTTGGCACCGCGAGTGGGGTAGTAGGTGTCGCCGGCGGTCGTGCCTTCGCCGTCGATGTCGACGATTACCGATTCCGACCACGCGGCGATGGAGAACTTGCCTCGTACAGTGTGTGAGTAGCTCATGACACGTGACTCTAGGTACGAGGCAGCGTGGCGTTCTTGAACATTCGCGACACTAGGATGAGCGAATGTCGACTGTGCCAGGACACCCCGAGGCGATCGTCCGCCCGACGGCCGCCACACCGGGGTTCGAGGTCGAACGGGTCGCTCCCCGAGAGGCTTTGGCCGAGTTCGTCGACTACCACTGGCTGGTGAGGTGGTCGGTGCCGAAGCCTCATCGACAGCAGGTGGTGCCCCAGCCCCGCGTTCATGTCGCTGCCGAGGACGGACAGTTGCTGGTGCACGGGATCTCCCGGTCGCCGTTCTACCGAACACTGACCGGGAACGGCCACGTGCTGGGAGCCGCCTTCCACGCCGGAGGGTTCCGGCCTCTGCTGAAGGGCAGCGTCGGCGCGATCTCGGGAACCGTCCAGCCCGGACGGCATCTGCTCGCCGGTGACGATCGCCCGGTCGCGGAGCGGATCCTCGCCGGCACGGACAGCGCGGAGATGATCGACACCTTCGAGCAATACCTTCTCCGCACCGATCCCGTTCCGGATCCGACGGGACGGGAGATCACAGCCCTGGTGGGCGACGCCCAGTGCAACCGCGACATCGTCCGGGCAGACCAGCTCGCCGCACACGCCGGCTGCAGCCTGCGCACCCTGCAACGGCTGTTCACCGAGTACGTCGGCATCGGCCCGAAGTGGGTGATCCAGCGATTCCGCATCCTCGACGCGGCCGGCGCCGCCCACTCGGGCGAGAGGATCGACTGGTCGGCGCTCGCCTACGAACTGGGGTTCAGCGACCAGGCTCACCTGACCCGGGTCTTCACTCACGTGGTCGGGACACCACCGGCTACCTATCAGCGCACGCACGGCCTGCTGTAGCGCGGCCGGACTCGGTTCACTTCGCGAAGCCGAGCCCCCGCTCCGCGAGTTCCTCCTCGAGGATTCGGATCGCCTTCGGTCCGACGCCGTGGATATTCAACAGTTCCTTGGCGGTGACCGTCGTCAGTTGATCGAAACGCGTATAGCCGTGGGACGCGAGCTCACGACGGGAGACCTTCCCCATGCTCGCCGGAAACTCTGTCTGACCCGTTGTGTCGGAAGACGACATGTCCGTCCTTTCTACTCGTTGTGATCGGCGTGCAGGTGGGCACGCTCCCCGTCGTGGTCGAAGATCGTGAGGATCTCGACGGGACCGTCGTGGGCGCCGATGGAGTGCGGCACCATGGTCGAGAACTCCGCTGCGGCACCGGCTTCGATAAGTATGGTTCGCTCACCGAGCTGCAGGCGGGCCGTCCCCGATAACACCGTGAACCACTCGTGGCCGGGGTGCACACTCACATGCTCCGGGCCGGCGGGCCGATCGGGGGTGATGCGCATCTTCGCCACGGTCGCGCCGTGGAGCGCGCGTTCGCGGGAAAGCAGCCAGATCGTCAGGCCTCGCGTGTGTTCGGGTTGCGGCCGGATCACCACGTCCTCGTCCTCGACGGACTCGACGAGCTGATCGAGCGTGGTGCCGAGGGCCCGCGCGATCGGGACCAGTTGGTCGAGGGCGATCCTGCGGTGGCCGGTCTCGATGCGGCTCAGCGTGGACGGACTGAGAAAGCAGCGCGCAGCGAGCACGTCCAGTGACCAGCCGCGGGCCAGCCGAAGCCCCCTGATGCGTTGACGGATCACGCTGTCCAACCCGACTTCTTGCGTCATAGGCAAGAGTGTATGCGTGCAACGCAGGATGTGGCTAACCTGGAGCCATGACACAGCATTCCCATCACCACAGCGGGCACACTCCCGAGCACGAGGCGGCGCTCGCGGATCTACTGGACCTGGACGCCGAGGTGTTCGGGTCCTACCTGGATTCCGTGGCCGAATGGGTCGGACAGCGCACCCGAGAGACCCCGCGCCGCGTCGTCGACGTGGGGGCAGGCACGGGCGTCGGCAGCCTGACCCTGGCTCGGCAATTCCCCACGGCGGAGGTGATCGCGATCGACAGGTCGGAGGTGATGCTCACGTGCCTGCGCACGGCCGCGCACGGGCAGGGACTGGCCGGGCGGTTGAGCGTCGTGCACGCCGATCTGGATGTCGCCTGGCCCGCAGTCGACGCGGCGGACGTCGTGTGGGCAGCCTCCTCGTTGCACGAGGTCGCCGACCCCGACCGGGTGCTCCAGGACATGTACGGTGCGCTGAATACCGGCGGCGTGCTGGTGGTCGTCGAGATGGACGCGCTGCCGCGCCTTCTGCCGGACGACCTCGACCTGGGCCGCCCTGGCCTGGAGTCGCGCTGCCACGAGGCCTTGGCGCGGTTGGACTGGAACGCGCACCCGAACTGGCGGTCCCATGTGGAACGGGCCGGTTTCGTGGACGTCGAGGAGCGCAGTTTCACCAGCGAGGCAACCCCGGCCCCACCCACCACCGGACGCTATGCACAGAACTTCCTGCGCCGCATTCGCTCCGCGCTCGACGGACAGCTTGCCGCCGACGACCGCGACACTCTCGATCACCTTCTCGCGGACGACGACCCCGACAGCGTCCTGCACCGCGGGGATCTGACGGTGCGGGGCAGCCGGACCGTATGGATTGCCCGACGCCCCTGAACCCGACGGACGGAGTGGAACTCCCTCACGCCGTCTGTGCCCGTGGGAGCCGGTCCACGTGGAAGTGGTGAGTTGTGGCGGGATCCGACCACTCGGCGAGGCTCGGAACCGACCACGATCATTCGGTGTATTTTCCGGTTCCGTCTCGGACCGATTTAGTAGACTGACGACGTGCCGAATCAGGAGAACGCCGAATTCGCAGGCAGCGAGCCGAAGGTGCCGTTTCCCAAGCCGGAACGCGACATCGATCTCTACCGCCGGGCGATCGCCACCCTCCAGGCCGCACTCCCCCACGGCTGGACGTTGACGTCCGGAAAGTCCCGCTCCCTCGCCGACGCGCCGGAACGATTGCTGGTCGGCGCACCCAACGGCGAGGTGGCGTCCTTCTCCGTCATCCCCGCCCGGGGGGTGCTCGCGGGCGACGCCGCCCGGTTCGCCGACGGGTTGTCCGGATCCGATCGCGGATTCGTCTGCGCCCGTTACCTTTCCGAGCCGGTTCGCCGTCAACTCGACGCCAGGGGTCTCTCCTACGCCGATGCGACGGGCAACACCTCCCTGGCGGCGGACCGGCCTGCGATCTGGGTGCGCGACCGGGGCGCCGACGCCGACCCGTGGCGTGGCCCCGGCCGTCCGGCCGCCCAGCTGACCGGCGATCCTGCCGCCCGGGTCGTGCGCGCCCTCGCCGATCATTCGGGTCAGCTGACGGTCCCCGAACTCGTCCGACTGTCCGGCGCGTCCACCGGCGCGACCTATCGGGTGGTGGAAACCCTGGAGGAACGCGATCTGCTCGAACGTCTCCCCCGTGGCCCCATCACCAGCGTCCGGTGGCAGCAGATGCTGCGCGCCTGGAGCAGTGACTCCAGTTTCAAGGACTGCCCCACGGTCGGCTACTTCGCACCCGAGGGAGTGCAGTCGTTCGTCGCGAAACTCGGGAAGGTCTCCGGCCACCTCTACGCGGTGACCGGGTCACTCGCCGCGGCGGCGTTCGTCGAATACGCGCCGGCGCATCAGGTCCAGATCTACGCCGACCACGGCGAGGCGCTGGCCGGCGCACTCGAGCTACGCCCCGTCGATCAGGGCGCCAACGTCCTCGTCGCCACTCCCCGATCGGCTGCGGTCTTCGAGCGCACCCTGTTCCGCGACAACGTTCGTCTGGTCGCCCCGGCCCAGGCCTTCGCGGATCTTCTCGCCGGCACCGGTCGTCATCCGCAGGAGGCGGAGCACCTCCTCGATTGGATGACCGAGAACGTGACCGAGTGGAGAACAGCCCTCGGCGCACCGACGGTTACCTGACCGATCACTCGCCGCGGGCGAAAATGCCCGAGTGTGCGCAACACGACCACGCCACGCCGCGCGTGATGGCGCGCACAAGCGTGCTCGGGTAGCAGGATGTACATCTTGTGGCCTCACCGAGTGAGTCGGAACGGGCCTGACGGAAGTCGCGATCCGTTCGCAAAACGAATAGGGGTACTTGCATGTCCATGGGAGTCGGGCTCAGGATCGGCAGTGTCGTGTCCACCGCGGTGGTGGCGTCGAACGATCCAGGATCCCCGGATCCGGTCGTCATCGTCCGGGACACCGTCCTGCACATGTGCCCGGACGGCACCGCAATTCTCGGCGGGTCGGCGCCACACACGATCGGCGACACCCACACCGTGTCGGGGTTCCTTCCCCGCGTCGGCGACCCGGCCGGTGTCGCGGTCGGTGACGGATCGCGGTACCGCGCCGAAGACCTGGTCGCGGGCGCGATGCGGTGCCTGCTCCGGGAGTGCGAACCTCTCCCCGACCACGGCGGCCGGACCGGCGGCGCCCCCGACATCATGGCCGCCTACCCCACCCGCTGGGACTCGGCCGCCGTCGCGGCGCTCCGCGACGCCCTGGACTACGCCGACATGTCCTACCTGTCCCTCGTCTCGGACGCCGAAGCCGCCGCAGCCTGGTTCGAATCCGAGATCGCGGAGCGTCCCGGGCAGCTGGTCGGCATCTATCACGTCGACGACACCGGCGCGACCGTCGCGCTGATCCGCTCGGGCGTCGAGGCAGGCAAGGCGTTTCGTTTCTCCTCGGGGGGTTCTCCCACGGCCCAGATCGCCACCGCGCTCGGGGCGTTCGGCTGGCTGCCCAGCAACCTCGATGCCGTGGTCATCACGGGCGACGGCCTGATCGCGCGGGACTCCGCGGCCATTCACGGGTTCGCGAACACCGTCGGTGAGAAGTTCGGTGTGCGATGTGTCGTCGGCCCGGGTCCCGAGCAGACCGCAGCGCTCGGTGCCGCCATCCGCGCCGCCGGATTCAACCCGACCACTCACAGGGTCACCCCGATCGGCCTGCCGCCGTCGTACGACGTCACCGAGGTGATCGACGCCGTGGTCGGCGAGCCGGTGCCCTCGACCTCGACAACCGCGAGCCGGCCGGCGACGCGCACGCCCAACCCCGCGTCGGCCGCGGCGGTGGGCGCCTCCCCTGCCCGGGCGTCGGGCGGAACGGCGGTCGCGACACCACCGGAACCTCGCGCAGTCGCGCAGTCCGGCGACGAATCCACTTCCGACCCGACGTCCCGGGCGTCCTGGCTCGTCGCCGCGGCAGTCGGGCTGGCTCTCGTGCTGGTGGCGATCGTCTTCGTGCTGTTCGTCCTCTGAATGCCTGCCTCCCGTCATCGGTGCAGCGGCGGGGTGAGGCGGGTTGATCGTGAGGATGGAACATCGGTGACAGAGGGTGGATCATACGCGACCGAGCACCTGAATTCGGTAAATTACAGCGTTCCGTCAGGTTCCGATTCAGATTCCAGCGTTGGTGGTGCGCGTCGGCACGGCGTTCGCTCGACGGCTGGGCGACCGCATAACCTGTCACGGTGAGTGAATCAGGCAGCGATCCCGGTCGGTCCCCCTCGGGGCTGCGCGCAGCGCGTTCGGCGGTTGCTCCCCCACTCCGAGACGACCGGTTGAAACTGTTCGCCTTCACCACGGCGGAGAAGCGCGCGGAGTACCTGTGGGTGCTGCGGGCCTTCGACCACGCCCGCGCCAACTACGTCGTCCTGCTCCACGCCGGCGACGTCGCCCGCATTCTGGACGGTCTCGCCTGCGACGATCCGTCCGGACAACTCGGCGCCGGCGACGTCACTCCCCTGCTCGAGCAACTGCACGTCTGGGAAGTGCTCGAACGCAGCTACGACGGAACCCGCGCCGCCACGCTGGCCGAATACCGGAACCGGCACTTCGTCTATCAGTTCAGCCAGGCCGGCTACCAGGTGTTCCGAGCCGTCGAGGACGCTCTGGCGGCCCGGCTCGACGACGCGTCGCTGTCCCGCCTGGCGCTGCCCGACCTCCTCGCCGACATGAACGACCTGGCCGCCGCGAATCGTGCGGCCGACAACGACCTCGTGTACCGGAAACTCAACCGTCTCGACGCGACGCTGTCGGACATGGCCGGACACGCCGCCCAGTTCTACCTGACCCTCGGCGACCTCGTCCGCACCACGGAGATCACGCCCGAGACGTTCATGTCCCACAAGGACGCTCTCCTCACGCACATGCGCGAGTTCAGCTCCGACCTCTCACGCTTTGCACCGAAACTCGCGGCGGCCATCGCGCTCGTGGAAGACACCGGCGTCGAGACGATGGTGGCGCGGGCCGCCGCCAGCGACGAGCGGGTGTTCCTCGGCATCGAAGAGCGCGAAGCCGATTGGCGCGCGCGATGGGCGGGATTGACGCATTGGTTCGTCGGGAGCGAGGCCGGTCTCAGCGAGTCGGAACGCCTCCGCGAGGGCACGATGAGTGCCATCGCCGCCGTCCTGTCGCTGCTGCGCCGCGTCACCGAGACCCGCAAGGGCGGTGTCAGCAGGGAGAGCCAATTACGCCACCTCGCAGGCTGGTTCGCCGCGACTCCGACCGAGGACGCCGCGCATGCGCTGTTCCAGGCCGTGTTCGACCTCGGGCGTCCGCGCCACCTGTCGATGGTGCATCCGGACGCCGACATCATTCCCGACACGCGGTCGTGGTGGGAGGCCCAGCCCGTCGAGATCTCCCGCACGCTGGCCGAGACGGGACGTCCCCCGTCGCCCGGCCTGCCCGCACGGGTGCAGCGCAACGAGGGCAGCGTGCGCCGCCTGCGGGAGGAACAGCTGACCGCACAACGACTTCGCGCCGCCGCCGCCCAGTCGCTGGCCCGGGGCGGGGTCTACGAGCGGGAACTCGACGAGGCCGAAACCGACGTGCTGCTGAGTCTGCTCAACGCCGCGCTGACGGCGCGGGTTCCGGTCAGCGGCCGTGTGAAGAGCAGCACAGGATCGGAGAACGGTGTGAAGCTCACCCTCAGCCCACACAGTGAATCGACGGTGGTGCGCACCGCCCGAGGACGCCTGCACCTCGACGGACTGCAGGTGAGCGTTCGGTGAAGGCACGGGAGATCTCGCCGCTCGCCCTCGACTCGTATCAGCGCGCCGCCCGCGTCATTCTGTCGAATCACCTGGTGACACAGACCTATCCGGATCGCATCGCACTCCCCCTGCTCCGCCGGTGGGCCACCGAATTACGCGACGATCTGATGACGCTCTTCGGGTACCGACTCGAAGTCACGGAGACGACCGCCCGGCTGTTCACGGTGAGCGACCGACTCGACGCCGGGACCCCGGCCAAGACGGCCACCGACCGCACGTTCGACCGGTACCGCTACGCCTACCTCGCGTTGGCGCTGGCCGCCCTCGGCCGCGCCGGAAACCAGATCACCCTGTCCGAGCTCGCCGATCACGTGGCCGCCGACGCCGCACAGGTCGACGGTGTGGACCTGTCCACGGAACGCGCGTCCGACCGGGATGCGTTCGTCGACGCCGTCGGCTGGCTCGCCGCCCGCGGCGCGATCGCCCTCGCCGACGGCGACGCGGGCGGCTGGGCCGCCAATCCCGATGCGGGAGAGGCGCTCTACGACATCGACAGGTCCGTCGTCATCGCCCTGTTCCGGCCGCCGCGCGCACTGCAGCACCTCCGGTCCATCCGCGGACTGCTCGCCGGTGCGGACGCGGTGACCGAGGACGACACCTCCGAGTTCGGGACCGCCCGGCCGGTCGATGTGAAGGAGACCGCGCGGCGGGTCCGGCGTGCTCTCGTCGAACGGCCCGTGGTCTACGCCGCCGACCTCGACGATGACGAGCTGATGCAACTCGCACTCCCCCGCACCGCAGCCGATGTCGAGTTGCTCACCGGACTGGTCGCGGAGCGGCGTGAGGAGGGTGTCGCGATGATCGACTCCTCCGGACGTCTGTCCGACGTCCGGTTCCCCGGTACGGGAACGGTCGCGCAGGTCGCGCTCCTGCTCGCCGGCGAGATCGCCGATCGCGTACTGGATCCGGATGCCCCGGAGACGGCCCGGATGCCGCTGCCGCGGGACCGATTCGACGACCTGATCGAACAGGTCGACAGCGCCATTCCGCAGTCCGGGATCTTCGACAGCCTCGCCGGCCACGACGGATTCGAACCCGCGGACCCCGCCCCCGCGGACCGGCTGTTCCCGGTCATCGAGGACGCGTGGATCGCCGGCACCGTCCGGACACTGACCGAACGGTTCGGGCGCACGTTCGCCGCCGGGTGGCAGGCGGACCCGGACGGTCTGGGACGCGCGGCGCTGGCGCTGCTCGAGCGGCTACGCCTCACCGCGGCCGTGCCGGGTGGTGTGCTCGCACTCCCGGCACTCGCCCGCTACCGGGGTGTGGTGGTCACGATCCGCGACCGCACACCCGAGATCGACCTGTTCCAGAGCTCAGCGAACGACAGCGAGGAAGTCACAGCATGACGAGTGCGCGTTTCCGGCCCACCCGCGCCGGGATCATCAACCTCTGGGACTACCGCGATCAGGAGTTCTCCTTCGCCGACGGTCGCCTCGTTCTCCGCGGTCCCAACGGATCCGGCAAGACGAAGGCCCTCGAAGTGCTGTTCCCGTTCGTCCTCGACGGCCGGATCGAACCCCGGCGGCTCAATCCGTTCGCCGGCGAGGAACGCACCATGAAGTCGAACCTCCTGTACCGCGGGCAGGACAGCGCGTACTCGTACGTCTGGATGGAGTTCTGCCGCGGCGCGAAGGACGACCCCGAGGCCGTCACCGTGGGCATCGGCATGCGCGCCACCCGCACCAACGACAAGGTCACGCGCTGGTACTTCGTCGCCGACGGACGCGTCGGCGTCGACTTCTCCCTGCTCGGCAGCGACGACCGTCCGCTCACGAAGAAGCAACTGGGCGAACAGATCGGCACCGACTCCATCACCGACCGGCCGCTCGACTACCGCGCCGCGATCGACGCCCGGATGTTCGGGCTCGGCGTCCAGCGCTACGACCAGCTGATCAACCTCATCCTCACGCTCCGGCGACCTCAGCTCGCGAAGAACCTCGACCCCAAGGGACTGTCGCAGGCACTCACCGACGGTCTGCGACCGCTCGACGAGCAACTGGTCCTCGAGGCTGCCCGTTCGTTCAGCGACATGGAGGAGGTCGGCCGGGCGCTCGAGGGGCTGGCCGCGGCGGACCAGGCGGCACAGAGCTTCGTCGGCGTGTACGCGAAATACCTTCGCCAGCAGGCACGTACGGACGTCGACCACCTCGCTACCCGCCTGGAGGCCGTCCGATCCGGTATCGCCGCCCTCCATGGGGCGGCAGCGGACCGGGCCCGCAGCCAGGAGAGTCGAGCGGCCGCCGAAGAACGCTTCACCGCCGCCGAACGCGCACTCGACCAGGCAAATGCCACCCTGGACGCGCTGAAGCGGTCGACGGCATACGAGGGACGGACACAACTCGACGACCTCGCGCAGGCCGTCTCGACGCTCGAGAAGTCGACCGAACTGCAGGCCGAGAAGGCGCGCAAGGCCAAGGCGACCCTCGAACAGCGAGCCGAGGAACACGCCAAGGCCGGTGACGCCGTCGCACGCGCCGTCGAGGCGCTCACCCACGCCGAAGACGAACTTCACCTCGCCGCCGAGGACGCGGGAATCACCTGGACCGCACTCCCCGAGAACGCGCGCACCGACCAGCTGACCGCGGCGCTGCGCGGGCACACCGAAGAACGCGACGGCGACATCCGCGCGGTCCGGGCCGCGCTCGCCACCGTCGAGAGGGCCGCCACCGAGCGGACCCGCGCCGACGAGGCGGCACGCCGCGGCCAAGAGCAACTCGACACCGCGACGGTGGCCGTACTCGAGGCCGAGACCGCGGTCGAGTCGGCCCGCAGCCGCTGCGCCGGCGAACTCCGGTCCTGGTGGACGGAACAGTCGTCCCTCTACGCCGAGATCGACACGCCCGCTTCACTGTTCGAGGCCCTGGACACCGCCCTCGGCCGGATCGGCGACGACGACGCCGCCACCCTGTCGGAGACGCTGACCGAACAGACGACGGACACCGTCGACGCGCTCCGGCTGCGTCGTCAGCAGTGCGACCGCGACGCCACCGCCGCCGAGGAGGCGATCGCCGAACACGAATCCGCCCGCGCGGCCATCGAATCCGAGCACGACGACGCCCCGCCGCTCTCGACCGCCCGGCAGGACGCCCGGTCCCGGCTGACCGGTGCACCGCTGTGGCGCCTCGTCCGCTTCGCCGACGGTGTCGACGTCGCCGCGGCGGCAGGAATCGAAGCCGCACTGCAGGCCGCGAATCTCCTCGACGGCTGGGTGCCCGTCGACGACGCACTCCCCGACGTCGAATCCGAACAGTTCCTCGTGGCCCTTCCGGCCGGGGATCGGCCCACCGGCACGACCCTCGCCGACGTTCTCGAGGTCGAACAGGACACGGGCGTTCCCGACGATCGCGTGCGCGGGATCCTCGAGTCCATCGCCCTCGAATCCCTCGACCTGTCCGAAGGTCCGGTCGGTGTCGCCGAAGACGGTGCGTACCGGCAGGGAATCCAGCGCGGACGCCACACGAAATCGGACGCCGAGTACATCGGAACCACCGCACGGGCCCGCAGGCGCGCCACCCGTATCGCCGAACTCGACAGGATCCTCGAGGAAACGCGGGCGACCCTCGACGAGACCCGGGCGGCCGCGGATGCGGCAGCGGCGCTGCTGTCGCGGACCACCGCGGCGGCGCAGGCCCTGCCCCGCACCGGATCGATCCTCACGGCGCTGAAGAAGGTCACTGAATCCGCAGGCGCACTCCGCAGCCGCTCCGACACGGCGACAGCGGTCGGTCGCGAACTCGACCAGGCCATTGCCGACCTGTCCGCGAAGGAGAAGCAGCTCCGGGCCACTGCGTCCACGCACCGGACTCCCCACGTCGCCCGCGAGATCGACTCGCTCGCCGCGGCCGTCCGGCATTTCGAGAAGCAGGGCGAGATGGTGCAGCGGTGCAGGCGCGAACACGCCAAGGAGGTGGAGCACACCCGCGAGTCCGAGGACCGACTGCACGAGGCGCGCGGCAGCGCGGAGGAGTTCGCGGAAGAAGCTGCCATCGCCGAAGAGGTTCTCGCGCAACAGGTCCAACGCCTCGAGACGCTGCGCGACACGCTGGGAGCGGGGGCCGAGCAGTTGGACCGGCAACTCGAGGAGGCGCACGCGCGGATCGAGGCATGCAAGAAGGAGCAGCGCGACGCCCGCAAGGCCGACAAGGACGCGGGTGAGGCCATCGGTAAAGCCGAGGGCGCGTACAACACCGCCGTCCAGACGCTCCGGCTGGCGCTCACCGAAACGCACGCCGACGCCGCCCGCCTCGCGCCGTACGCCCGGCGCGACCTACTCGAACTCCTCGGCGTCGACGGCGGCCACACCTGGCCGGCGAGCTCGGCGGCGTGGATGAGTGCCGAACAGCTGGTGTATCGAATCCAGAACGCCGAAGACGACACCCCGATCCTGCCGCCCGAAGTGGACGCACTGTTCCGCGCACTGGACGGCGCCACCGAATCGGTGCGGGTCAGCGACTCGGCGCGCAAGTCGACGCGCACCGCGCTCACCACCGCGCTGCAGGATTTCGACGCACAATTGGCGGCCGCCGGCCAGGACTACCGGTTGCAGTGGGACGCCCCGGACGGCGTGACCGTGGTGCAGGTGCAGGACGACGAGGGTTACTCGTCGATCGGCGAGTTCGCCGCCCGCATCGCGTCCGCTCGCTCCGATCAGGAACTGCTGCTCACCGAATCCGAGCGTCGCATCCTGGAGGACGCGCTGCTCACGGGTCTCGCACAGCAGATCCACGAACGGACCGTCGACGCCCGCGAACTCATCGCCCGGATGGGCACCGAGATGCGGGAGCGCCGGATGTCGTCCGGCAACACCATCGGGGTCCACTGGGTGCTCGCCGACAACCTCGACGACAGCGCGAAGGCGATCTCCAAACTGCTCGAGCGCGACACCTCGGCGCTGGGGCCGGACGAGCTCGCCACGATGCGCGCCCACTTCGCCCATCAGATCAGGACTGCCCGCGCAGCCCACCCGGAGCGTTCGTACCCGGAGATCCTGGCGTCCGCCCTCGACTACCGGCGGTGGCGGGTGTTCTCGTTCACCCTGATCAGCGGCAACGGCAACGAAGACCGGCTGACCGTCGCCCGGCACAGCGCACTCTCCGGCGGCGAGCAGTCCGTCTCGCTGCACCTGCCGTTGTTCGCCGCAGCGCACGTCATGCTCGATTCCGCCGACCCCCATGCACCGCGACTGCTGGCGCTGGACGAGGCGTTCGCCGGCGTCGACGACAACGGCCGGGCCGAACTGCTCGGCCTCAGCGTGCAATTCGACCTCGACCTGTTCATGACCGGGTTCGACCTGTGGATCACGTACGGCGGCGTGCCGGGGTGCGCGCACTACGATCTGGCGCACTCGACAGCCGAGCAGAGCGTCAGCGCCACGCTGCTCGTGTGGTCGGATGGCGAACTACTCGCCGAACACGACGGCACCGACCTGGCGCAGGCGCTCGGTTCGCCCCTCCGCAGGCGCGTCCCGACGCCCGCGGAGGGTGCCCTCGAGTTCGCCTGACCCGTGAGTACTTGTTAACCGCGGGCGGTGGTTAACAAGTACTCACGGGCGCCGGAGGCGCACACCGAGCAGGGCGTCCACGGCGGCGGCGAATTCGCCCGGCGCGTTCGTGTCCGAGCCACCGTTGTCGAGGGCGCGACGGGCCCAGCCGTCGAGGGCGTCGAGCGCCTTCGGGGTGTCGAGATCGTCCGCGAGATGCTGACGCAGGCGGGCGATCGTGTCGGTGGCCGACTGCGCCGACTCGAGTGCGGCGGCGTCCTTCCACAGCTGCAGCCGGGTGTAGGCGTCGGCGAGAACCTGCTCGGTCCACGGGCGGTCCTGTCGGTAGTGCCCGGACAGCAGTCCGAGGCGGATGGCGGCCGGGTCGACACCCTCGCCGCGCAGCTTCGACACGAACACGAGGTTGCCGCGGCTCTTCGACATCTTCTCGCCGTCGAGACCGATCATGCCGGTGTGCACGTAGTGGCGGGCGAAGCGACGGTCGCCCGTGGCCGACTCGGCGTGCGCCGCGGAGTACTCGTGGTGCGGGAAGATCAGGTCGCTGCCGCCGCCTTGCACGTCGAAACCCGAGCCGATGCGGTTGAGGGCGATGGCCGAACACTCGATGTGCCAGCCGGGGCGCCCGGGACCGAACGGCGACGGCCACGACGGCTCCCCCGGGCGGACCGCACGCCACACCAGCGCGTCGAGGGGATCTTCCTTGCCGGGGCGGTCGGGGTCGCCGCCGCGCTCGGCGAAGAACTTGTCCATCGTCTCGCGGTCGTAGCCGGACTCGTACCCGAACTGCTCGGTCGCATTGGCGCGGAAGTACACGTCGGGGAATTCGGGGTCGTCGACGACGTAGGCGGCGCCGGACGCGACGAACTTCTCGACCATCTCGATCACTTCGCCGATCGACTCCACCGCGCCGATGTAGTCGCGCGGGGGCAGCACCCGGAGGGCTTCCATGTCTTCGCGGAACAGCG
Organism: Rhodococcus sp. IEGM 1307; assembly: GCF_030056915.1. Lineage (NCBI taxonomy): Bacteria > Bacillati > Actinomycetota > Actinomycetes > Mycobacteriales > Nocardiaceae > Rhodococcus > Rhodococcus sp. IEGM 1307. Next base: position 118,720 of record NZ_JASHKW010000021.1, read on the forward strand.
CGGTCTCGCGCATGCCGAGGACGACCCAGTCCTCGCCGTCGCGGTTGGCGCGCTCGAACAGCGGGTCGTCGACGTCGGTGACGTTCTGGACGTAGTGCACGTCGTGCCCGGCGTCACGCCAGATCCGGTTCACCAGATCGAACGTCAGGTACGTGGCCGCGTGACCGAGGTGGGTGGCGTCGTAGGGGGTGATACCGCACACGTACATCGTGGCCGTGCGTCCGGGAGTGACGGGACGTACCTGCCGGTCAGCGGTGTCGAACAACCGCAGCGGAGGCCCCTGGCCTGGAACGGACGGGACAGCGGTTTCGGACCAAGACTGCATGAGAGCGAGCCTAGTGGACCCGCATTTCCGCCTCGGAGGGAGCCGCCGCCCCCACGGGCACCGAACGGTTCCGTCAGAACGCGGGCCACGGAATCGGCCGGTGGCCGTTCGGCCGGGGCATCACCGGTGCCGCGAGGAGGTCCACGGCACGCTCGTACAGCGCGGCGACCTCGCCGGACGTGATGTGCTCACCCAGTCGCGTACCGAAGTCGCCCTCGAGCGAGGAGATCAGTTCGGCGATGTCGACGACGAGGGCGCCCGGCACCTCCGTCCCGGCCCACCCCCACAACACGGTCCGCAGCTTGTTCTCCGTGTGCAGGCAGATGCCGTGGTCGACGCCGTAGACGGACCCGTCGAGCCCCTCGAGTGCGTGGCCGCCCTTGCGGTCGGCGTTGTTGATCAGCACGTCGAGGACCGCCATCCGCTGTAGCCGCGGGTCGTCGGCGTGGATGAGCGCGACCGGTTCTCCGTCCATGTCGGTGGCGCGCAGGATTTCGAACCACCCCTCGGGAACGGCGTCGGGAGCGCAGATGTCGACCAGGTCGAGACCGCCGGTGTCGTCGGCGTGCCGGTCGGGGGTGTCGACCCACCGCTGCACCATCCCCGGGCCGAACGGACCGTCCCGCAGGAGAGTGCGGGGAATCACACCCCACCCGAGCTGCTCGGATACGAGATACGACGCGTATTCACGTCCGGCGAGCGTGCCGTCGGGGAAGTCCCACAACGGACGCTCCCCGCGGACCGGCTTGTACACGCAGCGGACGGTGGTCTCACCCTCGATCGCGTCGCACACCAGGGTGGCGTTACTGGCGTGGGTGATCTGGCCGATGAGGGTCAGCTCGCCGGACTCCAGAGGATCGGACTCCTCGGCAGACACCCGTCAGTCCTCCTCGTCCATCTCCGGGGTGAGGCCGAAGCTCTGGCCACGGCGGTACCCGTTGGTCCGGATGCAGATGTGCCCCTCCGGCGCCAGTGGCTCACCGCACAGCGGGCACGGCGCGCGTCCGGCGGCGATGACCCGTTCGGACCGCAACGAGAAGTCCCGCGCCTGCAACGGGGTGAGGAAGACGCGCACGGCGTCCGGTCCGTCCTCGGAGTCGTCGAGAACGACGGACTCGTCGAACTCCGTCTCGCTGACGGCGAGCAGTTCCACCACGACGGCTCCGGCGTCCGCGTCCCAGCCCAGGCCCATCGTGCCGACCCGGAACTCGGCGTCGATCGGGGTGACGAGGGGGCTCGCGTCGTCGAGTTCGGCCCCCTCCGGGGGAACCTCCGTCCCGAACCGGCGGTGCACTTCCTCGAGGAGGAGCCCCATCCGGTCGGCCAGTACCTGGACCTGCTGTTTCTCCAGCAGGACGCTGATCACTCGCGCCTCGTGTACTGCCTGGAGATAGAACGACCTGTCGCCGGGCTCACCCACCGTCCCGGCAATGAATCGGTCAGGAGTGCGGAATACGTGAATTGCGCGTGACATTGCACCTCCTTCGGCTGGAGCCGGGCCCTACTGCGGCGCTGCCCACTCGTTGTTCCGTCTCGGACTGTTCCTCGCAGCATGTTGCGTTCATTATCCGTCAATCGTCACCGGCGGGGTCCGCCTAATCGTCACCGGCGGGGTCCGCCTAATCGTCACCGGCGGGGTCCGCCTAATCCTCACAGGCGGACCTCCCCGCCGGGCACCGATCCGGATACTTCGGCGCGGGCGCCGTCTCCGGACACCGGTGGCGTGTTGACTCCGGACAGATCGGCGCCGGTGTCGTTCATCTTCAGCACGTACGGACGGGTGGAGGTGTACCGGACGACGCTGATCGAGGCCGGCTCGGCGACGATCCGCTGGAATCCGTCGAGGTGCGCGCCGAGGGCGTCCGCGAGGACCGACTTGATGACGTCGCCGTGTGAGCACGCCACCCACACGACGTCGCGGCCGTGCAGTTCCGCGAGCCGTGCGTCGTGCTCGCGGACCGCGGCGACGGCCCGGGCCTGGACCTGCGCCAGACCTTCTCCCCCCGGGAACACCGCGGCGGACGCGTGCTGTTGCACGATCTTCCACAGCGGTTCCTCGAGCAGGACCTTCAGCTCGCGACCGGTCCACTCGCCGTAGTCGACCTCGACCAGCCGATGTTCCACCACGGGGGTCAGGCCCCGGGCCCGGGCGAGCGGTTCCACTGTCTGCTCGCACCGCACGAGCGGCGAATGCACGATCTCCTCGATGGCCACGTCGGCGAGCCGGGACACGATGGCTTGCGCCTGCTCGCGGCCGCGGTCGTCGAGTTCGACTCCCGGTGACCGGCCGGCAAGCGTGTGTGCAGTGTTCGAGGTCGACCGCCCGTGGCGCAGCAGCACAACTGTCATTGGCCCAGCCTAGTGTCGTGCACTCCCCGGCTGCCCGATCTCAGGTGGCCGACACGACGCCGGTCGCGAGAAGCGACAGGACGATCACGCCGAGGATGATGCGGTAGCCGACGAACCAGTACATCGAGTGGTCGACGACGAAACGGAGCAGCCACGCGATCGACGCGTAGCCGATGGCGAACGCGATCGCGGTGGCGACGAGAAGCTGCGGGCCGCTCGCGTTGAGACCCTCACCGGCCGGTTCGAACGCGTCCGGCAGGCTGAACAGCCCGGACGCGACGACCGCGGGGATCGCGAGGAGGAAGGAGTAGCGCGCCGCGGCTTCACGGGTGAGTCCGAGGAAGAGGCCTGCGCTGATCGTGCCGCCCGACCGCGAGACGCCCGGGATCAGTGCGAGCGCCTGGGCGGAACCCATGATGATGCCGTCCTTGGCACGCAGGTCCTCGACGGGACGCACCTTCCGCCCGTAGTACTCGGCCGCCGCGATGACCAACGCGAACACGATCAGCATGGTGGCGATCAGCCACAGGTTGCGGGCACCGGTGCGGATCTGGTCCTTGAACAGGAACCCGAGCACACCCACCGGGATCGTGCCGATGATCACATACCAGCCCATCCGGTAATCGAGATCACTGCGATGCTCGGGATGGAACAGTCCCCGGAACCATCCGGCGATGATCCGTCCGATGTCGCGGGCGAAGTAGATGAGCACCGCGGCTTCCGTGCCGAGCTGGGTGACGGCGGTGAAGGACGCACCGGCGTCGTCACCGAAGAAGATCTCCGACACGATCCGGAGATGGCCGGACGAGGAGATCGGCAGGAACTCGGTCAATCCCTGGACCGCACCGAGGACAATCGCCTGGAGCCAGGACATCGCCTCGCCCATCACTCACCGGTCCCGAGGTCGAATGTGCCGCTCTGACGCCAATTTCCCATGTCGCGTTCGTAATTCACCGGCGCCACGGTACCGGGGAGGGCGACCTCCGGCAGAATCCGGCGTGGCAGGACCCCCTGCCCCGCGATACCCCACTACTCTGCACCTGTGGTGGCCGGTTCCGGGGGGCACCAGCATCTTCGGGGGTGACGCCGGGGTTGCAGCTACGGTACGAGACGCAGGCGGTTATGGAACAGAGATCGGTCGGAGCAAGCGGGTTGCGAGTGTCACGACTCGGCCTGGGCACGCTCACCTGGGGTCGGGACACGGACGGCGACGAGGCCGCGGCGCAGATCGCGGCGTTCGTCGATGCGGGCGGAACGCTCGTCGACACCTCGCCCGCGTACGGCGACGGTGTGGCGCAGCGGATCCTGGCGGAACTGCTCGACGACGTGGTGCCGCGAACGGAACTCGTCCTGAGCTCGAGTTCCGGGATCAACCCGTCGGGTCCGTCACGAATCGACTGCTCGCGGCGCGGTCTCGTCGCCCAGCTCGACGCCACTCTGCGCGAACTCGGCACCGACTACCTGGACATGTGGCAGGTCGCCACCTGGGATCCGTTCACGCCGGTCGACGAGGTCGCCGCCACACTCGATTTCGCGGTGGCGAGCGGCCGGGTCCGGTACGTCGGGGCGCGGGGTTACCTCGGGTGGCAGCTGGCCACCGCGGCAGGCGCGTCCCGCGGCACCACGCTCGTCGCCACCCAGGTGGAGTACTCGCTGCTCGCCCGGGGAGTCGAGGAAGAACTGGTTCCGGCCGCGGTACATCACGGCATCGGTGTGTTCGCTGCGGTGCCGCTCGCCCGCGGAGTCCTGACCGGCAAATACCGCAACGGCATCCCCGTCGATTCCCGCGGTGCCGACGACGCGCACGCGCAGGACGTCCAGAGTTACCTCGGCGACTCCTCCGTCCGGGTGGTCGACGCGGTCGTGACCGCGGCCGACGGGCTCGGCACGTCCCCGCTGGCCGTCGCGCTCGCGTGGGCGCGCGACCGTCCGGGTGTTGCGAGCGCGGTCGTCGGGGCGAGGGACATCGCACAGCTGACCGGGGTGCTCGTCGCCGAGGAACTGGAGTTGCCCGCCGCGATCGCGGCGGCGCTCGACGACGTCAGCGCCTAGCGTGTGCAGGAGCAGGCAGACATGCACCTGCAGTTCACGTGCAGGGCAGGCTAACCTGGTGCCCACCGGCCGACGCCCGTAGATCTGCAGGAGAGTCCATGACCACGCTGAACGAGGCCGACGCGGCCGATCGCCGAACCGTCGGCTTCGCCGAGCGCATCAAGGCGGGGACGGACGCCGCTCACCGGGAGACGGAGCAGTCCCGCTTCGTCGGGGCCCTCCTCGCCGGTGAACTCACCTCGGACGGCTACGCCGAACTGCTCGCGCAGACGTACCTCGTCTACTGCGAACTCGAGGACGCCGGGCGCACCCACACCGGCAACCCCGTCGCGTCGCCGTTTCTCCACGACGAACTGCTGCGGGTTCCGTCGCTGGAAGCGGATCTCGAGTTCCTGCGCGGGCCGTCGTGGCGCGAGACGGTGGCCGCACTGCCCGCCACCACCCGTTACGTGGAGCGGCTCCGCGAGGTGGCGTACGAGTGGCCCGCCGGTTTCGTTGCGCACCACTACATCCGGTACCTGGGAGACCTGTCCGGCGGGCAGATCATCCGGCGCATGCTCGAACGCGCCTACGGGTACACCACCGACGGCCTGCAGTTCTACATCTTCGACGAGATCCCGAAACCGAAGGTGTTCAAGGACACCTACCGCGCGAAACTCGACGCCGCGCCCCTGACTCCGGCGGACCAGCAGCGGGTGATCGACGAGGTCAACCTCGCCTACCGGCTCAACGGCGACCTGTTCGCCGCCCTCGAAGCGGACATCGACCGGTACCTCGCACGATGAGATCGGTGTTCCGGACCCGCACGGACAGGTCGCTGTTCGCCGTTCTCGTCCTGCTTCTCGTGTCGGCGATAGCGGTGACGGCGTGCACTTCCGGCGCCGGTGACAGCGCCGGCGGCACCGGCGGTGCGCGCACGGCGGTCCTCGACGACCTGAATCCCGAACCCCTCGATTCCCCTGCCACGCCGGTGCTGCCCGTCACGGTCCGCAGTTTCGACGGGGTGGACGTGACGATCACGGACGCGAGCAGGATCGTGACCGCGGACCGCTACGGAACGCTCACCGAGACGGTCTTCGCACTCGGACTCGGCGACAACGTGGTGGGCCGGGACATCGCCTCCGAGTTCCCGGCCGCACAGGACGTGCCGGTGGTGACACCGGGCGGGCAGTCCCTCAACGCCGAGGCCATCCTCGACCTGGCGCCGACGGTGATCCTCACCGACACCAGCATCGGACCGCAGGCCGTGCAGGATCAGCTGCGGGCAGCCGGTGTTCCCGTCGTCTTCTTCGATCCGACGCGGACCCTCGAGGGCGTGCCCGATCAGATCACGGCGGTGGCGAATGCGCTCGGCGTGCCCGAGCAGGGCCGCGAACTCGCGGCCCGCACCGAGAGTGAGATCGCCGCCGCCCGGAGTCGCGCCCCCCAGGGCGACGATCCCCTGAAGATCGCGTTCCTCTATCTGCGCGGCACCGCGATCACCATGATCGGCGGCCCCGGGTCGGGCGCCGACTCGCTGATCGACGCGCTCGGCGCAGTCGACGCCGGCACCGCATCGGGCATCACGCAGCAGTTCGCGCCGATCACCAGCGAGGCTCTGATCGCCGCCGCTCCCGACGTCCTCCTGATGATGACGGGCGGGCTCGAATCGATCGGCGGCATCGAGGGACTCGAGAAGATCCCCGGGGTGGCGCAGACTCCGGCGGGCAAGAACCAGCGCGTCGTCGACATGCAGGACGGGGTGCTGCTCAGCTTCGGCCCCAACACGGGCCGTGTTCTCGGCGCGCTGGCCGACGCCGTCTACCCGACCGCCAATCCATGACCGTCGAAGACCTCCACGCTCCGGGTAAGCCTTCCTCACGCACTCGAACCGGTGCCGTTCTCGGCGGTCTGCTGATCGCCCTTGCTGTCGCCGCCGTCTTCTCGGCCTGCATTGGGCAGGTGCCGACCGGACCCGGAGAGGTTCTCGGCAGCATCCTGCACCGAATCGGACTGGATCTCGGACCGATGCCCGCGCATCCCAGTGGTGAGGTGACGCTGTGGGAGGTTCGGTTCCCGCGCGTGGTCCTCGCCATCCTGGTCGGGGCGGCGCTCGGATGCGCGGGAGCGCTGCTGCAGGGTGTGTTCGCCAACCCGCTCGCCGAACCCGGCGTCATCGGGGTGTCGGCAGGCGCCGCGGTCGGCGCCAGCGCCGCCATCGTGGTCGGCGGCGCGTTCGCGGCCGGGTGGACGGTGGCCGCGGCCGCATTCGTCGCGGGCCTGATCACCACCGTCGCCGTGTACGTCCTCGCCCGGCACGAGGGCCGCACCGAGGTGGTCACCCTCGTCCTCACCGGGGTGGCGGTCAACGCGTTCGCCGGCGGCCTCATCGCCTTCTTCACGTTCGTCGCGTCCCCCGCGGCGCGCGATCAGATCGTGTTCTGGCAACTGGGCAGCCTCAACGGGGCCACCTGGAACGCCGTCGCGGTGGTGGCGCCGATGACCGTCGCCGGGATCGCCGCCACGATGATGATCGCCGGGAAACTCGACCTGCTGTCTCTCGGCGAGAGCGCGGCCCGGCACCTCGGCCTCGACGTCGAGCGACTGCGTCAGATCGCCGTGCTGATCGTCGCCCTGCTCGTCTCGTCCAGCGTGGCCTTCACCGGCATCATCCTGTTCGTCGGCCTGGTGGTCCCGCACCTGATGCGCATCGCCGTCGGGCCGGGCCACCGGGCCCTGATTCCGGCGAGCGCGCTGTGCGGCTCGCTCGTGCTGCTCCTCGCCGACCTGGGCGCCCGGTCCCTCGTGGCGAACGCGGACCTTCCGCTCGGCATGCTGACGGCCCTGGTCGGCGGGCCGTTCTTCTTCTGGTTGTTGCGCCGCACCCGGGCCAGTCAGGGCGGGTGGGCATGAGTCCGGCATTCCACCCGCTCCGCACCCGGGTCGGCGAGGCCATCGAGCAGAGCCTGTTCCGACGGACCGACCCGGTGCCCCCGCCGCGCTCCTCGGGGGCCGTGACGCTGCGGGCGGACGGCATCGCCGTCACCCGCGGGGGCAGGCCCGTGCTCGACGACGTGTCCGTGGACGTGCGGATCGGCGAGGTCCTCGTTCTCGTCGGCCCCAACGGGGCAGGCAAGTCGACCCTCCTCGCGGCGCTGTCGGGCGATCAGGACGTGCACACGGGAACCGTGCACCTCGACGACCGGGACCTCGGCGAGTGGACGGCGCTCGAGATGGCCCAGCGCCGGGCGGTCCTTCCCCAGCAGAACACGGTCGGATTCTCGTTCACCGCACGTCAGGTGATCACGATGGGCCGCTCACCGTGGGCGCGCACCCCCCGCTCCGACGACGACGCCGCCGCGATCGCCGAGGCCATGCGGATCTGCGACGTCGTGGCATTCGCCGACCGGCCGTTCACCGCGCTGTCGGGTGGCGAACGTGCCCGGGTGGCCCTGGCGCGGGTGCTGGCGCAGCGCACCGAGACGATCCTGCTCGACGAGCCCACCGCCGCCCTCGACCTCGGGCACCAGGAGACCGTGATGCGTCTCGCCCGCTCCCGCGCGGAGCAGGGTACCGCGGTGGTGGTCGTCCTCCACGACCTCGCGCTCGCCGCCGCATATGCGGACCGGATCGTGGTCCTCGAGCAGGGACGTGTCGCCGCCGACGGCCCGCCCGCCGACGTTCTGTCCGAGGCATTGCTGACCCGGGTGTACGGGCACCCCGTCGAGGTCATCGAGCACCCGGTGACCGGTGCGACCCTCGTCCTCCCCCGCCGCGACCGGCGCTAGACCGCGGGGTTCACAGCCCGTCGATGACCGCCCCGAGACGGCTGAGGACCGCACGGACGGTGATCCCGTCCTCCGGCCCTGCCACGTGGGAATCGGGATCGGACACGGCATCTCTCACGACGGCGACGATGCTGCGTTCATCGGTCAGGTCGATCTCCCGCACCGAGCGCCGCGCCGACGCGACGATGTCGTCCGGAGCCGGGACCTCGGTTTCCACGTCGGCGCGGTAGACCTCGACGTGCATCGTGCTCTTGCGCACCCGGAATGCGTAGGAGTTACCTTCTGCGGTCCGGCCGAAGCCGTGTGCGTGCGGTCCTACCGAGATGTCTTCGACGGTGAACGTCGGTGTTTCGGGTATTTCCACGGTCTTCTCCTCGATGACCTGGGCCGGCGATCGGGAGACCGCCGGGCGCGGGGTCGATGTTTCTCACGGTATCGCCTCGGCACCCGCTCGGCACCGACCGCATTTCGTGGGCGTTTCGCGGATCAGGGATGCTTGTGGGCAGTTGTACAGGTGTAGGTCGATGAGAGAACCCCGAGGAGCAGCACATGGGTAGACCGGGAGCGCGCGTCGTCGCCTCGTGTATCGGAGTGGCATTTCTACTGGTCACGGGCTGTTCGTCGAACTCCGACGAGGATCAGGCGATCACGATCGCGCCCGCGAGTGCCGCGCAGTCCCCGGCCCAGAACACCACGCCTGCCGGTGTCGTCCACCCTGTCGGCGTGCCGATCGAGTCCACCACATTCGACCCCGAGACCCGCACGACCGTCGTGCTGGGAGGCGAAGGCAACCAGGTCCTGCTGTTCCCGGCGGGGGATTTCACGGCGCCTCCGCGGGTGATTCCGCTGGACGACACCGTCGCCCAGGTCTCCCTTGCCCCCGGTGGTGTGGCGCTACTCGCCATGAACACCCAGGTAGGACGCCTGGACCTGCGGACGGGTGAGGTGACGTTCGTCCCCGCCGACGGCGACGTCCGGTCGGTCGCCCAACTGCCCGACGGGCGGCTGGCGATGGGCCTGGGCAATGGCGAGATTCACATCGTGAACACCGAGACGAACGAGTCACAGGTGATCGGCGGTCTCACGTCTGTCGACGGACTTGCCGTCGTCGGCGACTCGCTCACCGCTCTCGATCGTGGTCAGACGTCCGTCACCGCCATCGACGTCCCCGCTGCCGCGCTCGGTGTCGCGCTGCGCGCCGGGGAAGGCGCGACTCAACTCACGACCGATCATTACGGCCGAATCCTCGTCACCGACACCACCGGCGACGAACTGCTCGCCTACACCACCGACACACTGATGCTCCGTCAGCGGTTCCCCGCCGGGCTCGCTCCGTACGCCGTCGCCTACGACGACACCGCCGACCGCGCGTGGGTCACGCTGACCGAGACCAACGAAGTGGTCGGATTCGACCTGTCGAGTGGTGTCGGCGTGGAAACGGCGCGGTATCCCACCGTCCGGCAGCCGAACTCTGTCACTGTGGATACCGTGAACGGTGACCTCCTGATCGGTTCCGCGACGGGAGACGGCCTACAGCAGATCCCGACGAGGAGTTCGTAGATGGCATCGCATTCACGTCGACTCCCCTCCGGGTGGGAGATCGAATCCGAGGACTTCGAGTACGTGCCGCTTCGGCTGCCACCCGACGTCACCCGCATCAGCGCTTCGATGAGGTTGGCCATCCAGGCGGAATTCGGTGGCTGGGAGCTGTCCCGAGTCCGCCTGTACTCCGACGGAAGCCGCCGTGTGCTGCTCAAACGAAGGAAGACCGCTCACCATGTCCCCGACCCCGCAATCTAGGGAGACCTCCTTGTACCACCTGCTGTTACGGGTGATGTTCCGCGTTCCGCCGGAGCGGATCCATCACCTGGCCTTCGCCGCGATGCGCCTGGTCACGCGGTTCTCGCCGCTGCGCCAGCTCGTCGGCAAGGTTCTCGTCGTGGACGATCCGGTACTGCGGAACACCGTGTTCGGACTCGACTTCCCGGCGCCGCTCGGACTCGCCGCCGGGTTCGACAAGGATGCGACCGGCGTCGACGCGTGGGGCCCCCTCGGCTTCGGTTTCGCCGAGGTGGGCACCGTCACCGCCCAGGCCCAGCCCGGCAACCCGTCTCCCCGCCTGTTCCGGCTGCCCGCGGACCGCGCCCTGATCAACCGGATGGGTTTCAACAATCACGGTGCAGGCAATGCCGCCAATCATCTCCGTCAGCGCCGGGCCGGTGTGCCGATCGGCGCGAACATCGGCAAGACCAAGATCGTCGACGCCGCGGACGCCCCGGCCGATTACACGGCGAGCGCGCAACTGCTCGGTCCGCTGGCCGATTTCATGGTGGTCAACGTCAGCTCCCCGAACACCCCGGGACTGCGGGACCTGCAGGCCGTCGAATCTCTCCGACCTCTCCTGCGTGCCGTTCTCGACTGCGTGACCGTCCCGGTTCTGGTGAAGATCGCACCCGACCTGTCCGACGACGACGTCGACGCGGTCGCGGATCTCGCGCTCGAACTCGGCCTGGCGGGCATCGTCGCGACCAACACGACGATCCGCCGAGACGGGCTGAACACCCCGGACGACGCGGTGGCGGCGATCGGCGCGGGCGGGTTGTCGGGACCTCCGGTCGCCGAACGATCCCTCGAGGTCCTCCGCCGCCTGCACGCGCGGGTGGGTGATCGCCTGGTGCTGATCTCCGTCGGCGGCATCGAGACCGTCGACCAGGCGTGGGAGAGGATCCTGGCCGGGGCGTCCCTCGTGCAGGGTTACACCGGATTCATCTACGGTGGGCCGTTCTGGGCACGCCGCATCCACAAGGGGCTGGCCCGGAAGGTGCGCGAGGCCGGCTACTCCTCCGTCGCCGATGCGGTCGGCGCAGGCGCCGTGCGCTGACACCGACCGCACACAGACAGGTGGCCGGCGAATCCGAGGATTCGCCGGCCACCTAAGTCTTTCCGGAGCTACCGGGCTACTGCTCGTACGTCCCCTGGATCTTCGCGCGAGCGATCGCATGCGAGAACAGGTTGAAACCCAGGAACGCCGGCGTCGAATCGGCCGTGACCCCGTCGAGGGTCTCCACGTCGAGCGCGTGGACCACGAAGATGTAGCGGTGCGGACCGTGTCCTTCCGGCGGTGCCGCACCGAGGAAGCGACGCAATCCGGCGTCGTTCTTCAGCGTGATCGCACCGCTCGGCAGCCCGGTTCCGTCGTCGTCGCCTGCACCGCTCACCAGCGTGGTCGTGACGGCCGGAATGTTGGCAACAGCCCAGTGCCAGAATCCGGACGCCGTCGGCGCGTCGGGGTCGTACACCGTCACCGCGAAGCTCTTGGTCTCGGCGGGGAATCCCGACCACGACAGCTGCGGTGAGTTGTCGTAGCCGCCGGCGCCGAAGATTCCGCTGACCTGTTCCTTGTTCAGCGGCTGCCCGTCGGTGACGTCGGTGGAGGTCAGCTCGAAACTCGGCAGGTCGGGAAGTGCCTCGTACGGGTCGTGTGACATGCGTTTCCTCTCGTGTCGCGTATCGGTTCTCGGATCAGCTGTGGAGCAGAAAATGTTCCAGCACGCGTGTACCGAACAGTAGTGCGTCGACCGGTACCCGTTCGTCGACACCGTGGAACAGCGCGCTGAAATCCAGGTCGGCGGGCAGCTGCAGCGGAGCGAACCCGAAGCACCGGACGCCGAGCTTCGCGAACGCCTTGGCGTCGGTTCCACCCGACAGCATGTAGGGCACGGTCCGGGCACCGGGATCGTGCGCGAGGATCGCGTCGTTCATGGCGTCGACCAGATGCCCGTCGAACGTCGTCTCGTAGGAATCGAGTTTCGTGATCCATTCACGCTGGACGTCCGGCCCGATGAGCTCGTCGACCGTCGCCTCGAACTCGGCCTGCCTGCCGGGCAGGATCCGGCAGTCGACGACGGCCTCCGCGGTCTGCGGGATGACGTTGGCCTTGTAGCCGGCAGAGAGCATGGTCGGGTTCGCGGTGTCGCGCAGGGTGGCACCGATGATGTTGGCGATGGTGCCGAGTTTCGCGAGGGTGCCGTCGAGGTCGGGCGACTTCGGGTCGAAGTCGAGTCCGGTCTCCTCACCCGCCGCTGCGAGGAATTCGGCCACCGAATCGGAGATGACCAACGGGAAGGTGTGCGCACCCAGCCGGGCGACTGCCTGCGCCAGGATGGTGACGGCGTTGTCGGTGTGCAGGAACGAACCGTGCCCGGCCCGGCCCTTGGCCGTCAGCCGCATCCATCCGAGGCCCTTCTCGGCGGTCTCGACGAGATAGAGCCTGCGGTCGGTGCCGTCCGGTCGCGGAACGGTCAGGGAGAAACCACCGACCTCACCGACCGCTTCCGTCACACCCTCGAACAGGTCAGGGCGATTCTCGACCAGCCACTGGCAGCCGTACTTGCCACCGGCCTCTTCGTCGGCGACGAAGGCGAACACGAGATCGCGGGGAGGAACGATTCCCTCGGCCTTGAACTGGCGGGCCACCGCCAGGATCATCCCGACCATGTCCTTCATGTCGACGGCGCCGCGACCCCACACGTATCCGTCCTCGACGGCTCCGGAGAACGGGTGGACGCGCCAGTCCGCCGGCTCGGCGGGAACGACGTCGAGGTGGCCGTGCAGCATGAGGGCGCCGCGGTCGGGGTTCGACCCCTTCAGCCGCGCGAATACGTTGCCGCGGCCCGGTGCACCCGACTCCACGTACTCGGTCTCGTAACCCACTTCCTGCAGCTGGGCCGCCACCCACTCCGCACACTCGCGTTCGCCCTTCGTCGTGGCGAGCTCTCCGGTGTTGGACGTGTCGAAGCGGATCAGTGAACTGACGAGATCCACGACTTCGGCATCGGCGCGACCCTGGCCTGGGGTTTCCTGTGTAGTTGGCACTCCACTTTCCTACCACCGCAGCAGCGGAAACGCTCAGGTGAGAGGGGCGATTTGGGCCGTGGCGGTTCATCGGTTAATCTTTTGCAGCACCCAGGAAATGGGGGCAAGCAAGTCCGAGTGGCGGAATGGCAGACGCGCTAGCTTGAGGTGCTAGTGTCCTATTAACGGACGTGGGGGTTCAAGTCCCCCCTCGGACACTCTGAGTTGAGACAGACGAAAAGGCCCCGGTTCATCGAACCGGGGCCTTCTTCGTGAGAGGGCGAAGTTCGATGGGTGAAACAACGACGACGATCGATCCGTCGGAGCTCGAGATCTGCTTGAAGGTTCTCGATCAGGCGGCGGAACTCGACGACGCGGATCCCGATTCCGTCACGGTCCAGCGCGCCGTCGGTCACCTCTTCAAGAAGTTGAAGAAGCGCAGGCGGATCGCGGCCCGCGACGCCGTCTCCGAGGCCGACCGTCAGGTCGTCGCCGCGACCGCCACGGGTTCCCCCGATCGGATCGACGACGAGACCGCAGGCATCCCCCTCACGTCGAACGCCGACGGGGCGTCCGCGGGCACCCTGATCCGGCCCCGCCCGTGCTACATCTGCAAGCAGCGGTACACCCGGGTCGACGCCTTCTACCACCAGCTGTGCCCCGACTGCGCGGCGAAGAGCCGCGCCAAGCGGGACGCGCGCGCCGACCTCACCGGACGCCGGGCGCTGCTGACCGGCGGCCGCGCCAAGATCGGCATGTACATCGCGCTGCGGTTGCTCCGCGACGGAGCCCACACGACGATCACGACACGCTTCCCCAACGACGCCATCCGCCGGTTCAAGGCGATGGAGGACAGCAGCGAGTGGATCCACCGGCTGCGCGTCGTCGGTATCGATCTGCGCGACCCGGCGCAGGTCGTCGCGCTGGCCGACTCCGTTGCCGCGCAGGGCCCGCTGGACATCCTGATCAACAACGCCGCGCAGACGGTGCGACGCTCGCCCGGCGCCTACAGCGCGCTCGCGGATGCCGAGTCCGGTGCCCTTCCCTCCGGCGACCTGCCCGACGTCCTGACGTTCGGCAAGACGAGCGACGCCCACCCGGCGGCACTCGCCGGTTCACTGTCCGACGTGTCCGCGATGGCGGGCGCCGCACTGTCCCCCGACGCGGTGAGTTCGCTCGCCCTGGTCGCGAAGTCGGCATCCCCCGATCGCATCGACAAGGGTCTGGCGATCGACGCCGGCGGACTCCTGCCCGACCTCGCGCACACGAACAGCTGGGTCCAGACGGTCGAGGAAGTCGACCCGATCGAGCTGCTCGAGGTGCAGTTGTGCAACTCGGTCGCCCCGTTCATCCTCGTGTCCCGGCTGCGCCCCGCGATGGCGGCGGCAGGCGCCCGCCGCAAGTACGTGGTGAACGTCTCCGCGATGGAGGGCCAGTTCAGCCGCGCCTACAAGGGTCCGGGGCATCCGCACACCAACATGGCGAAGGCCGCGCTGAACATGCTCACCCGCACCAGCGCCAAGGAGATGCTCGAGGACGGCATCCTCATGACCGCGGTGGACACCGGGTGGATCACCGACGAGCGGCCGCATTACACCAAGATGCGCCTGGCCGACGAGGGTTTCCACGCCCCCCTCGACCTCGTCGACGGCGCCGCCCGCGTCTACGACCCGATCGTCCAGGGCGAGCAGGGCGTCGATCTGCACGGCTGCTTCCTGAAGGACTACGAGCCCTCACCCTGGTGATCGAACACCGCTCGGATCCGCCTACGAGAGCATCGACACAGCCGGAGCACTCTCCGGCACGGGGATAATAGGGGTCGTACCGATACCTGCAAATGGAGGCGCTTCATGGCGATAGCCGTTGTCCACCGAGACAGCCCGGAAGGCCGGGCGGCCATCGTCCACGCCGCCCGCGAGGCTGTGCAACGACGGGAACAGCTGCTCGTCCTCCACGTCCTCGACGACGACCCCGGGCAGGACGCCGAGTCCGACCGGTCCGCCTTGCGCGCCGAGATCCAGGCGACGCTCGAGGGCGGCGGGGTCGGCGAGTCGTCGTGGGAACTGCGCACCAACGAACACGACGGAGATCAGGTGAGTGCACTGTGCGCGCTGGTCGACAGCAGCGGTGCGGATCTGCTCGTCGTGGGTACCCGGCGCATGTCCCCGATCGGCAAGTTCCTCCTGGAACGGTGGCTGCAGCGCCTCCTGCTCGAGGTCGACATTCCGATCCTGGTGGTCAAGGAAGACGTGCGCGGCACCGCCTGAGCCCGTTACCCGGCGGACCCGGCCGGGCGACGCCTACGATGGCGTAGGGGGAACTTCGGATGTCAGGGGTGCATCGATGGGGAACGTCTTCTTCGAGGTCGTCGCCGACGCCACTGCCGTCGCGCACCTGATCTTCATCCTCTACGTCGTGTGCGGCGGGTTTCTCGCCTGGCACTGGCCGCGCACCATCGCCCTCCACCTCGCCGCGGTGGCCTGGGGATTCACCGGCCTCCTCGTCGGCATCGACTGTCCGCTGACACATGTGGAGAGCTGGGCCCGGGTCCGCGCCGGGCAGGACCCACTCCCCTCGTCCGGGTTCATCTCCCACTACCTCACCGGGGTTGTCTACCCGGAATCCGCCGCGGGAGCGATCCAAACTCTCGTCGCGCTCGGTGTCGTCACCTCGTGGGTCGGCTACGTCGTCCTGCGGCTCCGCACCCGGATACCCCTCGCACCCACCCACCCCGGTACCGGAGTCTGAGCTCCCGCTTCCCTACCGCCGAGTAGGGTCGTGCCATGACAGACAGCGCACGTGAATTGGATCTCGTCGTCTACGGGGCCACCGGCTTCGTCGGCACACTTCTCGCCAACTATCTCGCACAGCACGCCCCGGACGGCGTGCGGATCGCGCTCGCGGGGCGGACAGCCGCCAAACTCGAAGCGGTGCGGTCCTCGCTCGGTCCGCGCGCGGCGCAGTGGCCCCTCATCGTCGCGAACTCCGACGACGCCCCGTCGCTCGCAGCCCTGGCGGGACGCACCCGGGTGGTCGCGACGACGGTCGGGCCGTACGCCAAGTACGGACACGCCCTCGCGTCGGCGTGCGCCGAGGCGGGCACCGACTACGTCGACCTCACCGGAGAGGTGCTGTTCGCCCGCGAGAGCATCGACGCCAACCACGATCGGGCCCGCGAGACCGGCGCCCGGATCGTCCACTCCTGCGGGTTCGACTCCATTCCGTCCGACCTCGGGGTGCACGTCCTGCACGAGAAGGTCCGGGAGGACGGCGCCGGCGAACTCACCGACACCACCCTGGTGGTCACGTCCGTGCGCGGCGGCGTCAGCGGCGGCACGATCGATTCGCTGCGCACGCAGGTGGACGTGTCGAAGAAGAATCCGGCGTCGCGGCGTCTCGCGGCTTCGCCGTATTCGCTGAGCCCCGACCGCTCGAAGGAACCGGACCTCGGCAAGCAGTCCGACATGAGCGTGGTCAACGGCGAGGACATCGCACCCGGCCTGAATGGGTGGAAGGCCCCCTTCTTCATGGGCCCCTACAACACCCGGGTCGTGCGGCGCAGTAACGCGCTCCGCGACTGGGCCTACGGTCGCGAATTCAAGTACCGCGAGGTCATGAACGTCGGAAGCTCCCCGATCACACCGGTGATCGCGGGTGCGGTGGCGGCCGGCCTCGGCGGGTTGATCGTCGGAATGGCCCTCCCGCCCACCCGGTACGTCCTCGACCGCGTTCTGCCCTCACCGGGCGACGGCCCCAGCGAAGAGGCGCAGAGCAAGGGCCACTTCACCATCGACGTGTACACGACCACCACCACGGGCGCGCGCTACACGTCGCGGGTGAAGGCGAAGGGCGACCCCGGATACAGCGCCACCGCGGTGATGCTCGGCGAATCCGCGCTGAGCCTCGTCCTCGGCGGCGATGCACTGCCGGATTCGGCCGGCGTCCTCACCCCCGCGACGGCACTCGGCGACGTCCTGGTGACACGGCTGCGCGACGCGGGCTTCGAGATCTCTGCGCGAAAACTGTGAGCGGTTGGGCGCGTGTGAAGATGACACGCGCCCACCCCTCCAGCTAGTGTCGAGCCTTGTGCGCGGACGGCTGCGCACGCGACGAGAGATGTGGGAGTCCGAGTGAACGGCACGAGCGCGCAGGCAGGCCCCGCGGCCTCGCTCGCCCTCATGCCCTTCTGGCCCTCCCGCCGAGGCCATGCCTTCGACCAGGGATGTTGCTGACCAGCCTGCTCGCTGGTCTTTGCTGCCCTGACGGTTCGCTCTCTCGGTCGGAGTCTCGATGTTCAAGCTCTTGATTTTCACGCTGGTCGGCGTGGGTGCCCAGCTGGTCGACGGCGCTCTCGGCATGGCCTTCGGCGTGACTGCGACCACCCTGCTCGTGTTCAGCGGCGTCGGACCGGCACACGCCAGCGCAGCAGTGCATTTCGCCGAGGTCGGCACCACGCTCGCCTCCGGCGCGTCGCACTGGCGGTTCCGCAACATCGACTGGGCCCTCGTACTGCGCCTGGGTGTCCCCGGCGCCATCGGCGCGTTCCTCGGTGCGACGGTGCTGTCCCAGTTGTCGACGGCCGCCGCCGTCCCCGTGACGTCGACGATCCTGCTGGCGATCGGTGTGTACGTCCTGCTCCGCTTCTCGATCCGCCCTCCCGCCGTCAACGACGCCCGGACGTCGCCGCACACGGCGAAGTTCCTGTCACCGCTCGGCCTGTTCGGTGGATTCATCGACGCGAGCGGCGGCGGCGGCTGGGGGCCGATCACCACCAGCACGCTGCTCTCGCGCGGCAAGACCGCACCGCGCACCGTCATCGGTTCGGTCAGCGCGTCGGAGTTCCTGGTGTCCGCCGCGGCCAGCATCGGGTTCATCTTCGGTCTCGGCAGCGACTTCTTCGACAACATCCCCATCATCGCGGGGCTGGCTCTCGGCGGCATCATCGCCGCACCGCTCGCCGCCTGGCTCGTCAGCCGGGTGCCCGCGACCCTTCTGGGAACCGGTGTCGGCGGCATCATCATCATCACCAACGCGCAGAAGCTGTTCAAGACGTTCGACGTCGCCGGCGTCGCCGCCACCCTCGGGTACCTCGCTCTCGTTGCGGTGTGGGCCGGACTGCTGGTCGTCGCCTGGCGTCGTTCGCGTCTCAGCGCGGCAGAGGCCGCAGGCGATCTGCACCGGATCGACGCCGAGAACGACACGCCCGTCGAGTCGGAGGCCCCGTCTCTGGAGCCGTCCACCGGCGAGAAGGCCTGACCTCACTTCCCGCCCTCACCTCGGGGCACACCTCCGCAGGGCATCCGGCCCACCGCATCCTTACCAGCGGGTAACATTGGCTGCGGTTCATGGCACCCGTCCGGTGCTCCAAGTGCGGAACAGTGAGGCATTTCATGACTGAGCGTGTTGAGGTCGGCGGTCTGCAGGTCGCGAAGGTGCTCTACGACTTCGTGAACGAGGAGGCGCTGCCGGGGACCGGGGTGGACGCCGACGGGTTCTGGTCGGGTGCGGCCAAGGTGATCGACGAGCTGGCGCCGAAGAACAAGGCCCTGCTGTCCACCCGCGACGACCTGCAGGCCCGGATCGACGGCTGGCACCGCGACCGGGCCGGTACCGTGATCGACCCGGCCGAGTACAAGGCGTTCCTGACCGAGATCGGGTACCTGGTGCCCGAACCGGCCCCGTTCGAGGTGTCCACGGCGAACGTGGACACCGAGATCACCTCGACCGCCGGCCCGCAGCTGGTGGTCCCGGTCCTCAACGCCCGCTTCGCGCTGAACGCCTCCAACGCGAGGTGGGGGTCGTTGTACGACGCCCTGTACGGCACCAACGCCATCCCCGACGACGGCGGCGCGGAGGCCGGTGCCTCCTACAACAAGGTCCGCGGCGACAAGGTCATCGCCTGGGCCCGCACCTTCCTCGACACCGCCGCCCCCCTGACGACCGGGTCGCACGCCGACGCCGCCCGCTACACCGTCGACGGCACCACCCTGACCGTGCAGCTCGCCGACGGCACCATCAGCGGGCTCGCGGAGCCGGGCAAGTTCGTCGGCTACCTCGGCGACCCGGCCGCCCCGACCAGTGTGCTGCTGCGCAATCACGGGTTGCACGCGGAAATCCAGATCGACCCCACCTCCCCGATCGGGTCCACCGACGCGGCCGGGGTCAAGGATGTGGTGCTCGAGTCCGCGGTCACCACCATCATGGACTTCGAGGACTCCGTCGCCGCCGTCGACGCCGACGACAAGGTGATCGGCTACCGCAACTGGCTGGGCCTCAACCGCGGCGACCTGACCGAGGAGATGACCAAGGGCGGCAAAAGTTTCACCCGCCGCCTCAACGGCGACCGCACCTACACCGCCGCGGACGGGTCCGAGCTCACCCTGCACGGGCGGTCGCTGCTGTTCGTCCGCAACGTCGGGCATCTGATGACCACCCCGGCGATCCTGCACGGCGACGGCACCGAAATCCCCGAGGGCATCCTCGACGCCCTGATCACCTCCCTGTGCGCCGTCCACGGACTCAGCACGGGCGATCAGACGGGGCCGTTGGTCAACTCCCGCACCGGGTCGATCTACATCGTCAAACCCAAACAGCACGGCCCCGACGAGGTCGCGTTCACCACCGAACTGTTCGGCCGCGTCGAGCAGGTGTTGGGGCTGCCCGCCAACACCCTCAAGGTCGGCATCATGGACGAGGAACGCCGCACCACCGTCAACCTCGCCGCCTGCATCAACGAAGCCCGTGAGCGGGTGGTGTTCATCAACACCGGGTTCCTCGACCGCACCGGCGACGAGATCCACACCTCGATGGAGGCCGGGCCGATGATCCGCAAGGCCGAGATGAAGAAGCAGACCTGGATCACCGCCTACGAGGACTGGAACGTCGACACCGGTCTGGCCTGCGGGTTGCAGGGCAAAGCGCAGATCGGCAAGGGCATGTGGGCGATGACCGAGCTGATGGCCGAGATGCTCGAGCAGAAGATCGGCCACCCCAAGGCCGGCGCGAACACCGCATGGGTGCCGTCCCCGACCGGGGCCACCCTGCACGCCACCCACTACCACCAGGTCGACGTCGTCGCCGTCCAAAACCAGCTGACGGGGACCCGGCGGGCCACCCTCGACGAGATCCTCACCATCCCCCTCGCCCCGAACACCGACTGGTCCGAGGCCGAGAAGCAGGAAGAACTCGACAACAACTGCCAGTCCATCCTCGGGTACGTGGTCCGCTGGATCGACGCCGGCGTCGGCTGCTCCAAGGTCCCCGACATCCACGACGTCGCCCTGATGGAAGACCGCGCCACCCTCCGCATCTCCTCCCAGCTGCTGGCGAACTGGATCCGGCACGCAGTGGTCACCGCCGACCAGGTCGTGCAGTCGCTGCAACGGATGGCCCCGGTCGTGGACCGGCAGAACCAGAACGACCCCACCTACCGGCCGCTGGCCCCCGACTTCGACACCAACATCGCCTTCCAGGCCGCGAAGGAACTGATCCTCGACGGCACCAAGCAGCCGTCGGGCTACACCGAACCGATCCTGCACCGCCGCCGCCGCGAATACAAAGCAGCCAACGCCTGACCGGTCGCCCCCCACGTGAGTGGCAAAGCGTGCTCGCGCACGCTTTGCCACTCACGTGTCAGGTCGGGTTGATCCTGCGCATCACTACACTGCGAGGGTCAACGTCGAACTCGTCGGACAGGGGCTGGAAAGCACGTGGGGCAGCATCGCGGCGAATCGCGCGCCAGGGGTATCAGCAGGGGGCCTTTGATCGTGCTCGGTCTCGTCGTCGTGATCGCGGCAGGTGTCGTGGGCTGGTTCCAGTTGCGTGACCGGATCACCGATCAGGGCGTGGCTGCCGCGGGCGCCTGCGTGGAAGGCGAATCCGTGCTCGCGGTCGCGGCGGATCCCGACATCGCACCCCAGCTCCAGACTCTCGCCGACCATTTCACGGAGACCGCTCCGGTGATCCGCGATCAGTGCGTGTCGGTGACGGTCACCGCCGTCGCGTCCGACACCGTGCGCGACGCCTTGTCCGCGGGGCCGGACGGCCCGTGGGACGCAGCGGCGCTCGGGCCTCGCCCCGCTCTGTGGATTCCGTCGAGCTCGCATTCCGTCAAGCAGGTGTCGGCGACCGGCGTCATCAGCGGCGAAGCGCGTCCCGTGGCGACCAGCCCCGTCGTGCTCGCGGTCCGGACGGCGTTCGCGAACGCGCCGGGCACGCCGGCGATCGACTGGAAGGACTTGCCGTCGCTGCAGACCGGCCGCGACTCCCTCGCGACTCTCGGCCTGCCGGGCTGGGGCAGCCTGGGGATGGCGCTCCCCGTCGGCCCCGGCGCCGAGAGCACGGAGATGGCAGTCGAAGCGGTTGCAGCCGCGGTCGCGGGAAGCCCCACGGGTCCGGTGACGGAGGAGCAGGCTCGTTCTGCTCCCGTCACGTCGGCACTCACCGGTCTGGCGCTCGGCTACGAGGCGTCGTCGGGGACGAAGCCCGCGACGACGCGGGAGGCGCTCACCGCGCTGGCCGAGCAGGGCGATCCCGCCACCTCCGGCATCCACGCGGTCGCGGCCACCGAACAGCAGGTCTACCAGGCCCTGCGCGACGCACCCGGAGCCGACATCACCACATCGATGCCGAAAGGCCCGACACCCGTGGCAGATCACCCCGCGGCCGTTCTGGCCGGCCCGTCCGTCGACGAGACACAGAGCCGCGCCGCCGCGCAGTTCGCGGAGTTCGTCCGTCGACCCGAACAGGCACAGGTCCTGGCCGACGCCGGGTTCCGCGTCGAGGGACTCGCCCGGCCCGACGACACCGCGCTGGCCTTTCCCGGTTTCGAATCCACCCTCGTTCCCGCCGATGCGGCCGCTGCGGCCGAGCTGATGCAGGTGATCCGGAATCCGATCACCCCCCGCACCTCCACCGTCCTGCTCGACGTTTCCAGCTCGATGGGAGAGCGCGAGGGGACGGCGACGCGCCTGGCGAACACGACGGCAGCGCTCACAGCCCACGTCGACCGTTCTCCGGACTCGTCGAACCTCGGGCTGTGGGAGTACAGCACGACGCTCGACGGGTCGCGGCCGTACACGACCGTGGTCGCGACCGGTCCCCTCTCGGCGGGCGGTTTCACGGAGGGCACCCGCAGGCAGGCACTCGACGCCCGGCTCGCCAAGGCGACACCCGCCACCGGGTCTTCGACGTACACGTCGCTCGAAGCGGCCTACAAGAGCGCGGTGGACGGATACACGCCGGGCCGCACCAACTCGGTGCTGCTCGTCACCGACGGGGCCAACGACGACTCCGTTGCCCGCGCGGATCTGCTGTCCGCCATCGCTGCGGCCTCGAGCACGTCGAAGCCGGTGCGCATCGACGTGGTGACGATCGGCGAGAACTCCGACCTCAACACGTTGCAGGCGTTGGCCGATCGCACCGGCGGGTCGCTGGAGAAGGTCGCGTCCTCGGACGGAGCGGCACTGCCGACCGCGATCAGCAAGCTGCTGTCGTGACGAGGCTCCTGGTCTTCGCGGTCTTCCTCGCACTCGTCACATGGTGGCTCCATCGGCGACTCGTGCGGGCCACCGGGCTGGGCCGGCCCTGGTCGGTGGTCGTCGACGTGACCCTCGTGGTCCTGTGGGTTCTCGCGGTCATCGGCGTCGGCAGCGGCGAAGCCTTCGATCCGGGATGGGCGCGTCCCCCGGGATGGGTGGGCTGGGTGTGGCTCGGCGCGATGTTCTATCTGGTGCTCGGGCTTCTCCTGGTCGCGTTGGTGTCGCTGCTGACGCGGCTGTTCGGCCGCCTGCGCGGCACCGGGAACGACGAACAGGTCGATCTGTCGCGGCGGCGAAGCCTGCGCATCGCCACCGCCGTCGTGGTGGTGGGTGCCGTCGGCGCCGCCGGCTACGGGGTGTCGGAGGCCGCGCGGCCGCGGATCGTGCGGGTTCGGGTGCCGCTGAAGCGTCTGCCCGCCGAGTTCGACGGTGTGCGTGTGGCGCTCGTGTCCGACCTTCACGTCGGCCCGGCGCGGGGAGTGGATTTCACCCGGCGGGTCGTCGACCTGGTGAACGCGCAGCAGCCGGATCTCGTCGCGATCGCGGGCGATCTGGTCGACGGGACCGTCGCCAAGGTGTCGCCCGATCTGCAACCGCTCGGCGACCTCGAGGCCCCGCTCGGGGTGTTCGGTGTCAGTGGCAATCACGAGTTCTACGCCGACGACGGTGGTCGCTGGCTGGATGTGTGGGACCGGCTGGGCATCCGGACGCTGCGCAACGAGCGCGCGACGATCACCCGGGGCGGCGCCACCCTCGACGTCGCGGGCATCCACGACTATTCCTCGCCGGCCCCGTACGAACCCGACCTTCCGGCCGCGCTCGCCGGACGCGACCCGTCGACGTTCGTCGTGCTGCTCGCGCACGAACCGCGGCAGGCACTGGAAGCGTCCGACCTCGGTGTCGACCTGCAACTGTCGGGGCACACGCACGGCGGGCAGATGTGGCCGCTGCGTTATCTGGTGCCGCTGCAGCAGCCGTCGGTGACGGGACTGGACCGCATCGGGAACACCGTCCTCTACACGACCCGTGGTGTGGGCACGTGGGGTCCGCCCGTGCGGGTGGGCGCCCCACCGGAGATCACGATCCTCGAGCTGGTGCGCGAGGACTGAGCGAGCGATGCCCGCCCCGCGTGAGCGGGACGGGCATCGGCTGTGTCAGGCGTCTTCGAATGCGGAGATCGGCGGGCAGGAGCACACGAGATTGCGGTCGCCGTGTGCACCGTCGATGCGCCGCACCGCCGGCCACACCTTCGGCCGTGCCTTGCCTCGGGGGAAGACCGCCGTCTCACGGGTGTAGGGGTGGTTCCACTCCGCGACCAGGCAACCGGACGTGTGCGGGGCACCGCGCAGCGGGTTGTCGTCCACCGGCCACTCCCCCGCGCCCACGCGGTCGATCTCGGCGCGGATCGCGATCATCGCCTCGCAGAAGGCGTCGATCTCTTCGAGGTTCTCGCTCTCGGTGGGCTCCACCATCAGGGTGCCCGCCACCGGGAAGCTCATCGTCGGTGCGTGGAAACCGTAGTCGGCGAGGCGCTTTGCGACGTCGTCCACGGTCACACCGGTGTCCTTGGTGATCGGCCGGAGGTCGAGGATGCACTCGTGTGCCACCATTCCGCCCTCGCCGGTGTAGAGGACCGGGAAGTACTCGTCCAGGCGGCGCGCGATGTAGTTGGCCGAGGCGATGGCGGTCAGGCTTGCGCGGCGCAGCCCGACGGCGCCCATCATCCGGATGTACGCCCACGTGATCGGGAGGATCGACGCACTGCCGTAGGGGGCCGCGGAGATCGGTCCGGCTGTGCCGAGTTCCGGTGCGAGCGGATGTCCGGGCAGGAACGGCGTGAGGTGGGACCGCACACCGATCGGACCGACGCCGGGGCCACCGCCACCGTGCGGGATGCAGAACGTCTTGTGCAGGTTGAGGTGGCTCACGTCGCCGCCGAACCGGCCGGGACGGGCCAGGCCGACCAGGGCGTTGAGGTTGGCGCCGTCGACGTACACCTGGCCGCCGGCGTCGTGGACGGCGGCGCAGATGTCGGCGATCTCGTGCTCGTACACACCGTGTGTGGACGGGTAGGTGATCATGATCGCCGCGAGGCGCTCGGCATGGTCGGCGATCTTCGCCCGCAGGTCGTCCAGATCCACGTCACCGTTCGGGCGGCAGGCGACGACCTCGACGCGCATCCCGGCCATGACCGCGGATGCGGCGTTGGTGCCGTGGGCGCTCGACGGGATGAGGCAGGTGTCGCGGTGGTCGTCTCCGCGGCTGAGGTGGTAGTTACGGATCGCGAGCAGCCCCGCGTACTCGCCCTGGCTACCGGCATTCGGCTGCAGGCTGACCGCGTCGTAGCCGGTGACGGCCACGAGCCAGTTCTCGAGGTCCTTGATGATGCGGAGGATTCCCGGTGTGTCCCCGGTCGGCGCGAACGGGTGCAGTCCGGCGAACGCGGGCCAGGTGATCGCTTCCATCTCGGCGGTGGCATTGAGCTTCATCGTGCACGAACCGAGGGGGATCATGCTGCGGTCGAGTGCGATGTCCTTGTCGGACAACGCCCGCAGGTAGCGCAGCATCGCCGTCTCGGTGCGATACCGGGTGAAGGCCTCGTGCTGCAAGTAGTCGGATCCGCGGAGCTGCGCGTCGGGGACGGACGTGCCCGCTTCCTCGGTCACGGCGCCTTCGCCGCCGAACGCCGCCAGCACCTGGGCGACGTCGTCGGCGGTGGTGGCCTCGTCACAGGCGATGGCGACGTGATCCGCGTCGACGAACCGCAGGTTGATGCCGGCGTCCTTCGCCTTCGCCACCACGTCCGCGGCTCGGCCGGCGACTCGAACGAGGATCGTGTCGAAGAAGTGCTCGTGTACGACGACGGCCCCGGTCCTGCGGAGCGCGGCGGCCAGGGAGTGCGCCGTGTTCGCCACGCGCAGGGCGATCGCCTTCAGTCCCTCGGCGCCGTGGTAGCTGGCGTACATGGCCGCCAGAATCGCCAGCAGCACCTGGGCGGTGCAGATGTTCGACGTCGCCTTCTCGCGGCGAATGTGCTGCTCGCGGGTCTGCAGCGCCAGCCGGTACGCCTTGTCACCGTCGGCGTCGACGGAGACGCCCACCAGACGGCCGGGGAGCTGACGTGCATGCTTGGTGTGCACGGCGAGGTAACCGGCGTGCGGGCCACCGAAGCCCATGGGGACACCGAACCGCTGGGTGGTGCCGAAGCAGGCGTCGGCCCCGATCTCGCCGGGTGGGGTGAGGAGCGTGAGTGCCAGCAGATCCGCCCCGACCGCGACCAGTGCGCCGCGCTCGTGGGCGGCGGCGATCACGTCGGTGTAGTCGACGATGCGGCCGGACCCGCCAGGCATCTGCGCGAGGACGCCGAAGAAGTCACCGTCCGGAAGGCCGGCGGACAGGTCGGCCACCACGATCTCGATGCCGAGCGGCTCGGCCCGGGTTTCGACGACGGCCAGCGTCTGCGGGAACAGGTCGGCGTCGACGACGAACCGCGGGGACTTGCTCTTGCTCGCCCGGCGCAGCAGCGTCATCGCCTCGGCGGCGGCGGTGGCTTCGTCGAGCATCGACGAGTTGGCGACCTCCATGCCGGTCAGGTCGGCGACCATCGTCTGGAAGTTGAGGAGCGCTTCGAGGCGGCCCTGGCTGATCTCGGGCTGGTACGGCGTGTAGGCCGTGTACCAGGCCGGGTTCTCGATGATGTTCCGGATCAGTACCGGCGGGGTGAGGGTGTCGTAGTAGCCGAGACCGATCATGGACGTCGCCACGGTGTTCTGCGCGGCGAGTGCGGACAGTTCGGCGAGCGCTTCGTGCTCGGACACCGGTGCAGGCAGCGCGTCGAGGCCGTCGGCGATGCCGCCCGTCACCCCGTCCAGGATGACGGCGGGGACGGCCTTCGACGCGAGGTCGTCGAGCGAATCGGCTCCGACCAGTTCGAGAATGTGCGCGAGTTCCGCAGCGTTCGGGCCGACATGACGATCGGCGAATGTACGGCTTCCAGCGTCGATCACGACAACTCCCAAGCAGTTCGGAGGATCAGGACACGCCCCGCGTAGCGGAACGTCCCTCCCCCTCTGTCGCCTGCTCGAATCGAGCGCCTGAGAGATTCGGTACCGTCATTCGGGTGTGAAGACGGCCCTTTCCCCGTGGGCGGGTGGGTGCTCCCACCGCTTTCCAGAGACGTCGGAGCCCGCACGGTCCTGTCTGCCTGAGAGATTGACGGGGAGGTGTTGCTCCTTCGGCGCCCGAACTCCCGCACACACGATGTTTCTGTGCTTGCGGTGCCCGGAACTCTCCCGCACGGCGTCGACGCACCGCCAGTCTAT
Organism: Rhodococcus sp. IEGM 1307; assembly: GCF_030056915.1. NCBI lineage: Bacteria > Bacillati > Actinomycetota > Actinomycetes > Mycobacteriales > Nocardiaceae > Rhodococcus > Rhodococcus sp. IEGM 1307. The sequence goes on from NZ_JASHKW010000021.1 coordinate 145,928, forward strand.
GTCACGGCTGCAGATGGCGGCGCAGGCAGCGCCGCGCTCCGATGGATGCGGGCTAGCCCGTCTTGCGGCTCGCGCGGTTCTTGCGTCGCGACGCCAGTTCGTCCTCGGGGCTCTGTTCGCTCTCGCCGCCATCGGCGCGCTCGGCCGGGAAATCGGCGATGGTGCCGGTCAGTTCGCGCATCGCACCGCTCACCGCGATACCGAAGACACCCTGCCCGCCCTGGAGCAGATCGACGACCTCTTCGGGGGACGTGCACTCGTAGACCGTGGTCCCGTCCGAGAAAAGTGTGATCTTGGCCAAGTCCCGCACTCCGCGCTTACGGAGGTGGTCGACGGCCACTCGGATGTTCTGCAAGGATATTCCGGTGTCGAGCAGACGCTTGACAATCTTGAGGACGAGGATGTCTTTGAACGAGTACAGCCGTTGGCTGCCCGAACCTGCTGCGCCACGAATGGACGGCACGACGAGCGACGTGCGAGCCCAGTAATCGAGCTGGCGGTAGGTGATTCCCGCGATCTGGCAGGCGATGGGGACGCGGTATCCGACGAGGTCGTCGGGCACGGAATCGTCCGGGAAGAGGCCCGGTTGGATCTCCTCGGAGCTGAATTCGGACTCGGCAACGTTGTCGCCGGGCGCAAGATTCAGCGCATTCTCCTGCGGCCGATCTCCCACTGACTACTCCCTCTCGCATGTTGCACTGAACCCGACGATCAGTGCGCCTGTGACGCGCGTCGCCAGTGCCCGCGGCACAGCCACAGCACATCGAGCGGCGCAAGCGCCACCAGTGACATCGAGCAAGTCCGTACCCTGAACCTACTCAGCGTACGCCCGATACAATCTGCAGGGCAGAAAATCACTGCACTGAACGCTATGACTCCGAAGAGACGGGGTCAACGCAACGCGCCGGAGGAACCTCAACCGTTACTCCGCGCCCGAGGCTTTTCCGACGGCGCAAACTAGCCGTCGGTTGCCTTGAAATCGTCCGGCGACACGGACTCGAGGAATTCCTTGAACTTCTCGACCTCGTCCTCGCGCTCGTCGGGCATAACCAGACCGGCCTCCGTGAGTACGGCTTCCTCGGCGAAGATCGGCACCCCGATTCGCAGTGCGATGGCGATGGAGTCGGACGGGCGGGCCGAGACGCGGGTGTTCTGGTCGAACACGAGGTCGGCATAGAACGTGCCCTCGCGCAGGTCCACGATGCGAACTTCCTTCAGGGTGCGACCGAAGGCTTCGATCAGGTTCTTGATGAGATCGTGGGTCAGCGGACGCGCAGGCTCGACGCCCTGCTGTTCGAGTGCGATCGCGGTGGCCTCGGTCTGGCCGATCCAGATGGGCAGGTACCGCTCGCCGTCGGTTTCACGCAACAGCAGAACAGGTTGACTTTGGGGTTGCTCGACACGAACTCCGATCACGTGCATTTCGCTCATCGCGTCTGCCTCCACCCTGCAATGGTCCGTCCGCGGCACACAATGCCGTACCAGGATTCTATTCGATTCGTGTCTGCTCTTCGACCGTACAGCCGTTCGAGCGCAGCGTCGTTGGGAAGTGGGGACGGTCGGCGAGTTCACCTCACCGATCGAGCGCACCCCGGACTGCCGACTTCACCAGGCAGGTGTGCAACGTCAGAGACAGGGCGGCCAGTTCGCGCACCATCTCCTCGGCGCGATCACGGGCGCCGGCGTCGCGGCCCTTGGCGACAGGCCCGGCGATCTGCGCGACCAGCCCGGCCTCGCGGTCGGCCGCCAGCTTGAACGCCCTCAGGTGCCGCACCTCGAGTCCGAACTCGGACATCGCCCTCGCGGTGCGCGCCAGTGTCACCGCGTCCTCGTCGAAGAATCCCGCCGGCCCGGGAACGACCAGGCCTCCGCGGGTCAGTTCGCCGAGGAACTTCTCGTCGATCCCTGCCCGGGCGATCAGATCGTCGCGGCTGATCCGCACCTCGCGGTCGGTGAGGAACTCCTCCGGGGACACCTCGCCCGGGGCCACCGTGAGCGCGCGCGGCCGGCGCGGCGAAGAATCGCCTGCGCCGACCGTGGCCACACCTCTGTCGATGGCCTCGAGCTGCTCCTTGATGACCTTCAGCGGCAGATACTGATCGCGCTGCGCAGTGAGGACGTAGCGCAGTCGTTCACAGTCGGCGATCGAGAATCGCCGATACCCCGAGGGAGTGCGCTGGGGGCTGATGAGACCCTCGGCTTCGAGGAATCGGATCTTCGAGATCGTCACATCAGGAAAATCGGGGCGGAGTCGATCCAGCACGGAGCCGATCGACATCCCCGATTGCGCCTGCTGCTGCCGCACCGCGGTCATTGGCTACCCGCACCAGCTGACGTCTCACCGATCTGCGAGCCACCGGCAGCGGTCCGGGGTCCGGTCAGGAAGACCAGTCGGAACTTGCCGATCTGGACCTCGTCACCGTTCGCCAGGACAGCCGAGTCGACCGGCTCCCGGTTGACGTAGGTGCCGTTGAGGCTGCCGACGTCGACCACCTGGAACTCGTCGTCCTCCTGACGGAACTCCGCATGACGACGGCTGACGGTCACGTCGTCGAGGAAGATGTCGCTGTCGGGATGCCGTCCCGCGGACGTCGTCGGCTGGTCGAGCAGGAAGCGCGACCCTGCGTTCGGTCCACGCTTGACGACGAGCAGAGCAGAGCCTGCGGGCAGTCCCTCCACACCCGACACCGGAGCTTCCGGAGCCTGGGTTGCCGAGGAGTTGTCGAGCTCATTGAGAAAGTCCGCGCGGAAGACCGACGTGGTTTCCGCCGGCGTCTCCCCATAGACCGCGTCGTTGCCGTTCTCGCTCACCGTTTCTCCTCCTAGTTCGATCATCCAGCAAGATTCGCTGGACTACGCAATGCCACTCGGTACTACATAATTCGGTTCCCGTGCACATTAACTTCTGTGCAAACTCCCACGATCACATTCAAACTACGGACCTGCGCCCCGACACGGCACATGCGTTCAACATCGACCGTACCCTGCGCACGCCGGTGCGTGTAGTGAGACAGGCCGCCAGCACATTACGAACCGGTATTCCGACAGCGGATTTTTCCGGCAACCCGGTTTCCGGGCTGTCGGCACCTTCCGAAACCATCCGATTACCGCCTCGCGTGTTCTCGGGAAATTATCCTGCCGTGATCTCTGCATAGCCGGCGGCGTCCAGCATTTCGGCCAGTGCCGCGTCGAGGGTCGCCTCGTCGTCGACACCGAGGTCCACCAGCCACCCCTGCCCGTAGGGCGCGGAGTTCACGAGTTCCGGGTTGCCGTCCAGATCGGCATTGGCGGCAACGACTTTCGCCGTCAGCGGGGCGAAGATGTCGGAGACGCTCTTGGTGGATTCCACCTCGCCGAACGATTCGCCCGCCGTCACGGCCTCGTCGACCGCCGGAAGCTGGACGAACACGACGTCGCCGAGCTGGGACTGCGCGAAATCGGTGATGCCGACGCGTACCGTCGTGGGCCCCGTCCGCTCGACCCACTCGTGTTCGGCGGTGTACCGACGATCGGCGGGGATTTCGAGCTCACTCACAGTGGCTTCCTTTCGATGGCAATCCGCGGGCGGATGCGAAGATCAATTTCCGGGCTGAGCGTATTGGCGAGGTTTCGCCTCCCGCAAGGCGGCGATCGTGACCTGCTGCGATTGTTCGATCGTCAGCTGTCCGCCGCTGCGCGCGACCGTGTCGACCACCCCGCCGGGAATGTTCAGGGCCGCCGCCAGAGTCGGCGGATCACCGATGGCGACCACGCCGTAGGGGGCGTTCACCTTCCGGCCGTCCACCGACACGCCGCCGGCCGAACCGGACACCCAGGAGTCGACGCCGATCCGGATGGGCGGGCTGTCCGCACCCTGGATCTGGACGGCTTCGGCACCGGCGGCACGCAATTCCTGCACGAGGTCGAGCAGGACCTCGGAGCCGACTCCCTTGTTGGGGTCGGTGATGCGCATCGTCACCCCGGGACCGGTGGCCGGTGCGCTGCCGACCTGGATCGACAGCGCCGTCAACCGGGCCTGCGCCTCGTCGAGCGCCGCTCCGGAACTGCCGCTCTGTTGCAACGTTGCCAAGGTCTGTTCCAGCGATGCGATCTCCTGCCGCAGGGCCGCCTCCCGCTGGTTCAGCGTGTCCAGGACGACCAGGAGATCGGCCGGGCTCGCCGAGTCGAGGGTGTCACCGGACCCGGTGTTCTTCACCTGCGTGACGATCGCGATTCCCAGCCCACCGAGCAGGAGCGCGGCCAGCAGCGCGAAGACGACGTGCGATCGCTGCGACGTCGCCGGTTCGTTCCCGTGCAGTTCGTGTCTGCCCTCGTGTCCGCTCACGCCGCGATCACGCCCCGAACAGACGTCGCCGGAGCGCGGCCGCGTTGCCGAAGATGCGGATGCCCAGCACGACGACGATCGCGGTGGACAGCTGGGTTCCGACACCGAGTTGGTCACCGAGCCACACGATCAGGGCGGCCACCAGGACGTTGAACACGAACGAGACGACGAACACCTTCGAGTCGAAGATCTCGTCGAGGTACGCGCGCAGTCCGCCGAACACCGCGTCGAGCGCGGCGACGACGGCGATGGGCAGGTAGGGCTGCACGGCGTCGGGCACTTGCGGGCTGAACACCACGCCCAGCACGATGCCCACGATCAGGGCGAGCACCCCGTAGATCGCGGATCCGCCCTTCAGTGCTGCCTTCATTCGTGTGACTCCTCCATTCGACTCCGCCGTTGTCATCGTGTTCCCACTTCCCGGGCTGCCCGCACTTCCCGCGCCGGGGCGGCGGGCAAGTGGAGATCGTCGGCCTCCGCCACCGCGAAGCCGATGCCGTACAGCTGCGCCACGCTGGACATCCGCAGATAGGCGTCGCTCACCACGAATCCGGTCTGCATCGGTCCCTGCGGGCCGATCGCGGAGACCACGTACGGCGAGAACACCGGCTGGTTGTCCACGAGCATCGCGCCACCCGCCTGGCGGATCGTCACCGACGGGCCGATCCGCACGTCGCCGACCGCGATGGCCTCGGCGCCGCTCGCCCACAGCGAATTGACGACCGACTGGAGGTCGCGGTCGAGCACCACGGCCTTCCCCCCGACACTGCGCTGGGACGAGTCGGAGAGGTTGGGCTTGGCTGCGGGGTCCGTCAACGTCACGGTCAGGCCGGGACCGTGCACGGCCTCGACTCCGGCATCCCCCTCGAGGCCGCGAAGCTCGTCGAGCAGTGCCGCGCCTCGGGCGTCGCCGGCCAGCGCGGTGGCGCGCGCGTCGTCGGTCTGTGTCGACAGCGTGTCCCGGGTGGCGGCGAGGGCGCCCGCCCGATCCTCTGCGTCCTGCACCTTGCTCAGGAGTTCGGACCGCACCTGCTCGGTGCCGGGGATGCGTTCGGTGGCCTGGCGGTAGGCGACCGACAGCACGAGCCCGACGAGCAGCGCGCCGATCGCGATCCACACCTGCTGACCGACCCGTGTCTGCCGTGAATGTCCCTGTTCACGATCCTCGGCCGCACCCTCGTACCCGGGGTCCAGATGATCGTTCATCAGGGACTGCAGCAGGGACGGCACCGGATTCCTGCGGATTCCGGAATCTGTCCGTTTCATCACTGGACCTCGTGTTCGTCGCCGCCCGGTCCTCGCACGGGAACGGTGCGCGCGACGGTCAGCGCGTTCACGGTGTAGAGCAGCCCGGTCCACACGTAGAGCACCGTGCCCCAGATCAGGAGCGCCGCGCCGAGCGGCTGCGCCACGGTCGCGATGCTCCAGTCACCGTGCGCCGCGAGGGTCATCGGCAGCGCGAACATCAGCAGGAAGGTGGCACCCTTGCCGAGGTACATCACGTCGGGGGGTGGCAGCCCGCGCCGTCGGTAGATGATCAGCGTCAGCGCGAGAACGGCGTCGCGGCCGATCAGGATCGCCGCGACCCACCACGGGATGAACCCGCGCAGGACGAACGTCACCAGCGTCGTGACGACGTAGAGGCGATCGACGAAGGGGTCGAGCAGCGCACCCAGCTTCGACGACTGGTCGAGGATCCGCGCCAGCTTGCCGTCGAGCCAGTCGGTGAAGCCGCTGATCATGAGGATCGCGAGTGCCCACCCGTCGGAGTGGGTGACGAGCAGCAGGTACACGAACAGCGGCACGCCGAGGAGTCGAACCACGCTCAGGAGGTTCGGGACGGTCACGATCCGGTCCGACCGCACAGTGTCCCGGTCCACCGAATTCACCAAAATCTCCCCAGCGTCGAGTGCGGACCTGTTTTCGGGCGCTCGTCGCACCGCTCTCGCCACTCTTCCACAACCGGGATGGTGTTCAGTCGATCGTCCCGTCCGTCCGGCCGTGTCACTCGCCCCGCGCAACGTCCGGTCGCGGTGGGGCCGGGACGCGCGCGACGGCGTCCGCGGTCAGACTTCCCAGGTACAGCCACCCGTCGTGCTCCCGCACACCTGTGACGGGGGAATAGCTGCCCTTGCCTCCGCGCAGGCTGTGCACGATCTCGCCGCGGTGATCGAGGGCGATCACCCAGCCGGCGTGCTCCGGATTCGGCTGCACGGCCTCCGGCAGATTCGCCGCGACGATGCGCAGCGTGGGATAGGGCGCGAGCAGGTCGAGCAAGCGCATCCGCGGGCTGTAGAGCGCCACCCAGAACAGGCCGTCCCGTGTCTGGGACGTCATGTTGTCCGGTATGCCGGGCAGATTCGCGGCCCACACCGACGCCGCACCCTGCGACGGGCCGGTCAGGTCGACGCGGGAGATCTGGTACGAGCCGGTCTCGGCGACGAGGACGAACGATTCGTCCGAGGCCAGTCCCACACCGTTGGCGAACTGCAGTCCCTCGGCGAGGAGGTCGGTCTCCCCCGTCCGCGGGTCCAGACGCAGCAGACGGCCGGTCCCGCGGTGCTCGAGAAGGTCGTAGCGGTGGTCGGCGATCGTGAAGTGCGCCGAGGAGTCGGTGAAGTACACGATGCCGTCCCGGCCGACCGCCGAGTTGTTGCACGCCACGAGTGGGCGCCCGGCCGCGGCGTCGGCGAGCACGTCGACGCGTCCCTTGTCGTCGACCCGCAGCACACCGCGCTCGGCGTCGCAGATCAGGAACCTGCCGTCGTCGAGGACCTCGACCCCGAGGGGGCGCCCGTGGGTGTTCGCGAGTTCGGTGGCGTGTCCGTGGCTGTCGAACCGCCAGATCCGGCCGTCGTTGCCTCCGGTGACCACCCGGCCGTCGTGATCGACGGCGACGTCCTCCGGGCCTTCTCCGGCGGGGAGCGTCCAGCGGTGCGCGTCGTCGAGCACCCTGTTGGGAGCGAGCACTCCCGTGAGCGTCGGCGGCGGCGGGGCGTGCCAGACGACGGGGTCGACACCGGTGCGGTCGAGCTTGCGGGCGAGAGACTCGAAGAGGGTCACGAACTGTGAGATTAGTCGTGTCCGCCGGTCGATATGGTCTCGCTAACGCCAGGCGAACACCGGCTGGTCGAATCCGTCGATGCGCGTGTGTCTCCCGTGCAGCGCGACCTCCCGGAACTGGTACACGACCGCGCCGGTGGGGGCATGCACGAGGTGACGGCGGAACGGCCATTGGATCACCGGTTTCGACGATTCGGGGATCTCGACGAACCGCGGCTCCGCGTCGATCTCGGGAACGCCCACGGAGAACACTTCCGCCACTTCCTCGCGGTTGGGGACGAGCGACGTGATCGGCTGGTCCGACCACACGACGAACGGGGTGATGACGTACCCGGAGCGGGTGACGTAGTCGTCGAGCCTGCCGAGCACCGCGGACGGCTCCACGTCGAGGCCGAGTTCCTCGTGCAGCTCGCGCCGGGCGGCGTCCTCGCCGGTCTCCCCCGGATCCACTCCGCCGCCGGGCAACGCGAACTGCCCCGGATGCGCACGCATCTTGCTCGGGCGCATGGTCAGCGGAACGGCCTGACCGTCGGCGCCATCGTTCATCACGGCGATCACGACCGCCGCGGACCGCCGATTCGTCGGGTCCACGATCCGTGGTTCGAACCGTGCCAGCGCGTCGGCGAGCCGTTCCCTGCTCAGTGCGTGCCCATTCACCATCACCCGACAGTATCGCCAGTCGCGGCGAAACCCACGCTCCGATCCCCCGCGTTTCGAACCCCGCGCCGGCCGTCAGCCGAGCAATTGCTGCCGGATCTCGTTCTTGAGCACCTTCCCCAGTGTGGAACGAGGCAGATCGGGCCAGACCAGGATTTCCTTCGGGGTCTTCACGCTGCCGATGCGCGCTTTCACGAACGCCGTGAGTGCGTCGGCCTCGATCGGTGTTCCGGCTCGGGACTGGACGACGGCGACGACACGTTCACCCCATTTCTCGTCGGGGAGCCCGATCACCCCGCAGTCCTGGATTCCGGGGTACGCCATGAGCGCCTGTTCCACCTCGACGGAATAGACGTTGAATCCGCCGGTGATGATCATGTCCTTGGACCGGTCGACGATGTACAGAAAGTTGTCGTCGTCGAGGTACCCGATGTCGCCCGTGTGATGCCAGCCGTGCGCCGACGCCTCCTGCGTCGCAACAAGATTCTTGTAGTACCCCGTCATGACGAGCGAGCTGCGCACGACCACTTCGCCTCGCTCACCGGCAGGCAGCAGGGCCCCCTGCCCGTCCATGATGGCGACGGTGACCAGCGGGGAGGGCCTGCCTGCGGAGCTCAGCCGGGCTGTCGCGACCGAGCCGTCGGCGTGGAAATGGTCTTTCGGCGCCATCGTCGCGATCATCATCGGCGCCTCGCTCTGCCCGAACAGCTGGGCCATCACGGGCCCGATCCGGGTCAGCGCTTCTTCGAGCCGGGTCGGCGAGATCGGTGCCGCGCCATACCAGAAGCATTGCAGCGAACTCAGGTCCGTCGCCTCCAGGTCGGCGTGGTCCAGCAGCATGTAGATCAGGGTCGGCGGAAGGAAGGTGTGGGTGACGCGGTCCCGGTCGATGTGCGCGAGGAACTGCCCCAGGTCGGGCGTGGGCATGATGACCACCTGTCCACCGAGGGCGAGAATTGGAAAACACAGGACACCGGCCGCGTGCGTCAAAGGCGCGAGGGCGAGGTAGACCGGTCTGCCGTCGAACGGGTAGCTCATCAGGGTCAGCGCAGACATTGTCTCGATGTTCCGGCCGGTGAGCATCACCCCCTTCGGCCTCCCCGTCGTCCCGCCGGTGCCGACGATCAGTGCGAGATCGTCGACCGGCTCGACGTCGAGACGTTCGGTACCCAGCCAGTCGTCGAACGGGTGGGCGTACTCCTCGTCGCCGTCGAGACACACGAGCGTCGTCAGCAGCGGCAACTGCCGACGGATCCGATCGACCAAGGGCGCGAACGCCTTCTGGAAGATCAAGCAGCGACAGTCGAAGAGGGCGAGCAGGTCCCGATTCTCCGCCGCCTCGTTCCGCGGGTTGATCGGGCACCACACCGCCCCCGCCCGGCTGATCCCGAAGACGCACGAGAACGCGGTCGGATCGTTGCCGGACAGGACGGCCACCTTGTCACCGGCGGCGATCCCCGACCGGGCCAGCGCGGCCGCGACGCGCCGGCTCAGGTCCTGTACATCGGCGTACGACAGCGTCCGGTCACCCATCGTCAGGCACGGCGACGACGGACCGAGCGAGGCACCCTTGTCGAGGTAGTCGGTCAAACGCATGGTGCGGTTCTCCTCGAGGTCGCGGCCGGGACGATCAGCTCTGCACGGTGAGAACCGGCTCCATCACGAGGCCGAAGCTCCGCAGGACTCCCAGGAGTTCGCGATGCCCGAACGCCTGGCACGCCGACGCGAGACCCGTCCGCTTCGGAGGCTGCTGCAACAGGGAGTACGCGGCGTACGCCTGCAGGAGACCCGTCTGCTTGTAGTTGCAGTTGCCGTGGATGACACAGTGCGCCCGCCCCAGCGGCCCCGACGCGTACACGGAGTCGAGCGACGTGTTGACCCGTGGGTTCTCCCGCGGCGGCATTCCCGCCTGCACGGAGCCGGCGATCTCCGCGAGCGCCGCGTCCTGCTCGTCCGCGGGAAGGGTCTTGATCTGCTCCTCGACCATCTTCTGCGTCGCGACGACACCCTCCATCACGGAACGGTCGAACACGCCGCCTGCCGCCTTCACGTTCGCCACCCGTGGATCGTCCTTGAACCACACGGGATGGCAGGTGCCGCCCCACGGCAGCGCGAGGGCCATCTGGTGCTGCCCCGGCACCACGACCTCGAACGTGGTACCTGGGTCCCACTTCGCGTACCGGTTCTGTTCCAGGTAGTACCAGTCGGCTTTGAGGATCGTGAAGATCGTCTGCGTGGACGCATAGGTGGGAAAGCCCTTCCACAACACCAGGATGTCGAGGGTGTCCAATCCCGGCGTCTCCAGCGCGATGTTCGCGGCGATCTCACCGGTGGTGTACATCTGCGCGACACCGGGTGACAGCAGCAGACCCTTCTCCGCGAACTTGTCGCCGAACTTCGCCTGCACGTCCAGAACCCAGTCCTGCTCACCGGTCGTGTCGGTGTAGTGACAGCCCGCGGCGAGAGCCGCCTCGACGACGACGGCACCGTGCTTGATGAACGGGCCGACCATGTTGCTGACAACCCTTGCACCACTGAACAATTCCGTCAGGGCCGGGACGGTGTGCTCGACCTCGACCACCTCGTGGTCGACGGTGTCCAGGCCGGGAATCCGGTCGAGCACTTCCTGGATCCGCTTCTTGTCCCGGCCCGCGGCGACGAACGGAATGTTGAACTCGCGCAGGTATTCACACACGAGGCGCCCGGTGTATCCGGAGACTCCGTAGACGATGACGGGCTTCTTGTCGGTCATGAGATGCCTTTCGGTATGTGAGAAAAGTTCGGGAGATCGGTTACATGCCCATGCCACCGTCGACCGGCAGGCCGATTCCGGTGACGAAGCGAGCGGCGTCGGAGGCCAGGAAGACGACGGTGTCGGCGATGTCCGCGACCTCGCCGAGACGCCCGAGAGGCGTCAGGCCGATCACGTCGGCGACCGCGGCGTCGGCGCTGGGCCACAGTCCGAGCCGCTCCATGTCGGCGGCCAGCCCGAGTCCCATCTCCGTGGCGACCAGCCCGGGGTACACGCAGTTCACGCGGACGCCGTACCCGAGTTTGCCTGCCTCCTGGGCCGCGACCCGGGTCAGCCGGTCGACGGCCGACTTGGTGGCGGAGTAGCCGGCGATGCCCGGGAACGGGATGGTCGCGGCGACCGAGGAGACGTTGACGATCGCCCCGCCCGATCCCGCTGCGCCTCCGGGGCGCATCGCGCGCAGACCGTGCTTCAGACCGAGCGCGACACCGAGAATGTTGACCTCGCACATCCGGCGGATGTCGGCGGGATCGATGTCGACCACGAGTGACGAGATCTCGATGCCCGCGTTGTTGACGAGGAGGTCGAGTCCGCCGAGTTGCTCCACGGTGGCAGCGACGGCGCGCTCCCAGTTGCCGTCGTCGGTGACGTCGAGTTTCACGAATCCGGTGTCGACGCCGGACTTCGCGACGGAATCGGCAGTCGCGCGCCCTTCCTCCTCGAGGACGTCGCCGATCACGACCGCCGCACCGGCGTCGGCGAGGGCGGCAGCCATACCGGCGCCCAACCCCTTCGCACCACCGGTGACCAGCGCTTTCCGTCCTGCAAGATCACTGACGCTCATTCCGACCTGCCTTCGTACGGGACGATTCGCGGAAACCACGTCACGAGATCGAGTCCGCGATGTGGTGTGGATCACAGAGTATTCGACTTTGGACGACTGTCAAGAATTCTCTTGACGACTGTCAAGTTTTTGTTACACAGTCGTCAAGGAACGCGGGCTAGACTGATGCTCACCGTGCTGGACCGTGCGAGCCGAACAGGAAGAATGCCGTGACACCCGTCGCCGAGAAGAACGCCGATCGGGTCTCGCGCCGCCAGGTCGACAAGTTCGCCGAGCGCCGGGATCAGCTCGCCGAGGCCGCGTTGCAGACCCTCTCTGAACTCGGCTACGCCCGCACCAGTCTCCGGGAGATCGCCCAGAACTCCGAGTTCTCCCACGGCGTCCTGCACTACTACTTCAGCGACAAGGTCGATCTGATCACGCACTGCGTGCGGCACTACAAGGCCCGGTGCGTCACGCGATACGACGGGGTGGTCGCCACGGCGCAGACTCCCGAGGAGTTGAAGGCGGGATTCGGCCGGGTGCTGGTGGCTTCGCTCCGCGACGAGGCCACCATGCATCGCCTCTGGTACGACCTCCGCTCGCAGTCGCTGTTCGAGGAATCGTTCCGCGCAGACGTCGCCGCGATCGACAAGAGCCTCGAAAACATGATCTGGCGCATCGTGTCCCGGTACGCGGAGTTGGCGGGGCGCACGATCACCGTCGCCCCGGCCACCATGTATGCGGTCTTCGACGGACTGTTCCAGCAGAGCCTCGCGAAGTATCTGTCGGGGGACGACACGGCGGCGGACAGCCTCGCGGACAACGTCGATCAGGTACTGGCGCTCGTCATTCCGGCACGGTAGGGCCGGTCACTTCTCGGCTGCGGCCTTGATTCGCTGCGCGAAATCGGGTGCGTCCTTCCGGGCCGCCCGAAGCGCGAGAGGTGCGATCAGCTTTCCGATTCCGTGGCCCTCCAGCACGTTGAAGATCGTCACCTTGGTGCCTGCCCCCGAGGGTTCGAGGTCGTAACCACCCTCTTTCGCGGTGACGGTATTCTTCGAACGCTCCGCCCAGCGAATCTTCTGTGGCGCCTCGAATTCGGTGATCTCGAACTCCCGCTTCGTGGTCATCCCGGCGTCCTTGACGGTGCTGACGAAGAGGGTGCCGACACCGGGCGGACCGTCCGTCTTCTTCACGATCTCCTGCACCCGGGGACTGAAGTCCCGGTCGTTGACCCCGGCGGCGAGGTACTCGAACACTTCCTCGATGGGGCGATCGATCACAACAGTGCCTTCGAACCGTCCAGCCATGCCAGCCTCCCGTTTCCGTGACCTGCCGGGTTCCGACGTTACTCGCGACGTAGCCGCGGCGCGGTCACATCGCCACCGGGCCGACGGTCATAGAAGTGACGGCGCGCAACGCGGCGTCTCCCCGCAAGGACCCTGCGCACAGGAAGACTTCGACATGGACATCTCGGTCAGCGACACCTCCCGGGTCGGGCGATCGACCCCGGCACGCCCGTTTCTCTCCACCGCCCGCGGCACACTCACGCTGACGCTGTTGTGCGCCGTGGCATTTCTCGACTTCGTCGACGCATCCATCGTCAACATCGCCCTGCCCGACATGCGCAGCGACCTGGACATCTCGGTTCAGGAACTGCAATGGGTCCCGAGCGCCTACCTCCTCACCTACGGCGGTTTCATGCTGCTCGGCGGCCGCCTGGCCGACCTGCTCGGTCGCCGTCGCGTGCTCGTCACCGGCACCGTCGTGATCGGGCTATCATCGCTGATCGGCGGTTTCGCCGGAAGCGCGGAGGTCCTGATCGGCGCACGACTCGCGCAGGGTGTCGGTGCGGCACTGATGCTTCCGGCCGCGCTGTCGATTCTGACGACGACATTCGAGGAGGGCCCCGAACGGCACACCGCACTCGGCGTCTGGGCCGGGGTGGGCGGTCTCGCTTCCGCCGTCGGTGTCTTTCTCGGCGGCGTGCTCACCGAGGGACCGGGCTGGCGATGGGTGCTGTTCGTCAACCCTGTCGCGTGCGCGCTCGTGCTTCCGGCGGTCTTCGCGCTCATTCCCGGCGACCGGCGCCGCGCCCGGTTCGCGAACTTCGACGTCGCCGGCAGTGTGCTCGGCACCGGCGGGATGCTGTTGCTCGTCTACGCCCTGGTGGAGGCACCCGACCAGGGATGGGGCAGCGCTCGCACGATCGCCGGGTTCGCCGGTGCGTTCGTGCTGATCGTGGCGTTCGTGATCAACGAGCAGCGCAGCCCGCACCCCCTGCTGCCGCTGTCGATCTTCCGCGTCAGGGGCCTTGCCGCCGCGAATGTCACAGGACTGATCGCCTTTGCGGGTCTCATCGCGATGTTCTTCTTCCTCACCCTCTACATGCAGAACGTTCTCGGCTACTCCCCCATCCAGACCGGTGCGGCCTACCTCCCGCTCTGCCTGGGGGTCGGGGTCGCCGCCGGGGTGTGCTCCCAGTTGCTGACCCGGACCGGAACCCGTCCCGTCGTCGTCGTGGGAGCGCTGGTGGCCTCGGCCGGCCTGTACCTGCTGTCCCGGATCCCCGTCGACGGCTCCTATCTCAGCGATCTGCTGCCCGGACTGATGATCGTGTCGTTCGGTCTCGGCGCCGTCTTCGTCGGCGTCACGACCGCGGCCAACGCCGGTGTGCCTGCCGGCGAGGCAGGGCTCGCGGCAGCGTTGCTGAACGCCTCCCAGCAGGTCGGCAGCGCACTCGGTCTCGCGATCTTCGCCGCGATCGCCACCTCGCATTCCCAGCATCTGCTCGAGGCGAATTCGCCTGTGCCCGAGGCACTCACCCTCGGCTTCCAGCGAGCACTGCTGACCGGCAGCATCTTCCTCGTCGCCGCAGCCGTGATCGGCCTGCGCACCGGCAACGCACACGGAGACGGCGAGCACCGCACGAACTGACCCCGGCGGGCTCGTCAGTCGAGGTTCTCGACGACGAGCCCGGCGAGGCGCTCACGGTCGGCGAGGATGTCGATCTCGACGATCTTCCCGCGCCGGATCGTGACGCCCATGACCGACAGCAACTGCCCGTCGGAGATCGCGACCACTCCGGCGGCACCGTTGACGAGCGCCGGATGCGCGAACCGAGCCAACCGGGCGAACCCCAGGACCCGGCCCGCGACGGTCTCCGAGCCGCGCACCATCGTGGAGGCGCCTGCAGGCAATGCTCCGGTATCGGCGCGGAGCACGACATCCGGGTCGAGCACCGCCACGAGCGCGTCGAAGTCGCCGCTCCTCGCGGCCGCCAGGAACGCGTCGACGACCGCACGCTGACGGACCGGATCGGTGTCGGGAACCGGGGCTCCCTGCAGACGCCGGCGTGCGCGACTGGCCAGTTGCCGGGCGGCCGCGGGGGTTCGCTCCACGATCGGGGCGATGTCCTCGAAGGGCACCGCGAACATGTCGTGCAGCACGAACGCCAGTCGCTCCGCGGGGGCGAGCGTGCCGAGAACGACGAGCAGTGCAAGACCCACGGAATCGGCCAGCACCGCCTCGTGTTCGGGGTCGCCGCCGTCCGCGCGGGTCACGATCGGGTCGGGCACCGCCGCGTCCAGGGGATCTTCCCGCCGTGTCCTGCGTGACTGCAGCATGTTCAGGCACACCCGCGCCACCACCGTGGTCAGCCAGCCGCCCAGGTTCTCGACGGTGTCGGCGTCGGTGCGGCTCAGTCGCAGCCAGGATTCCTGCACGGCGTCCTCGGCTTCGCCGATCGAGCCGAGCATCCGGTAGGCCACTGCACGCAGGTGCGTGCGATGGGACTCGAACTGCTGCGCCAGCACGTCGTTCTCGTTCATCGGTCACATCCCCTCGGTCTCGGTCCGTCAACTGTGTGACCGGCGAAACGCGGCCGATGTGACGACGGCGCGTCGTCCGTGTCCCTCTGATGCGCGCAATGCATCCAGTTTCCCTGGTTCCGCTGTCCGATATCGCCGTGGTTAACTGAAATGACGCTCACAGTCTCTGAAGGGCTGGACGGCATGTGGAAAGCGCAGCAGGTCGGACGTCTGTTTCTCGTCTCGGTACTCGCGGCACTGGCCGTGTGCGGGGTGAGCGCCACCGCGTCGGCGCACGCCCCGGCAGTCACCGGGAAGGTCGTCGCGCCGACACTCTCCCCCGCGAGCGGGCAGGTCGTCGGCATCGCGCATCCTGTCGTCGTCCGGTTCACGTCACCAGTGCCCGATCGCGTGCTCGCCGAGCGTGGTGTCCGGATCACCCCGTCGACAGCGGTGCCCGGGCAGTTCTCCTGGATCGACGACCGCACCGTGCAGTGGACGCCGGCACACTTCTGGCCGGCCCACACCCGGGTGACCGTCGAGACCGCGGGCGCGAGGTCGCAGTTCCAGGTGGGTGACGCACTCGTCGCCGTCGCGAACACGACGACCCACCAGTTCACGGTCAGCATCAACGATCAGGTCGTGCAGACCATGCCGGCGTCCATGGGCAAACCCGGATACGAGACACCGCTCGGGACGTTCCCCGTCATCGAACAATTCCGCGACATGATCATGGATTCGTCGACGTACGGCGTCCCGATCGATGACGAGGAGGGCTACCGCCTCTACGTCGAGTACGCCACCCGCATCACGTGGGGTGGGATCTTCGTGCACGCCGCACCGTGGTCGGTGAACTCTCAGGGCTTCGAGAACGTCAGCCACGGCTGCATCAATCTCAGCACCGAGAACGCCCGGTGGTTCTACGACAACGCGAAGATCGGCGACCCGGTCATCGTCACCGATTGAGTAGCGGGCCGGAGACACAGAAAAGGCGGCTTCCCGTCTCCGGGAAACCGCCTTTTCTGATCATCTGGTCGGGCTGACAGGATTTGAACCTGCGACCACTTGACCCCCAGTCAAGTGCGCTACCAAGCTGCGCCACAGCCCGTCCACACCCTCGTTCAGGTGCTCGATGAGATTACATCAGGGGCAGTCCGTAACGCTAATCGCCTGGTCAGAGCGCATTCTGTCGGATCAACGGTTTCGCCGCTCACGCTTTTCCCGCACCCGCACCGAGATGCGGACGGGGCTGCCGTCGAAATTGAACTCCTCGCGCAAACGCCGCTCCAGGAACCGGCGGTAGCCCGCCTCGAGGAACCCGGTCGTGAACAGCACGAACGTCGGCGGGCGTGTTCCGGCCTGCGTGGCGAACATCACGCGAGGCAGCCGGCCACCACGCATCGGCGGCGGAGTGGCGGCAATGACTTCCTTGAGCCAGGTGTTGAGCCGGCCCGTGGGAATGCGCTTGTCCCAGGACTCCAGTGCGGTGTCCAGGGCGGGGACGAGCTTCTGCACCGCGCGCCCCGTCTGCGCCGAGATGTTGACGCGCTGCGCCCACGGCACCCGCACCAGGTCCCGGTCGACCTCTCGGTCGAGCTGGAGGCGCCGGTCCTCGTCGACGAGATCCCACTTGTTGAACGCGATGACGAGGGCCCGGCCGGCGTCCGCCACCATGCTCAGCACGCGCAGGTCCTGCTCCGAGATCGGCTCGGATGCGTCGATCAGCAGAATCGCGACCTCGGCGGCCTCGATGGCGCTCTTCGTCCGCAGCGACGCGTAGAACTCGGCGCCGCTGGCGTGGCTGACCCGCTTGCGCAGACCGGCGGTGTCGACGAAACGCCACGGCCTGCCGCCGAGCTCCACGATCGAGTCGACCGGATCGACGGTGGTGCCCGCGACGTTGTGGACCACCGAACGCTCGTCGCCCGACAGCTTGTTCAGCAGGCTCGACTTTCCGACGTTCGGCTTCCCGACCAGAGCCACGCGTCGCGGCCCGCCGCCGGGGATGCCTTCACGCGGGGTCTCCGGGAGCGCGGCGAGCACCTCGTCGAGGAGATCGCCGGTGCCGCGGCCGTGGGTCGCGCTCACCGAGTGCGGCTGTCCGAGACCGAGCGACCACAGTGCGGCCACCTCGGATTCGGTGCGGCCGTCGTCCACCTTGTTGGCAACCAGCAGAACCGGGGTCTTGGACCGGCGCAGCACCTTGGCCACGGCCTCGTCCGTTGCGGTGGCGCCGACCACGGCGTCCACGACGAGGAGGATCGCGTCCGCGGTCTGCATCGCCAGTTCCGCCTGCCGGGCCACCGACTGCTGCAGACCCTTGGCGTCGGGTTCCCAGCCGCCGGTGTCCTGCACCATGAAGCGGCGGCCACTCCAGTTCGCCTCGTAGGAGACGCGGTCCCGGGTGACACCGGGAATGTCCTCGACCACGGCTTCGCGTCGGCCGATGATCCGGTTGACGAGCGTCGACTTGCCGACGTTCGGGCGCCCGACCACTGCGAGGGTGGGAACCGGGACGTGGGACTCTCCGTCGCCGCCGTCTTCGAGGTCGAGGACCTCCCAGTCGGATTCCTCACTCCAGGTGCCGTCGCCTGCGAACTCGGTGGTGAATTGTTCGGTCACTGCCCTGCTCCAGTTCTTTCGCTTACCACCAGCAGCAACCTGCCGATCACGTCGTCGATTCCGAGTTCGCTGGTGTCGACAAGCACGGAATCGTCGGCCGGCCGCAGTGGCGACACGGCGCGCGTGGAGTCGAGGTGGTCACGACGCTGCACGTCGGCCAGCACGGCCGCGTAGTCGTCGCCTCGCCCCTCCGCGAGATTCTGCGCATTCCTGCGCTGTGCCCGGGCTTCCGCCGAGGCGGTGAGGTAGATCTTCACGTCGGCGTCCGGGATCACGACGGTGCCGATGTCCCGGCCCTCGACGACGATCCGTTCTGCCTCGCCCGCGAGACGACGCTGCGCCGCGACGAGCAGTTCACGCACGGCCGGTACGGCGGAGACAGCCGAGACGGCCTTGGTCACCGCGTCGCCGCGGATCTCCTCCCCCACGTCCTCCCCGTCGAGCAGGACCTGCTCACCCGCCGGGTCGGTGCCGATCGACCACGGCAGACCGGCGGTCGCGTCGGCGATCGCGGCGGGATCGGTGAGGTCCACGCCCTTGCGCAGCGCATGCAGCGTCGCGATGCGGTACATGGCGCCGGTGTCGAGGTAGCGGGCGTCGAGGCGCTGCGCCAGCATCCGCGAGACGCTCGACTTCCCGGTTCCAGAGGGGCCGTCCATCGCGACGACCAGCTTCGAGGTACTCACAGGCCCACCGCCCCGTAGAGACCGCCGACCTCGCCTCGACCGAGTACGCGGAGTGTGCCGGGACGCTGGTCGCCGAGAGCGACCGCGCCGATGTCCGTCCGGACGAGCCGGATGACGGGGTGTCCCACGGCGTCGAACAGGCGCCGCACGATGTGCTTGCGGCCTTCGTGCAGGGTGACGCGGACGAGCGACTTGCCCTCGTTGATGTCGAGGAGCGTGAACGTGTCGACCTTCGCCGGACCGTCGTCGAGCTCGACACCCTCCTTGAGCTTCTTTCCGACGCCGCGTTCGAGGGCACCCGACACGGTCGCCAGGTACGTCTTCGATACCTCGAAGGACGGGTGCATGAGCCGATGCGCCAGGTCACCGTCGTTGGTGAGCAGCAGCAGCCCCTCGGTGTCCGCGTCCAGGCGACCGACGTGGAACAACCGCTGACCTGCGGCGACCCGCTCGGAGACGATGTCGCCGACGCACGGGCGACCCAGGTCGTCCGACATCGTCGACTGCCAGCCGCGGGGCTTGTTCAGCGCGAGGTGGACAAGGTCCTTCTGCACGACGACCCGGACGCCGTCCACGCGCACCACCGCGTTCTCGGGGTCGATGCGCAGGCCCTGCTCGATGACGATGCGGCCGTCGACCTCGACGCGACCCTGCGAGATCAGTTCCTCGGCTGCACGGCGCGACGCGACGCCGGCCTGGGCGAGGACCTTCTGCAGTCGCATGCCGTCGCCCTGCGGCGGGCCCGCGGGCCGATCGGCGGCGTCGGCGTACTGGTGCCGGGCCGGCTTGGCATTGCTGATCTTGGGCGCGTGGGCCTGGGCGCGCTGCGGCTTGGCCGACTTGGGCTTGCCGCGTTTGTTCTTCGCGGCCGCGGCGTCGGGCCTGCCCGACTTCCCCTTGACGGCGTCCGACCTGGACGGACGCCGATCGGTCTCGGAGCGGCTCGGTCGCCCTCCGGCTTCCGACCTGTCCGAGCGACCCCCGGCCTCCGACCTGGTGGGGCGCTGCTTCTTGTTGTTGCGATCCGGTGTGCCATCTCGGCGAGCGGGTTTCTTCACTTTTGTACTATCCCTGTCAGTCTTCGGTGTCCAGCCCGGTGTCCAACTCTGCTGTGGAAGCCGTAGCTTTATTCATTCTCGCAAATCGTGGATCAGATTCCAGACTGTCACTGATGTCATCTATCAGATCCACGTCCGGCAACAGCGGAGCCAAGGCGGGAAGATCGGCGAGAGACGCCAAGCCGAGCCGTTCCAGGAAGAGCTCCGTCGTCGAATACTGCGTGGCGTTGGTATCGGGATCGACGCCGGCTTCGGCAATCAATCCGCGAGCGAGAAGTGTGCGCACCACACCATCCACGTTGACGCCGCGCACCGCACTGATCCGTGCGCGGGTCAACGGTTGACGGTATGCCACCACGGCCAGAGTTTCCAACGCCGCCCTCGTCAGTTTGGACCGCGCACCGTCGAGTAGGAGTCGTTCCACGTAGGGCGCGTACGCGGTGCGCGTATAGAGACGCCAACCGTCACCGGCATATCGGAGGTCCAACCCACTGCCACGGGCGGTGAGCTCGGCGGACATGCGGTTCAGCACGTCCGTGATGCGATTCACAGAAGCGCCGGTCGCGGAGGCGAGCTGTTCGGCTCCGGCGGGAGAGTCGACGATCAGCAGCAGCGACTCGAGAACAGCTTCGAGTTCGGTGTCCGACAGCTCGAGTTCTGCGTCGAGGGCGCCCAGGTCGTCCGACTCGTCGAACGGGGCCGAACTCATCCGTAATCCTCCTCGGTCACCGAGGCGTGTGCGCCTTCCCCGGTCCAGCTCACCAGCAATTCCCCGAGTGGCTCGGGCTGTTCGAACAACACCGACTGCTCGCGATACAGCTCGAGCAGCGCGAGGAATCTTGCCACGATCAGGGTGGTCACCTCGCACTCCGCGACCAGGTCGCCGAACGTCGCCCACTCCCCGGCTCCCCGTTCGCGGAGCAGTTCCAGCATCCGCGCCGCCTGTTCGGGCACCGACACCGCGTGCATGTCGTGCAGATGGTCGAGTCCCACGGTGGGCTTCGGGCGGGGTGTGAACACGGTCGCGGCGATCTCCGCGAACCGCTGCGGGTCGACCCCGAGCAACACTTCCGGCAGCAATTTCGTGAACTGGTCCTCCAGTGCCGCCGAACGCGGGTACCGGCGCAACGCGGCCGCCTCGAGCTCACCGAAGAGTTGCGCCACCTGCTTGTACGCGCGGTACTGCAGCAGCCGGGCGAACAGCAGGTCGCGCGCCTCGAGGAGCGCGAGGTCCTCGGCGTCCTCCACCTGGCCCGCCGGGAGTAGACGCGCCGCCTTCAGGTCGAGCAGCGTCGCCGCGACCACCAGGAATTCCGTGGTCTGATCGAGACCCATCTCCGTGCCCAGCGAGCGGGTGTAGGCGATGAAGTCGTCCGTCACCTGGTGCAGCGCGACCTCCGTCACATCCAGCTGTCGCTGGTTGATCAGGGTCAGGAGCAGGTCGAACGGTCCCTCGAAATTCCGCAGCGTCACCCGGAAGCCGGGCTTGACCGCGGGCGCCTGCTGATCCTCGGCCTGCGTTACCTGGGCCTGCGGGTCCTCGGTCTGCGGTGGAGCCGAAATGTCTTGCGTATTCACCACTTACCGGCCGGACCGGTGAATGACCTCGCGTGCCAGAGCACGGTACGCCTCGGCGCCGGTCGATTTCGGCGCCCAGGTGGTGATCGGTTCCCCGGCGACCGAGGTCTCGGGGAAGCGCACGGTGCGGTTGATCACGGTGTCATACACGAGGTCCCCGAACACCTCCACCACACGGGCCATCACTTCACGCGCGTGCAGGGTCCGCGAGTCGAACATCGTCACGACGATGCCGGCGAGTTCGAGCCGCGGGTTGAGCCGGTCGTGGACCTTCTCGACCGTGTCGTTGAGCAGCGCCAGGCCGCGCAGGCTGAAGTACTCGCACTCCATCGGAATGATCACCGAGTCCGCGCAGGCCAACGCGTTGACGGTGAGCAGACCGAGGGACGGCTGGCAGTCGATCAGGACGTAGTCGTACCGGTCGAGCACCGGATGCAGCACCCGTCCGAGCGTCTGTTCCCGCCCGACCTCGGTGACGAGCTGAATCTCCGCCGCCGACAGGTCGATGTTGCTCGGCAGGAGGTCGAGGCCCTCGACGCGTGTCCGCATCAGGACGTCGTCGATCGCGACGCGGGGTTCGACGAGCAGGTTGTGGACGGTCAGTTCGAGGTCGTGATGCGCGACGCCGAGCCCCGCGGACAGCGCCCCCTGGGGATCGAGGTCGACGAGCAGGACACGTCGGCCGAATTCGGCGAGCGACGCTCCCAGGTTGATGGTCGACGTCGTCTTGCCGACGCCACCCTTCTGGTTGCACATCGCGATGATCTTGGCCGGGCCGTGCGAGGGCAGCGGGGCGGGTTCCGGCACCGCACGTGTCGGCCGTCCCGTGGGCCCGAGCTCCTCCTCCACGACCACGGCAGCGTCCTCGAACAAGGCTGCGGGTTCGGATTGCCGCACGTCGAACATGTCGCCCTCCTGTTGCGAGTGCTCTGACTCCGCCGCTGGCGGCTGCGGTGTCACCACGGTCCGATGATCCCCTGTTCTCTCGATGATCGCTGCCGATCCCACATCGTTATACGAACGCTACCGCCTCGTACCGTGAAATTTCCCCTCGACACGCTTTCCGTCACCTCGCCCGGGGGTGCGCTCCGGCCCACACCTCGCGCAGCGCACCCACTGTCACCAGCGTATATATCTGGGTGGTCGTCACCGAGGCATGCCCCAGCAGCTCCTGGACGACGCGGACGTCGGCGCCGCCGTCGAGCAGATGCGTCGCGAACGAGTGACGGAGCGTGTGCGGTGACACCGCCGACGAGATGCCCGCCGCGTCCGCCGCGGTCTGCAGCACCTTCCATGCGCTCTGGCGGGACAGGCGTCCGCCGCGGACATTGAGGAACAGCGCGGGTGTTCCGCGTGATGCCAGCGCCGGCCGGCCCCGGATCAGGTAGGCGTCGAGGGATTCGACGGCGGGCCGGCCCACCGGCACCACCCGCTGCTTGCCGCCCTTGCCCCGCAGCAGCACCGACCGGGTCTCGGTGTCGACGTCGTCGACGTCCAGGCCCACGGCTTCGGAGATGCGGGCGCCCGTCGAATACAGCAGTTCGAGGAGCGCGCGGTCACGGACCGCCCGCGGACCGTCGGCGGGTCCGCTGCCGCCGACCGCCTCCAGCAGCGCCAGCACCTCGTTGACCGGCAGCGATTTGGGGAGCCGTTTCGCCGGCGACGGTGGCCGCACGTCCCGGGCGACGTCCACTGCGGTCATCCCCTCGGCCGCGGCGAACCGGTGGAATCCGCGCACCGCGATCAGGGCGCGGGCCGCGGAGCTCGCGGCCAGCGGCGGCAGTTCACGATTCGGATCGCCGGTGCGCAGCGCGATCACGAAGTCGCTGACATCCTGTTCGCGGATCCGGCCGATGTCGGTGACCTCCCGGTCGGCGAGGAACTGCGTGTACCGCTCGAGGTCGCGGCGGTACGAGCCGAGGGTGTTGCGGGCGGCTCCGCGCTCGACGGACAGGTGGTCGAGGTACGAATCCACCTGCCGCGCAATCACCATGTCATGCCCGCGCGGCCTCGTCCCCGCCGGCGCGCGAGCGTTTCCTCTCGCTGAACCTGTCGGGGCGATCGACCCAGGGCACGGTCACGTCGCGGAGTTCGCCGACACCGCCCGGGCGGGACCGGGCAGCGGCGAGTGCCATCACTCCGGCCACGGCCGTGGCGTTGACGATGGTCCCGTTCAGCACCATCGACACGACCTCGTCGAGCGGAATCCGCTCGATCTCGAGGTCGGCTTCCTCGTCCTCCGGGTCGGGCCGGTCCACCTCGTACAGGTCCTCGGCGAGGAACACGCGCACCGACTCGTCCGTGAACCCGGGTGAGAGAACGACATCCACGAGAACGGACCAGCGACGGGCCCCGAGCCCGGTCTCCTCCGCCAGCTCGCGCCCGGCCGCGTCGACCGGGTCCTCCCCCGGCTCGTCCAGCAAGCCCGCCGGGATCTCCCACAACCGGCGCCCCACCGGGTGCCGGTACTGGTGGATCAGGACCACCCGGTCCTCGTCGTCGAGCACCACGACGGCGACGGCGCCGTGGTGCTCGACGACCTCGCGTTCGGCGGTCCGGCCGTCCGGCATCGCGACGTGATCCACGCGCAGGGCGAGGATCGCGCCGCTGTAGACGGCGCGCGAGTCGAGGGTCTCGAATTCGTGCCGGCCGGTGTCGGTCATGGTCGGTCTCGCCCTATCCCGCGCTGTCGACGGACGCGACCTCGTCGCGGTCGGCGGAGTCGGCGAGTTCGTCATCGGTAGCGACGGCGGCCCGCTCCTCACCGTGCACGTCGACGGGAAGCCGCTCTTCGAGCTTGTGCCTCAGCGCCGCGTCGACGAACGCCGCGAACAGCGGGTGCGGACGCGTCGGACGGCTCTTCAGCTCGGGGTGCGCCTGCGTCGCGACGAAGAACGGGTGCTGGTCGGCCGGGTACTCGACGAACTCGACGAGGTGACCGTCGGGCGAGGTTCCGCTGAACCGGAGTCCGCTCTTCGCGATCCGGTCGCGGTACGCGTTGTTGACCTCGTAGCGGTGACGGTGACGTTCCGACACCTCTTCGCTGCCGTACGCGCGGGCCACCACGGACCCCTTCGTGAGGACGGCCGGGTACGCGCCGAGGCGCATCGTGCCGCCGAGGTCCGCCTCGCCGGCGATGACGTCTTCCTGGTCGGCCATCGTGGAGATCACGGGGTGCGTGGTCTCAGGCTCGAACTCGGCGGAGTTGGCGTCGTCGAGACCCACGCTGCGCGCAGCCTCGATCACGACGCACTGCAGGCCGAGGCACAGTCCGAGCAGCGGGATCTTCCGGTGACGGGCGTACCGGATCGCGCCGAGCTTGCCCTCGATACCGCGGATTCCGAAGCCGCCGGGAATCAGCACGCCGTCGACGTCGCCGAGGGCGGCCTGCGCGCCCGCCTCCGTCTCACACGCGTCGGACGGCACCCAGGAAATTTCCACCTTCGAGCGGTTCGCGAAGCCGCCGGCGCGCAGCGCCTCGGTGACGGACAGGTAGGCGTCCGGCAGGTCGACGTATTTTCCGACCAGGGCGATCCGCACGGTCTCGCGCGGCTGGTGGACGCGCTCGAGCAGGTTGCCCCACACGGTCCAGTCCACGTCGCGGAACGGCAGACCCAGCTGACGCACCACGTAGGCGTCGAGGCCCTCGCTGTGCAGCACCTTCGGGATGTCGTAGATCGAGGGCGCGTCGGGGGTCGAGATGCAGCCGTCGACGTCGACGTCGCACATGAGCGCGATCTTGTTCTTCAGCGCGGGGGGTACCTCGCGGTCGCAGCGCAGGATCAGCGCGTCGGGCTGGATACCGATGTTCCGCAGGGCCGCGACCGAGTGCTGGGTGGGCTTCGTCTTGAGCTCACCCGACGGCGCCAGGTACGGAACCAGGGAGACGTGGAGGAAGAAGACGTTGTCGCGACCGACGTCGTGGCGCACCTGACGGGCGGCCTCGAGGAACGGCTGCGACTCGATGTCACCGACGGTGCCACCGATCTCGGTGATGACGACGTCGGGCTGGTGTCCCTGGAGGTCCGGTCCGCTCATGGCGAGGATCCGGCTCTTGATCTCGTCCGTGATGTGCGGGATGACCTGGACGGTGTCGCCGAGGTATTCACCGCGCCGCTCCTTGGCGATGACCGTCGAATACACCTGGCCGGTGGTGACATTCGCCTGACCGGACAGGTCGCGGTCGAGGAAGCGCTCGTAGTGGCCGACGTCGAGGTCGGTCTCGGCGCCGTCTTCGGTGACGAAGACCTCACCGTGCTGGAACGGGTTCATCGTGCCCGGATCGACGTTGAGATACGGATCCAGTTTCTGCATGGTCACGCGCATTCCCCGCGCGGTGAGCAATTGCCCGAGGCTCGAGGCTGTGAGGCCCTTGCCGAGTGAGGAGGCGACGCCGCCGCTCACGAAGATGTGCTTGGTAGCGGTACGCGAATGAGTGCGTGACTGTGGCAAAGGGGCTCCCGTGACGACTGTGCAGGGCTTGGTCTGTTCGAGCAATGCTGGGGCCTGCCGACCCACGGGACTTCACGGTAACACCTTGTCGTACGTCCCGGAAACAACGCGCCGCGATTGCCCGCCCCGATGTGACGCGCGCTACGCCGGGGTGGCCCCGACGGTGACTCCGGTCGTGCCGGGCCCGGTGCCGTACCGGCCGGCGCCGCCGTTCAGTTGCTCCTGCAGCGCGAGCGGAACGGTGATCTTGCCCGCTTCCCGGTCGATGTTGTCGATCGTCGTGAGCGCCGCGGAGAGGGCCGCGTCGGCCCGCGCGACGGCGACCGCACCGTTGCCCTGCGCCGACGCCGGACGCCCGGCGAGAACCGCCCCGGCACCGCGCGAATCCAGCGCGCCCGCGAACCGGGCCACCACCGCGCCGCGGTTGCCGCTGACACCGTCCTCCACGTCGCGGTCGCCGGTCAGCACCACCGCGACCTGTGCCGGTTGGACCGCACCGTCGTCGTAGCTGACAAATCCCGCACCGCGGAGGGTCTCGAGAGCGAGCGCCATCTCCTGTGCGGAACTCTGCGGCTGGCCCGTCTCCTTACCCAGCATGAGGACCGAACCGAGCAGGTCGCCTGCGAGGCTGCCCTGGTCGACGGCCCCGGTCTTCAACGTGACACCCGCAGGGATCACATTGTTGACGACCGTCCGGAGCCGGTCACCGCCCGTCGCGTCCACGAACGAATCGGTCAACGACACCCGGCCGGTCACCGACCCACCTGCCTGAGCGATCATGCGGTTGACCCCGTCGAGGTCGGCGGGGTCGGCATCCGGGGTCGTCACGACCATCACGGTGCGTTGCGCCAGAGTGTCGGCCACCACGCGGCCGCCCACGGCGGAATCGAAGCCGTCCGCCGAGTTCAGCTGCTCGGTCAGCTGGTTGTTGCGTTCGTTCGCCTTCTCCACGTCGGTCTGCAGGTCGGCCTTGTCGTCGCGCAGCCCCGAGACGAGACCGCTCGACAACAGGCCGGAACCCATCACCACGCCTATTGCCAGAGCCAGGAAGATCGCCGCAATGGAAATGGCATGGTGACGCAGAGAAATCACTTGAAGAACCCCTGGACCCACAACGCGAAGCTGTTCCATGTCGCGACGGCCCAGTCCAGTGCCTCACCACCGATGTTCGACACCACCAGGGCCACGATCACCGCAACCAGTGCGGCCAGTACGAGCAGCGCGATCGCGCCGCCCGACACGCGGCTCCGGTACAGGGTCGCCACGGCCTTCGCGTCCACCAGTTTCGGCCCGACCTTCAGCCGGGTCATGAACGCGGACGGGTTGCTGTCGCGGCGGCCGCGGTCGAAGAATTCGTCGAGGGAGACGGTGCTCCCGACCGTGACGATCAGCGACGCGCCGTGATGATCGGCCAGCAGCAGCGCCAGGTCGGACGGGGACCCGGAGGCGGGGAACGTCATCGCTCCGATGCCGAGGTCCTGGATCCGTGACAGACCGGGGGCGTGACCGTCCTGGTCGGCGGGGAGCACCACCTCGGCGCCCGACTTCAACGTGGCGCTGGTGATGTCCTCGGGGTCGCCGACGATGAGGTCGGGGCGATAGCCCGCCGACTTCAGGACGTCGGCGCCTGCCCCGACGCCGATGAGGATCGGCGAGTACTCCTTGATGAACGGCTTGAGGTTCTTCAGGTCGGACGCGTGGTCCGGGCCGTCGGACACGATCACGACGTGCCGTTCCTTCATGTCGACGTCGACGTCGGGGACGCCGACTCCGTCGATCAGCAGCGGACTTTCGGTGCGGATGAACTCGATGGTGTTGCCGGAGAACGCCTCGAGGTGGTCGACCAGACCGGTCTTCGCCTCGATCATCCGGTCGGAGATCTCCGCCTCGGTCTGTTCGTCGCCCTTCGCGATGCGCCGTTCCCCGGAGTAGACACCTCCCCCGTTCACCCGGACCTTGCTGCCGTCCTTGATGCTCTTGAAGATCTCGGTGCCTGCCGAATCCACCAGGAGGATCCCGTTGGCGACGATCACCTCCGGTCCGAGGTTGGGATAGCGCCCCGAGATGGAGGGCGACGCGTTGATCACTGCGAGAACGCCGGCCTTCACCAGGGCGTCCGCGGTCCCGCGATCGAGGTCGAGCTCGTCGAGAACGACGATGTCACCGGGTCCGACGCGTCGCAGCAACTTGGCCGTGTTGCGATCCACCCTGGCGATGCCGCTGACCCCAGGCAAAGTTTCGGTGTTACGTGACAGCAGTGCCGGCATCTTCATGAGTTCGATGATGGACCGGAAGCCGGACCGACCTGTGGAGGCGCGCCGAACCGTTTACCACATCAGTCACACCATTACCACGGGTGCGGGCGGTCCGCAGGACCGGTCAGGCGGAACGCTCGGCGTTGGCGGTGGCCAAGAGCTCCTCCGCGTGGGCGCGACCGGTCTCGGTGTCGTCGAGTCCGGCGAGCATGCGCGCCAGTTCGACAACCCGTTCGTCGTCGGTGAGCGTGTGCACACCACTGCTGACGACGCCGTCCGCGTCGTCGACCTTGTCGACCACCAGGTGGGTGTCCGCGAACGCCGCGACCTGCGGCAGGTGCGTCACGACGATGACCTGGTGTGTCCGGGCGAGCCGGGCCAGTCGCCGGCCGATCTCGACTGCGGCCCGACCGCCGACGCCGGCGTCGACCTCGTCGAACACCATCGTCGCGCCCGAGTCGGAACCGGCGAGCACCACCTCGAGTGCCAGCATCACGCGCGAGAGTTCACCGCCGGACGCGCTCTTGCTGATGGGCAGCGACTGTGCGCCGCTGTGCGCCGACAGCCGGAATTCCACTTCGTCGACGCCGGACGAACCCGCGTGCAGTTCCGTCCCGTCGACGGTGAGCGGTGCCGTGTCCTGAGGTCCGGCGATCCGGGGCCGGACGGACACCTCGAGAGCGGCCCGGCCCATCGCCAGACCAGCGAGTTCGGAACTGACGGCCTTGGCGAGCTTGACCGCCGCCTTGACGCGGGCGGCGGTCAGCTTCGACGCGGCCTCCGCGGTGGACGCCGCCGACTCCTCGACCTGCTTCGTCAGCGCCGCCAATGCATCGGAGGACACGTCGATCTTCTCGAGCCTCGCACGGGCGTTGTCTGCCCATTCCAGTACGCCGTCGACGTCGGCAGCGTACTTGCGGGTGAGGTTCTTCAGTTCCGCCTGCCGCGACAGCAAGGAGTCCAGTGCCCCCGGATCCGCGGGAAGCCCGGCGAGATACGTGGTCAGGTCGGCGGAGACGTCCGTGATCACCGCGATCGCGTCGGCGAGGCGCGGTCCGAGCCCGTCCAGTTCGGGGTCGGTGGTCGATTCGATCCGGGCCCGCGCCTCGGACAACAGATCCAACGCGGGTGCGCCGACGCCGTCGCCGTCCATGTCGTCGCCGCCGGCGAGCGCGGCGTGCGCTTCCTCGGCCGCAGAGCGCAGCGAGTCGAGTTCACTGAGCCTGCGCACCTCCGACACGATCGACTCGTCCTCACCCGGGGTGGGCGCGACGCCGTCGATCTCGTTGAGGGCGAACGTCAGTTGGTCGGCTTCCTGCGCGAGTTCCCGGGTGCGCCCGGTGCGTTCGATCAGTTCGGTTCGCGCGGTCACCCATTCGTCGCGGTGCTTGCGGTACCGCGCCAGCAGCGGGCCGACCGTCTTGTCCGCGAACCTGTCCAGGGCGGCGCACTGCTGGTCGGGCCGGAGCAGCCGCAGCTGATCGTTCTGCCCGTGGACGGTGAGCAGTGGGTCGGTGAACTCGGACAGCACACCCGCCGGAACGCTGCGCCCGCCCAGGTGGGCGCGGGACCGTCCGTCGCTGCCGACGGTCCGCACCGCAATGATGGTGCCGTCCTCGTCTCGCTCGGCGCCGGTCGATTCGAGGAGCCGGGTCACGGCCCGTTCGACGTGCTCCGAGCCCTCGTCCGTCATGAACCGGCCCTCGACCACGGCACGGGGCGCGCCGAGACGCACCCGGCCCGCGTCTGCCCGCGCACCGCTGAGCAGGTGCAGGCTCGTCACCACCATCGTCTTGCCCGCACCGGTCTCACCGGTGAGCACCGTCAAACCTTCGTGGAATTGCGCCGACGCCTCGGAGATCACACCGAGGTTGTCGATCCTGATCTCTGCCAGCACGTTTAGGGCTTCCTTCCTCGCCACCCGGTGACGGGCAGCTCGAACTTTCGCACCATCCGGTCTGCGAACGGCGCCGAATCCAGTCGTATCCACCGAACGGGTTCCTTGCCACGCACCACTTCGACGCGGGCGCCCGCGGGTAGCTCGAGGGTCCGGCGACCGTCGCAGAACACCAGACCGTCGTGGCTGCCGGCCACCGTCTCCACCGCGATCAGCGAGTTCGGGCTCGTCACGAGTGGGCGCGCGAACAGCGCGTGCGCGTTGCTCGGGACCACGAGCAGGGCCTCCAGCTCCGGCCACACCACGGGGCCACCTGCCGAGAACGCGTATGCCGTCGACCCGGTCGGGGTGGAGATGAGGACGCCGTCGCAGCCGAAGGCCGACACGGGGCGGCCGTCCACCTCGAGCACCACCTCGAGGACACCGAGCCGGGACCGGTTCTCGATGCTCGCCTCGTTGAGTGCCCAGCCGCGTTCGATGATTTCGTCGTCCACCCGGACCAGCACGTCCAGCGTCATGCGGTGTTCGATGCGGTACTCACGACGCACCACCTGGGCGAGCGCCTCGTCGAGGTGCTCGGCCTCCGTTTCCGCGAGGAACCCGATGCGGCCCAGGTTGATGCCCAGAACCGGAATGGACGCGGCCTGGGCGAGTTCCGCTGCCCGCAGGAACGTTCCGTCTCCGCCGAGCACGAGCACCATCTCGCAACCGAGGGCGGCGTCGGGGCCGGCCTGGACGATGGTGACTTCCAGCCCGGGGACCAGGAATTCGTCGGCCGCCATGCCGTCCATCGGTTCGATTCGGGTGCTGTCGACCTCGTCGACGAGGACGCGCAGTCCGATCCCGGCCCGCTCGAAGATCTTGCCGACGCGTCGCGCGGTCTCCGTGATCTCGGCGCGGCCCGGGTGCGCAACGAGCAGGATTTCCCGCTCGCGTTGCTGGGTGCCGCTGCTTCCCCCGCTCACTGTGGTCCCTCCTGCACCGCGGTGCGGATCAACTCTTCTATCGACTCGACCGGTACATCATCCGTCCCGGGTGTGACATCCGCGCGGAGCCACAGGAAGTACTCGACGTTCCCCGACGGTCCCGGCAGCGGACTGGCCACTGCACCGACGGTACGCAGTCCCAGCGACGCTGCCGTCTTCGCGACATCCAGTACCGCGGCGACGCGCAACTCCGGGTCACGCACCACACCACCGGAGCCCACGTGGTCCTTGCCGACCTCGAACTGCGGCTTCACCATCGGAATCAGATCTGCGCCGTCGGCCACGCAGGCGACGAACGCCGGGAGGACGAGCTTCAGGGAGATGAACGAGAGGTCCGCGACCACCAGATCGACCGGGCCACCGATCTGCTCGGCGTCGATGGATCGCACGTTGGTCCGGTCGATGACGTGGACGCGGTCGTCGGACTGCAGCCGCCACACCAGCTGGCCGTAGCCGACGTCCACCGCCACGACCTCCCGCGCGCCGTGGTGAAGCAGCACGTCGGTGAAGCCGCCGGTGGACGCGCCTGCGTCGAGGCAGCGCTTGGCCTCGACCTCGAGTCCGCGGGGGCCGAACGCCTCGAGCGCACCGAGGAGTTTGTGGGCTCCGCGCGATGCCCAGGACACTTCGTTGTCGACCTCGACCACCCGCAGCGGAGTTCCCGCTTCGATTGCGGTGGCGGGTTTGGTCGCTGCCGCTCCCGAGATCAGTACTCGGCCGGAGGCGATGAGTTCTTGCGCGTGTTCGCGGGACCGGGCCAGTCCCCGCCGAACGAGTTCGGCATCCACCCGTGCTCGACGGGCCACGTCAGATCTTGTCCACGGTGGCCAGCGCCTCCACCAGCACGTCGTGCGCCTTCTCGAGAAGATGGGCTTTGCGTGGGATGACTCCGACGCCGTGCTCGTCGTCAGGATCCGGTTCGACGGCTCCGAGCCGCGACAACAATCCATCGACCTCCGAGTGGATCGTCTCGGGGTCGACACTCTGAGGAGGCCCAGGTAGATGGGCTCCCGGGCGCAGTATTGGCGTGCTCATCGGGCACAACGCTAGTCCATCGCGTTCCGATACGCATACAGCGAATCGCGTGACGGACAACGCGGGTCTGCCGGGTTTCAGGCACCCCAGCCGGAGGCGACCGCACTCACCGCGGGCGTCGTCGACGTGATTCGCGCGAAGTCGGGGAACTTCCAGGCAGCAACGGCCACGGCCCGCAGCAGAGCGGCCGAATCCACCGGCGCGGCGGAATCGGCGGTCGGTTCGATCACCAGGTCGGTGCCGTCGAACTCGACGGACCACCGGCTGTCCTCGCCGATGAGGGATTCCTCGGCGGGGCGGTTGAGCGCGTCCAGTTCGGACGCCAGATAGGTGGGCCGTTGCTCCGGGGCGGCACGCAGCACGTCGACCGCGGTGCTCACTCCGGTGAGCACCAGCAGCGAGTCGAGACCGACATTGTTGGCGCCTTCGATGTCGGTGTCCAGCCTGTCGCCCACGACGAGCGGGCGCGAGCACCCGCTGCGGAGCATCGCGTCTTCCATCAGCGGCGCGGCCGGTTTACCCGCCACGAGAGGTTCGCGGGACGTCGCCGTGCGTAGCGCCGCGACCATCGATCCGTTGCCGAGGACGAGTCCGCGTTCGGTGGGGAGGGTCGAGTCCAGGTTCGCCGCCACCCAGACCGCTCCGGCCCGGATCGCGAGGGTCGCCTCGGCGAGTATCGCCCAGTCCGTCGTCGGCGAATGTCCTTGGACGACAGCCGCGGGCGCGTCCTCGAACGACCGCACCGGGCGCAGTCCGACGTTCCGGACTTCGTCGGCGAGCGCTTCGGTGCCCACGATCAGGACCGGCGAATCGGGGGCGACGTTCTCCGCGAGCAGCCTGGCCGCGGACTGGGAACTCGTCACCACCGTCGACTCGTCGGCGTCGAACCCGAGTTCGGTCAGGTGTTCCGCGACCTCGCCCGGGCTGCGACTGGCGTTGTTGGTCACGTAGTAGCAGGACTGCTCCGCGGCCGCCAAAGCCTCTCGCGCGCCGGGGATTTCCTGCGACCCCTGGTACAGGGTGCCGTCGAGGTCGAGCAGCAGGGCGTCGTAGCCGTCGCGCAGAGCCGTCACTGATCGTCTCCGGTCAGCTCGGCCACACGCTCCTCCGCGTCGGTGTCACCCTCGAGATCCGCGGCGGCGGAATTGAGGAACCACTTGAGTCCGTCCTCGATGCGGCCGGCAGCCACCAAGGCGTCCGCATACGCGTAGAACAGGCGAGCGGCGCCGGGTCCGGTCCGCGAGGCGTCGAGATCGGGGGTCTGCAGCGTGACCACGGCCTGGTCGAACTGACCGAGGTCCATGCGCGCCCCGGCGACCACCATGCGCAGCTCGGCTGCCTCGTCACCGGACAGCGCAGCAGCTTCCTCGCTCCGACCGAGTTCGATCGCACGCTCCGGGCGGCCCAGTCCGCGTTCGCAGTCCGCCATGACCGCGAGCAGTCCGGGACCGCCGGCCATGCGACGAGCGGCGCGCAACTCCGACAGCGCCTCGGCCCATTCGCCGGCGTGGTACGCGGTGATACCCGCGGCCTCACGCACGATGGCAATGCGGCCCGCACGCTGGCGCGCGGCGCGAGCATGCGCGAGCGCAAGTCGCGGATCGTCGTCGACGAGCTTGCCTGCCATTACCAGGTGACGCGCAACCGTGTTCGCGTTTGTCTTGTCCAGGCTCAGCAGGTCGCGGCGTACAGCGGGATCGAGCTCGCCGGCCTCGACGTTCTCGGGCAGATCCGGTTCGTCCGGACGCGCCTGCTGCCGCTGCGGACGGTCACCTTCACGTCCGCGAGGCGCGAAGCCGCCCTCGCCGCCACGACGGGGTCCACCACCGCGACGGTCGCCACCGGCGCCGCCACGATTGTCGCGCGAATCGCGACGGGGACCACCGGTCGAGCCACCCCGACCCGAACCGCCGGCGCCGCCGGACGCACCGCCCCGATTGCTGTTGGAGGCACCGCCCCGATTGCTGTTGGAGGCACCGCCTCCGCGGAAGGATCGACGTCCGTCGTCACTCTCCGACACAGTCATTCCTTTCACACAAACCACGAAAGGGGACCCAGTATATTGGGTCCCCTTTCGGTAACGGATGTTCGGCGGTGTCCTACTCTCCCACACCCTGTCGGGTGCAGTACCATCGGCGCTGGAGGGCTTAGCTTCCGGGTTCGGAATGGGACCGGGCGTTTCCCCTCCGCTATGGCCGCCGTAACTCTATGAAACTGTCACACGGAACATCAGCGAAGAAACACAACACCATGGGTGGGTGGGGTGTTCTTCTTTCTTCTGTTCTGAAACGTGTGTGTTGTTTCAGATACTGCACAG
>NZ_JASHKW010000022.1:0-173088 GCF_030056915.1 Rhodococcus sp. IEGM 1307
GGCACGAACTTGGTGACCGGGCCGGGGGCGGGCAGGAAGCCGCGGCCGGCGTCCTCGCCGTTGATGCGGAATTCGAAGGCGTGGCCGCGGGGGGTGGGGTCCTCGGTGAGGTCGAGGTGTTCGCCGTTGGCGATCTTGAACTGTTGCAGGACCAGGTCGATGCCGGCGGTTTCCTCGGTGACGGGGTGTTCGACCTGCAGGCGGGTGTTGACCTCGAGGAAGGAGACGGTGTCGCCCTGGACGAGGTATTCGACGGTGCCGGCGCCGTAGTAGCCGGCCTCTTTGCAGATGGCCTTGGCGGAGGTGTGGATGCGGTGGCGTTGGTCGTCGGTGAGGAACGGGGCGGGGGCCTCCTCGACGAGTTTCTGGAAGCGGCGTTGCAGGGAGCAGTCGCGGGTGCCGGCGACGATGACGTTGCCGTGCTGGTCGGCGATGACCTGGGCTTCGACGTGGCGGGCCTTGTCCAGATACTGTTCGACGAAGCATTCGCCGCGGCCGAACGCGGCGACGGCCTCGCGGGTGGCGGAGTCGAACAGTTCGGGGATTTCCTCGATGGTGTGGGCGACCTTCATGCCGCGCCCGCCGCCGCCGAACGCGGCCTTGATGGCGACGGGGACCCCGTATTCCTTGGCGAAGGCGACGACCTCGTCGGCGTTCTTGACGGGGTCCTTGGTGCCGGCGGCCATCGGGGCCTTGGCCTTTTCGGCGATGTGCCGGGCGGTGACCTTGTCGCCGAGGTCGCGGATCGATTGCGGGGAGGGGCCGATCCAGATCAGGCCGGCGTCGATCACGGCCTGCGCGAAGTCGGCGTTCTCGGAGAGGAAGCCGTAGCCGGGGTGGATGGCGTCGGCGCCGGACTTGGCGGCGGCGTCCAAAATTTTGTCGAACACCAGGTAGGACTCGGCGGAGGTCTGCCCGCCGAGGGCGAATGCTTCGTCGGCCAGGCGCACGAACGGGGCGTCGGCGTCGGGTTCGGCGTAGACGGCGACGCTGGCCAGGCCGGCATCGGCTGCGGCCCGGATCACCCGCACTGCAATCTCACCGCGGTTCGCGACGAGCACCTTCGTGATGTGCGCGCTGGCATGACTGGGCACTGAGCCTCCTGTGGTTCGCATGGTCTGTCTCCGCGGTGGCTCCCGTGGGTGTCACCAGCGGTCGTTTACGGCATCACTTCGGAGTCTAGGCACCGAACCGATTCGTGTTGTCACCGGACCGAAATTTCCGGTCAGGGCTGTCCGACGCTTCGCAGCCCTACCGATGGGTAGCTGGTTGAAACCTGTTCCAGTTGCCGGCGGAGGCTCCCGACCCACGTGTGGACGCTCGCGGCAGCGATGTCGTTGCCCGGATATCGGACCGCCAGATTGACGCCTCGGGGGGTGCGATTGATCCACGCGTACACGTCGTGGGTGTACTGCCGGCTCCGCAGGGCCCGGGCGTTGCGCTCGTGCCAGCGGCCCGCTTCGGGCACGAACCGGACGTCCATGTAGGAGACGACGAAGCGCGGCCGGATGGGGATGTCGAGTTCCTTCTCGATCCGGTCGAACGGGACCACCGAGATCGGCTTCGTCCGGGCCACGCTCTCGGCGGCCTCGCGGGCGACGGCGGCGAAGTCGTCCGACGTCACCTCGAAGTCGATCGGGCTCAGACCCACGAACCATCCCAGCGCGGACGCCCACTGCGGGGAATGCCGGGTGTGGACCGGAGTGACCGTCCGAAAGCGTTGATGCCCCGCCACTTCCGACCCGGCCATCCCCAGGCACGCGAGCAGGCCGGGGAAGAACCCCACCTCTGCTTCGCGGCACGCCGAGTTGAACGCCGCAGCCTGGTCGGCATCGAGAATCCAGGCAGACAGGTTCTGCTGGGCGTACGAGGTGCGCGGGCCGACCTCGAGCGGGAACTCGGGGAGGCCCGGTCCCTCGAGGGCCGACCGCCACACGTCGAGCGCCTCCCGTTTGACCTCGGCGTCGGTGGAGCTCTCACGTTCCTCACGGCCGAAGTCGATGTAGCTGCCGACGGGGAACAGGTTGGCCGTGCGGCCGGACAGTGCCTCCTCGTACAGGGCGGTCAACTCGTGGGCGACGAGCACGATGGAGAACCCGTCGATGATCGAGTGGTCTGCCGCGAAGAACACCGTGAATCGGTCGCGTTGGACGGTTTCGAGCGTCGCGAAGACGTACGACGGCCAACTGTGCGGCGAGGCGTACTC
The DNA here is from genome assembly GCF_030056915.1 of Rhodococcus sp. IEGM 1307. Classification (NCBI taxonomy): domain Bacteria; kingdom Bacillati; phylum Actinomycetota; class Actinomycetes; order Mycobacteriales; family Nocardiaceae; genus Rhodococcus; species Rhodococcus sp. IEGM 1307. The sequence goes on from NZ_JASHKW010000022.1 coordinate 2,207, forward strand.
GTCGAACAGTTGCTGCAGGTGCGCGAAGTTGTCGCCGCCGGCCGCGTCGTACCCGTGGCTGACGACCCCGACGTGCAGCCCGCCCTGCGGCACGGTGCGCCGACGTACGCGCTCGGTCTCCGCGTCGAACGCCGTGTGGGAGCGCAGCACCTCGTGACGATCGGTCCACTTCTCCAGCGCCGACCGGAAAGCGGTGACGTTCAGTGTGCCGTGGATCTCGAATGCGGTGCCCAGCCAGGATTCGCGACCACCGGAGTCGGAGCACCGGCGCAGGTGCGCCTCGTGGATGTACGAGGCCGGGCGGGGGTCGTCCACCCATTCCGAGCGGGCGCACGGTAACCATTCGGTGAGCGCGCCCACCGGAACGGGGTAGTCGGCAAGTTCGGTGAATTCCATCAGTGTGTGTTCAGATCCTGCCTAGCCGCGAAGATGCCGCTTGATTCGCGCGAGCATCGCGGACATGCCGCGCAGTCGCAGGGGACTGACGGCGTCGGCGAGCCCGAGCGCGGAATAGAAATCGTCCGGAACGCCGAGGATGGTGGCGGCACTGTGCCCGTCGAGGCCCTGGTGCAGGATCGACGCGAAACCCCGCGTCGTCGGCGCTTCCGCGGGCGCGCTGAAATGCAGCCGCACGTGTTCCGGATCGGAGTCGTCGACCGACAGGAACAGCGGAGACTGGCACTCGGGCACCGGTTCCATCGCGTCCTGCTCGAGTTCGGCAGGCAGAGGCGCCAGTTCGCGGCTGAACTCGAGCAGCAACTGCAGCTTGTCCGAGCCGTCGACGGCAGCGAAGTCGTCGACGATCTCGGCAAGCGAATCGGGTAGTTCGGTCATGACGATGCGCCGGGCACGTCTCCCGGCTCTTCACCCCTGACGATCGGAACGCGAACCATGTTGCCCCACTCCGTCCACGAACCGTCGTAGTTGCGGACGCTGGGGTAACCGAGCAGGTGGGTGAGGACGAACCAGGTGTGGCTGGAGCGCTCACCGATGCGGCAGTACGCCACGATGTCGTCGTCGGCGGACACACCGCCGTAGATCTCGTTCAGTTCACCGCGCGAGCGGAAACGGCTGTCGGGGGCTGCGGCCTTGGCCCACGGAATGCTCAGCGCGCTCGGGATGTGGCCGCCGCGCAGCGCGCCCTCTTCGGGGTAGTCGGGCATGTGGGTGCGTTCGCCGGTGTACTCCTGGGGCGACCGCACGTCGATCAGCGGACCCTTGCCGAGGTGATCAAGGACGTCGTCCTTGAACGCGCGGATCGGGGCGTCGTTGCGCTCGACCACCGGGTAGTCGGTGGGGGAGGTCTCGGGGACGTCGAACGCGGTGTCCCGGTTCTCGGCGATCCACGCGTCGCGGCCGCCGTCGAGGAGGCGGACGTCCTCGTGTCCGAACAGCGTGAACACCCAGAGGGCGTACGCCGCCCACCAGTTGCTCTTGTCGCCGTAGATCACGACGGTGTCGTCGCGGCTGATGCCCTTGCGGCTCATCAGGTCGGCGAACTGCTCGCCGTCGATGTAGTCACGGGTCACCGGATCGTTGAGATCGAGGTGCCAGTCGACCTTGACGGCGCCGGGGATGTGGCCGACGTCGTAGAGGAGCACGTCTTCGTCCGACTCCACCACCTTGAGGCCGGGTGTGCCCAGATTCGCGGACAGCCACTCCGTCGACACGAGCCGACCGGGATTGGCGTACTCGGCGAAGGACTGGGTGGGATCTGGCGCTACGGGCACGGGTGGGCTCCTGGGGCAGATGCGACGGGGACGGCGTCAATTCTAGGCGGACGCCGGAAGTTCTTCCGACCGGCGTTCACACTTACCTCCCGCGGACGGTGAGGGAGGCCGCAGCGGGCGCGTAGATTCGCACCCGAACGGAGGCCTCATGCCCGACATCTCGACGCGCGCCGACCTGGAACTGCTGCTCCGGCACTTCTACGGCCGGGCATTCGCCGACCCGGTCCTCGAACCGGCCTTCGAGACGCTCGCGGTGATCGGCATCGACGACCACCTGCCCGTCATGTGCGACTTCTGGGAGACGATCCTGCTGCGCACCGGCGTCTACCGCGGCAGCGCGTTCGCCGTGCACCGGGCGCTGCACGGCCGGCACGGATTCACCGACCGCCACTTCGACCGCTGGGTCGAACTGTGGGCGTCCAGCGTCGACGAGTTGTTCGCAGGCGACGTCGCGGGGCGGGCCAAGGGCGAGGCAGCCAAGATCGCCGACGCGATGCGGCGACGACTGTTCGAGCCTCCGGCGGTCAGACGACGGGAGTGCCTTCCAGGTTCAGCTGACTGGTGAGCTCCGCGATGGGAGTGACGCCGTTCTCGCAGATGTCGTGCATGATCTCCCGCAACCGCACCAGGAATTCCGTGACCGCCCGGCGTGCCGTCGACGTCTCCGGGAACCGCGACCGCAGCGCGAGACCCCGCTGCGTGCGGGAGATCCAGAACTGCGCGTCGTCCGCGACCGTCACGTTGCTGATGTGGTGGGCGTTCAGCTCGTCGTGATCGTCGGTGCCGGGCAGTCTGCGGTAGTCGATGTACGAGACCATGAACACATCGGTGCGGGTGCGGCGGTATCCGTCACCGAGCGCCTCCCGCACCTGGGCCATCGTCACACCCTTGAGCGTCAGGGCTGTGCGGAACGAGGCGTGGGTGTGCGCCAAGGAGGACTGGAAGTCGCAGTCCGGGGTCAGTTCGACCGTCAGTGGCGCGCTCGTCGTGAGCCACCCGATCGCATTGGCCCACTGCGGGTCCTGGCGAATGTGCAGCGGAAACTGCAACGGCATCCGGGAGATGCCGTTGATCGAGTGCACTGCCATGCCCATCGCGGTGAGCGTCCCGGTGAACAGGCTTCCCCCAGAGTCCAGGCAGATTTCCTCGAACCGCTCGGTGTCGGCGGCGTCGAGGAGGGGGCGGACGTCCGCCCCCTGTGGTGCGGGCCTGCCCGCCTCGACACCCAGATCGAGCGGGAAACTGGGCGCGGTGCCGCCGCAGCGTTCGTAGAAGCGTGCCCATTCGCGCACCCGGGGGTCGCCGATTTCGGTGACGGGCGTCTCGGCCTCGAGTTCGCAGTACCGCAGGAAGCTCCCGGGATCGCCGAGTTCCTTCGTCAGGTCCGCTTCCGTGAGTTCGGCCGAGCCGCCGAGCCCGGTGAGTCGCTGGTAGATCTGCCGGAGTTCGCCCAGGGCGATGACGAGCGAGTATCCGTCGACGAGAGTGTGATCGAACGCACTGACCACGGTGTAGTGCGAGTCGCGTTCGATGGTGGCGAACAGGTACGCGGGGAACGTCAGCGGGTCGCACGCCTCGGTGAACCGGTACCGCAGATGGTCCCGGAGCTCGTGAGGTGACGTCGTCACCGAGGACTCGGACGCGACGACGGTGATGTCCTCGGGGTCGAGATCCACGCGCGCCATCGCGTCCGGGCTCACGTCGAAGCCGGTCTGCAGCGTGTCGTGCCGGCGGATGAAGTGCGCCAGTGCCTGCGCGAGAGCATCCCGGTCGAGTCGCCCGGGAAGGTCGAAAGCTGCTGCCATCCAGACGCTTCGGCCGACGCCGTGGGTGCGGGCGGTGTCGAGGTGGAATTGCTGGTTGTACGACGGCGGCACCGCGGACGGGGAGACCTTGCCCGGCGCGACGGACCATTCCGTCACCAGGCCGGGTTCGAGCATGTACCGGTCGATCGACGTGACGTGCACTACTCCACCCCTGCGGCAGTCGCGGAGTCCGCCGCAGGCGCGAACGATGTCACCGTGTAATCGCCCTCGCGGGCAACGGTTTTCATGATGGCCGACAACCGCTCCGCGTATGCGGTCACGGACCGGTGCGCCTCGTCGGTATCGGGGTGCGAGACGGCCATCCACGTGCCCTCGAGCATGCGGTTCACCCAGATCGACGCGATCTGCGTGGCCTTGCCCCCGACGATGCCGGTCGCCCGGGTCGACGTGAAACTCTCGGTCTGCGGCAACCGCCTGCCGTCGATGTACGACACGATCGGCGGCGGCGCGAGTGTGGTGGCGTGTTGCGACATCGCCTCGGGGCCGGCCTGAGCGAGCACGGTGTCGATCACCTGCTGCACGGACACCTCGCCGAGCGCCTTGCCGGACCGGTAGGCGTCCTGCGCGCGCTGGGCAAGGCCCGTGAACGTCGTGGCGTCCTCGAGGGCGAACCCGACCGGAATGAGATTGATGAACCACCCCTGGGACCAATAGAACTGCGGGTCGTTGCGGGTGGTGAGCGGCGACAGCGCCATGTAGCGGTCGCGCCCGACCAGTTCGTGTTCGGTGATGGCGAGGGCCGCGAACACGCCGCCGATGAAGTTGGAACCGTGGGCCTTGCACACGGCACCGAACCGCTCGCACTCGTCGGCGTCGGCGAGGTCGAACCGGCTGCCGATGGCCGGTTTGGGTTCGTCGGAAGCGCCGAGGTCGAGGGGAAAGCTCGGGAACGTTCCGCCGTTTCGGGTGAGGTGACCGATCCAGCCGTGGACCTCGGGGGAGGCGAGGGTCAGCGTCGCCGCCTTCTCTCGTTCCCGCCGGCTGTATTCCACGTAACTGCCCGGGTCCGGCAGGTCGGGCTCCACGCCGTCGAGTTCGGCCTGATAGATGGTCCGGGTCTCGGCGAACGTGAGGATCATCGACTGCATGTCGGTGTGCGCATGATCGACGGCGTGGAACAGGGTGAAGCTGTCCTCGCACCCGGGAGCCCCGGTGTCGTAGTGCTCGACCACCCCGAACACGAATGCGGGCCAGGACAGCGCGCTCGTATCGTTCGCGAAGCGCGCGGCGACGTGGTCGCGGACCTGTTCAGGGGTGGTGAGGGTCTCGCCCTCGTGCGCCGTGAGCGCGATGGAGCCGGCGGGCACGACGTGCCGTCGGACGGCATTGGTGGTGTCCGTGGGGTCGGCGTCCGCGTTCCCGAACGAGAACCAGCTGTGCAACGTGTCGTGCCGCAGGACGTAGCGCTCCAGGGTTCGTGTCATCGCGGCGGTGTCGAGGCGGCCGGGGAAGTCGAAGGCGATGCCGATCCACGGGGACTGCGTCTCGCCGTTGTTCGCCGCCAGCCGGGCCCGCCGCAGGTGCCGCTCCTGCATGGTGGTCGGCAGTGCCGGATCCACCGGCGCTTCGGCAGCCGCTCGTGCGCTCGCGTCCGTGACTTTCCACTCGACGACCCGCCCAGGTTCTGGCTTCCAGTGGGTGATCAAGTTCAAGTCCATCGAGCGGCTCCTGGTCGGATTCGAGTTGCGAGTTCGGTCGGGTGTGGCACGGACTTTCTCGCAACAGGATGCGGCACCGAGTGCCTTACCGCGAGAGGTAGAGAAGTATGAGACTGATTACAGGTCGGTCCCGGTCCAGTCAAGTGTCGGGCAAAAGGGTTCCACGCTGCAAGTTCTTCGCGTAGCATCCAGCAACCTTTGAACAACCTCACAGCATTCCGTGAGGTTCGAGCCGCTAGCCTGTCCGGATGCCTGTGACTCAGCGTGACGCACTCTATCGAGGCGAACTCGGTCGCTGGGTCCCGTGGCTGGGTCTGGCCACCAGTCTCGCCGCCGTGTTCATGCAACTCCTGGACGCGACCATCGTCAACGTCGCGCTTCCGAGCATCGCGGTCGATCTCGGCGCCTCGGTGTCGGCGCAGCTGCTGATGGTGAGCGTCTACACGCTCTCGTTCGCATGTTCGCTGATCACAGCGGCGCGGCTGGGGGATCTGCTCGGCCGACGACGGGTCTTCCTCACCGCACTGGCCGTCTTCATCGTTGCCTCTCTGCTCTGCGGACTGGCCCAGTCGCCGACCGCTCTCGTCGTGTCGCGGGCGTTGCAGGGCCTCGCGGCGGGGTCGATGTCGGCTCAGACGTTCGCCATCATCTCGGGACTGTTTCCGAAACGCTCGCACCCGCGCGTGTTCGGAATCTACGGCGCGACCATCGGGCTCGCCACGATCTGCGGTCCGCTCGTCGGCGGACTTCTCATCCAGTGGGATCTCTTCGACTGGGGTTGGCGGCTGATCTTCTTCGTCAATCTCCCGATCGGGCTCGCGGCCCTGGTCCTCGGCTACTTCTATCTCGTCGACGCGAAGCCCGACGGAATCCGCCGGCTCGACGTGGGCGGCGCCATGCTGTCGGCGCTCGGGCTGTTCCTCCTGATCTTTCCGCTCGCGGAGGGCCGGGAACGCGGCTGGCCGACGTCGCTCGTGGTGATGCTGCTGTGTTCGGTGCCGGTCCTGATCGCGTTCGTCGTCCACGAGTGGCGGCTCGGGCGCCGCGGCGGCGACCCGGTCCTGCGCCTCGAACTGTTCACCGACCGCGCGTTCTCGCTCGGCGCGGCCATCGCGTTCGTGTTCTTCGGGACGCTCACGTCGTTGATCTTCACCATCTCCCTCACCCTGCAGTTCGGGTTCGGGTTCTCACCGCTCAGGGCCGGGGTGATGACGCTGCCGTGGGCGCTGGGGACCGGGCTCGCCGCGCTGGCCTCCGCTGCCGTGTATCGGCGCATCGGCAACCTCGTCCTGCCTCTCGGGATGCTGCTCTTCGCCGGCTCCCTCATCGTGCTGGCGGCGCAACTGCAGCACGAGGGCACCGATCCGCGGTGGTCGGCGCTGGCCGGTCCGCTGTTCATCGGGGGAGCCGGGCTCGGGCTGTTCGTGGCACCGCTCCAGACGGCGATCCTCGCGACCGTGCAACCGCAGAACGCCGGGTCGGTGTCGGGGCTGCTCCCGACCGTGCAGCAGGTGGGTAGTTCGATCGGCCTCGCGGTGATCGGCGTCGTGTTCTTCAACCTCGTCGCGACGCAGTCGGCGGACGCGGTGCAAGCCGAGCGGCCCGCGTTGACCGCGCAACTCGCCGAGGCCGGGGTGCCGCCGGCGCTGATCCCGCGGGCCGAGGACACGTTCGTGCGCTGCGCGACGGAGCAACTCGGGTCCACGTCCCCGATGAAGGTGCCCGACGAATGCCGTTCGCCGGCGTCCGGGGGTGCGGCGCTCGGCGCCGCTCAGCAGCAGATCGCCGACTCCGCGGTGGTAGCCGCACGGGAGTCGACCCGATCAGCGGCAGGCGAGGCGTTTCTCCAGGCAGAGCGCCGCATCCTCTGGATCATCGCGGCGGTGGCGGCGGCTATCGGTGTGGCGTCGTTGACGCTTCCGCGCCGGAATCTGTCGGTCGACGAACAGTCAGTCGACGCGGCCTGACGACGCCCACAACTCGGCGACGCCGACCCCGACCTCCGCGAGCAACCTCCGGACGAGCGGCAGACCGATCCCGATCACGCTGGACGGGTCGCCCTCGATGCGGTCCACGAACCAGCCCCCGAGGCTGTCCAGGGTGAACGCGCCCGCGACCTGCAGTGGTTCCCCGGTCGCGAGGTAGGCCTCCAGATCGGCGTCCGGCGGGCTCGCGAAATGGACGACGGTGGCGCTGTGATCGTGTGCGTCACCCACCACCGCGCCCTCCGCGATCCGCAGGACGCTGTGCCCGGTGAGCAGGGTCGCGCTACGGCCGGCCATCGACGACCACCGCGCGCGGGCGACGTCGACGGTTCCGGGTTTGCCTTGCAGGGACCCGTCGATCAGCAACATGGAGTCGCATCCGACGACGACGGCGTCCGAGATCCCGTCCCGTGCGAGAACAGGGAGGACGTCGCTCGCCTTGGCGCGGGCCAGTTCGGTGACGACGTGCTCGGGGGCTGCGTCGGCACCGAGTGCCGCGATGACGGCATCCTCGTCGACTCCGGAGACTCGCACGACCGGCTCCACCCCGGCGCTGCGCAGAACAGCCAGCCGCGCCGGGGAAGCCGAGGCGAGAACGAAGGATGTCACCGGATCCTGATCAACGCCGGTACGCGGACACGTTCGGGAACGCGTACGGCGAGAACGGGGCGACACTCCGGTGCATCCGCGTGGGAGCGCCCCAGGACTCGGGCGGTACGTGCGAATCCGGTTCACCGCTGCCGGCGGCGGCGACCGCGGACAGCACCGCGACGAGCGCAGCGATCTCCTCGTCGGACGGTGAGCCCTTGACCACCTTCAGGAAAGGCTGACGGGCCGCGTCGGCGGCGGTGCCGTCCGTGTCACCCGGCAGGTCGGTGGCCGCACCCTTCGCGAGCGTGGTGTCCGCTGCGGAACCGTTGACTGACGCCGTCGCGTCCGAACCTGTCTCGGTGCGCACGCCGTCGTCGGTGATAGCGGTCATAGGGGGATGTTCCCATGCTTCTTGGGCGGGAGGGTGACCATTTTGCGTTCGAGGAGGCGCAGGGCGGCCACGATCTGTCCGCGGGTGTGGGACGGGGGGATGACGGCGTCGACGTAGCCGCGTTCGGCGGCGACGTACGGGTTGACGAGGGTGTCTTCGTATTCCTGTTGCAGTTGCAGGCGCAGGGCGTCGACGTCGTCGCCGTTCTTGGCGGCCTCGAGGAGGCGTTTGCGGTAGACGAACCCGACGGCACCGGACGCGCCCATGACGGCGATCTGGGCGGTGGGCCAGGCGAGGTTGACGTCGGCGCCCATGTGCTTGGAGCCCATCACGTCGTAGGCGCCGCCGTAGGCCTTGCGGGTGATGACGGTGATCTTCCCGACGGTGGCCTCGCCGTAGGCGTAGAGCAGTTTCGCGCCGCGGCGGATGATGCCGTTGTATTCCTGGTCGGTGCCGGGCAGGAAGCCGGGGACGTCGACGAGGGTGATGATGGGGACGTTGAACGCGTCGCAGGTGCGCACGAAGCGGGCGGCTTTTTCGGAGGCGTCGATGTCGAGGCAGCCGGCGAACACGGTGGGCTGGTTGGCGACGATCCCGACGCTACGGCCGTCGACGCGGCCGAAGCCGACGACGATGTTGCCGGCGCGTTCGGCCTGGACCTCGAGGAATTCGTCGTCGTCGAGGATGCGGCGGATGACCTCGTGCATGTCGTAGGGCTGGTTCGCCGAGTCCGGGATGAGGGTGTCGAGTTCGAGGTCCTCGGCGGTCAGCGAGTCGTCGATGGATCCGGTGATCGGGTCGGTGGGCAGCATCCGGGGGGCCGCGGCCTGGTTGTTCGACGGCAGGTAGGACAGCAGGTCCTTGACGTAGTCGAGGGCGTCTTGTTCGCCGGAGGCGACGTAGTGGGCGACGCCGGATTTGACCATGTGGGTGTGGGCGCCGCCGAGGTCTTCCATGGTGACGTCTTCGCCGGTGACGGTTTTGATGACGTCGGGGCCGGTGACGAACATCTGGGAGGTCTGGTCGACCATGACGACGAAGTCGGTCAGGGCGGGGGAGTAGACGTGGCCGCCGGCGGCGGGGCCCATGATCAGGGAGATCTGCGGGATCACCCCGGAGGCCTGGACGTTGCGGTGGAAGATTTCGCCGTAGAGGCCGAGGGAGACGACGCCTTCCTGGATGCGGGCGCCGGCGCCTTCGTTGATGCCGATCAGGGGGCGCCCGGTCTTGAGGGCGAGGTCCATGACCTTGACGATTTTTTCGCCGTAGATTTCGCCGAGGGAGCCGCCGAAGACGGTGGCGTCCTGGGAGAACACGCAGACGTCGCGGCCGTCGACGGTGCCGTAGCCGGTGACGACGCCGTCGCCGACGGGGCGGTTGTCGGCGAGGCCGAAGTTCACCGAGCGGTGCCGGGCGAGGGCGTCGAGTTCGACGAAGCTGCCGTCGTCGAGCAGGGCGGTGATGCGTTCGCGGGCGGTGAGCTTGCCCTTGGCGTGGACCTTTTCGACCGCGGCTTCACCGCTCGGGTGCTGCGCCTCGGCCTGACGATTACGCAGGTCGGCGAGCTTTCCCGCCGTCGTGTGAATATCGGGCGTACTCGCCGACTCCGCCGCGCTCGGCTCCTGAACAGTGGTCATGACAGGTCAGCTTAACGAGAGCCGACGAGCTTCTGCCAAGGGAGGTGGTCAGGCGGCGGGTTGCCCGGACCCGGCTACTGACCAGTACCTTTTCCAGCTCGTCCTAGGCTGTGGTGATGTGGACCGACCTGAACCGACCCCCTCTCAACGCCGACAATCTGCGCGCGGCGCTCGTCCGCGGTGACGACGACAGCGACACCCGCAGGTTCTGGGCGCGGCTCGACGTGGTGCAGGAGACCGGGTCCACCAACGCCGATCTTCTCGCGCGGGCCGCGACGTCGAACTGCGACCGGCACGTGCTGCTCGCCGAATTCCAGGACAGCGGCCGGGGCCGCCACTCACGCGCCTGGGTGAGTCCGCCGCAGGCGCAGATCGCGGTCTCCCTGTTGCTGACGATGCCGGGGATGAGCGTCCAGGACATGGGGTGGCTGCCCCTGCTGACCGGTGTCGCCGTCGTCGACGCGCTCCGCGCCGCCGCCAAGGTTCCCGCGGAACTCAAGTGGCCCAACGATGTGCTCATCGACGGCCGCAAGGTCGCCGGCATCCTCGCCGAGGTGTCCGCCACGGCACCGGATCCGGCGGTGGTCGTCGGGATCGGTCTCAACGTGAGCCTCACGAGAGACGAACTGCCCGTCGAGCATGCGACGTCGCTCGTCCTCGAGGGCGCCGAGGTCAGTGACCGCGACACCCTCGTGCGGGCGGTGCTGCGCGCCATCGCCGATCGCTGGCAGCAATGGCACGACTCCAACTGGGACGTCACGGAACTCGCCGAGGCCTACCGTGCCCGCTGCGGCACGCTCGGCCAGCGAGTGCGCGCCGAACTGCCCGGCGGGCGTGAACTCATCGGCATCGCAACGGACGTCGACGCGGAGGGCCGGGTCGTGATCGCCCCCGACGGCCAGCCCGGCACGATCGCCGTCGCCGCAGGTGACATCACACATTTACGCCCGGTGCGCACCGAGTAGTGCCACACTGTGGTACATGAGTACCTCAATTCCGGAGTCCTCCGTCACCGCAGCCCGGCGCACGTTGACCGGTCTCACGGTGGTGCTCGGTCTGCTCACCCTGGGTCTCGGCATCGCGGTGCTCGTATGGCCGCACGTGACGCTCACGGTGCTGGCCGTCCTGATCGCCATCCAGTTCTTCGGCTTCGGGATCGTCCAGATCATCCGGGCGTTCGCCGACGTCGAGGCCGGGGGAGCTGCACGGACACTGGTAGGCGTATCCGGCGCCCTGGCAATACTTCTGGCGTTCCTCGTGCTGAGGAGCCCCCTCCAGACCGTCGTGATCATCGCGCTCGTCGTCGGTGCGTGGTGGGTGTTCCGAGGTGTCCTCGAAATCGTGGAAGGCGCCTCGGGTTCGGTCGCGGATCGCGGGCTGACCATCGTGCTCGGCGTGATCAGCGTCATCGCCGGGGGCTTCGTCCTCCTGCAGCCCGAACTGTCGCTCGAGGTGTTCGTGATCGTGGTCGGAGTGTGGATGGTGCTGTACGGCATCATCATCGTCATCACCCCGATAGTGCTCAGCCGCATGCGATAGAGGCACACTCTTCGCATGGGATATCCGGAGGACGCCCTCGCCGAGGACGAGGAACTGCTGCTTCACCGTCATCCACACTGGAAGATGCTGCTGCTCCCCGCCGTCACGTTTCTGCTGGCGACGGCCGTGGCAGGTTTCGCGGCGGGATTCGCCGAGAACAAGCTGGACGGCTCCGCGCTGAACGTCGTGCTCGTCGTCGTCCTCGTGGTGTGGCTGGGGCTCGTCGTATGGCGCTGTGTCGCGCCGTTTCTCAGCTGGAAGTTCACCCACTTCATCGTCACCGACCGGCGTGTTCTCATCCGCCAGGGTGTGATGACCCACACCGGGATCGACATTCCGATGGGGCGCATCAGCAACGTCCAGTTCCGGCACGGCCTCCTCGACCGGATGCTCCGCACCGGCACGCTGGTGATCGTGTCGTCCTCGGACGATCCACTGGAATTCGACGACATCCCCGACGTCCAGCGCGTCCACTCGCTGCTCTATCACCAGGTGTTCGACGCGATGGATCTCCACCGCGAACGAGAGCGAGACGACCCGCGCGGCGACGCCGACACCGGCAAAGGCTGGTAACCGGTCACGGCCGTCTGCGCACCTCCGTACGCTGTGGAGGTGACTGCTGTATTGCTTGCCGAAGATGACGAAGCCATTGCCGCCCCGCTGTCGCGGGCACTGGGCCGGGAGGGATACGACGTCACCATCGAGCAGACCGGCCCGGCGGCGCTGGAGCAGGCGCTCGACGGAGCATACGACCTGTTGATCCTGGACCTCGGACTACCGGGAATGGACGGACTCGAGGTGTGCAGGCAGGTACGCGCCCACAGTTCGGAACTCGCGGTGCTCATGCTCACCGCACGCACCGACGAGGTCGACTTCGTCGTCGGACTCGACGCGGGCGCCGACGACTACGTGGGCAAGCCGTTCCGGTTGGCGGAATTGATGGCACGGGTGCGCGCCCTGCTGCGCCGTCGCGGCGGCGGCGAGGATTCCGTCGTCGAGGTCGGCGGCATCCGGCTCGAACCGGCTGCCCGGAGGGTGCTCGTGAACGGCACCGAGATCGCCCTCGCCAACAAGGAGTACGAGCTTCTCCGGGTGCTGCTCGAGCACGCCGGGCAGGTGGTGTCCCGCGACACCATCCTCGCGGAGGTCTGGGGCGACGTGGAACTGCGCGGCTCGAAGACACTCGACATGCACATGTCGTGGCTTCGCCGGAAGATCGGTGACGAGGGCCCCGCCGCCGAGCGTCGCATCGCGACGGTCCGCGGCGTCGGCTTCCGCATCAACACCGACTAGGCGGGGTAGTGCGCCGCAGAATTCTCCAGTCGATCCTCGCAGTCGTGATCCTGACGGCACTGCTGCTCGGTGTGCCGCTCATCTACACGGCGTGGTTGTGGGTCGAGGATTTCAACCGGAGCGATCTCCAGGTCCGGCTCGATCGGATGGCGACGGAGATCATCACCCAGGAGGGCGTCAACGGCGTCGTCGAGGGTGATCTCGACACGAACTCCCTGCGTCTGCTGACGCCCGCCGGGGGCCGCCTGGTGGTGGTCTATCCGACCACCGAGGACGGCGCAGCGCGAGTGGACATCGGCGAATCGTCCGTGCGGTCGCCCCTCGTGGAATCTCTCGCGATGGGCACATCCGGTTCGCTGCGTCTCGAGGTGCCGTCCGACGAGATGCGCACCCAGCAACGGCAGGCGGTCGGTGCCGTCGCGCTGCTGGTCCTCGTGTCCATCGCCGCGGGCACCGTGGTCGCCTACGTCACGGCGAAGCGGCTCGCCGACCCACTGCGGGACGTCGCCAACCGGGCGGCCCGGCTCGCGGAGGGCGACTTCCGGCCCGACCCCCGGCGTCACGGCATCCCCGAACTCGACCGCGTCTCCGACGTCCTGGACTCCGCGACCGTCGAGATCGCGGGACGGCTGCAGCGCGAACACGCGCTCGTCGCGGACGTCTCCCATCAGCTCCGCAGCCGACTCACGGCCGTCCGTCTCCGGCTCGACGAGCTGTCCGTGCACTCGGACCCCGCGGTCGTGGTCGAGGCCGACGAGGCAATGGCGCAGGTGGACCGATTGACCGTTGCGATCGACGAACTGGTCCGCTCGTCACGCAGCAGCGGCACCGAGACCCACGTGTCGGTGATCCGGGAGCTCAGCGTGGTCATCGCGGACTGGAAGCGGCCGTTCGAAGACGTCGACCGCGAGTTGCTGCTGCGCGGGGACACGAACGTGATGGCGTCGACCACCGGTTCCCGGCTCCGCGAGGCCGTCGCGGTGCTCGTCGACAACGCGCTCATGCACGGGGCGGGAACGTGCACCGTCGCGGTGCGTCTGATCCAGGGGCAGAATCTCAGGACGCCCGGCGAGGAGACGTCGCCCCGCGAGACCATGGTGTGCGTCGAGGTGTCGGACGAGGGAGTCGGGGTCAGCAACGACCTCGCGCCACACATCTTCGACCGCGGATTCTCGGGGGCCGGTTCGACCGGTGTGGGCCTGGCGCTGGCCCGCGCACTCATCGAGGCGGACGGCGGCCGGCTGGAACTGCAGCGACGCCGTCCGGCGCTGTTCGCGATCTTCGTTCCCCTCGCGCGCGAGCACGTGCCGACGCGGGTCACCGGGATCCGGGAACCGCGCTGACGATCAGGAGTGGCCGAACTCTTCCTCGACGGCCTCGTCGACGAGGTCCGGATCGATGATGTGCACGTTCTCGTCGGGGAAGGCGAACCGGCGGAGTGCCCAGAAGCGGAACACCATCTGCAGCAGGTTTCCGATGATGTAGTTGAGCACGAAGTCGACGACCACCAGCGTGGTCAGATTCTCCTGGTCGGCGCGGATGTCGAACACGTTGTTGGCGATCCACAGGGGCGCCGCGGCGAGGAGGACGCCGATCCCGCTGATCGTGAAGAACAGCAGGGCCTCGTGGTGACGTTCACGCCCGCCACGGTTCTTGAACGACCATTCGCGGTTGAGAATGTAACTCAGGACCGTCGCGAGAATTCCGGACAGAATTTTTGCGACAACGGGCTTCTCTTCGAGGATCGTCAGGCTCAGCGAATAGAAGATCGCGAGGTCGAAGATCATGGTGGTGCCGCCCACAATCGCGAACTTGATCAGTTCGTGATGCCGCAACGCGAGAGCCCGAAAAGGCTGGGGAACGCGTGCTAGGACGCCGTCGACAAATGACACAACGGATGAGTTTACGAAAGTCGGACCGGATACCACCAATTGACGGCGAGATCATCAGGAGAATCACAGAAACTGCCCACCGGCACCTCGGCGGCGGAACCCCGCGCCGGACATGACAAACTAGTGACCCGTGACCGGCAACTCTGACTCCACACCGCGTCCCACGACACCCCGCGATCTGACCGCCGGGCAACCCGTCGTGACGATGATCGGTGGCGGCCAACTCGCGCGGATGACCCACCAGGCCGCGATTGCGCTCGGCCAGACCCTGCGGGTGCTCTCCGGCACCGCCGACGAACCCGCAGCCCAGGTGAGCCCCGACGTCGTCCTCGGCAGCCACACCGACCTCGACGCGCTCCGCAGGGCCGCGGTCGGGTCGCACGCGCTGACCTTCGACCACGAGCACGTGCCCACCGAGCACCTTGACGTCCTGGTCGCCGAGGGCGTCAACGTGCAGCCGCCGCCGACGGCGCTCATCTACGCGCAGGACAAGCTGGCGATGCGTCGCAAGCTCGCCGAACTCGGCGCACCGGTCCCGGCGTACGCCGAGGTGACCTGGGCCGAGGACGTCGTCAAATTCGGCGCCGAACACGGGTGGCCCGTCGTGATCAAGGCCGTCCGCGGCGGATACGACGGTCGCGGCGTGTGGATCACCGACGATTCCGACGAGGCCGAGCGCATCGTCACCCAGCAACTCGACAAGGGTGTCTCCCTCATCGTCGAGGAGAAGGTCGAGATGCGGCGTGAGCTGTCCGCGATGGTGGCGCGGTCACCGTTCGGTCAGGGCGCCACGTGGCCCGTCGTGGAGACGGTGCAACGCCACGGACAGTGCGCCGTGGTCCTCGCCCCCGCCCCAGCTCTGCCCGACTCGGTCGCCGAGGCCGCCGAGGAACTGGCGCTCCGCATCGCGTCAGAACTCGGTGTGGTCGGCGCGATGGCCGTCGAACTGTTCGAGACGACCGACGGCGCGCTCGTCGTCAACGAACTCGCGATGCGCCCGCACAACTCGGGCCACTGGACCATGGACGGTGCCCGCACCTCACAGTTCGAGCAGCATCTGCGCGCCGTCCTCGACTACCCGCTCGGCGACACCGCACCGCTCGCACCGATCACTGTGATGGCGAACGTGCTCGGTGCACCGACGGCCCCCGAGATGAGCATGGACGAACGCGTCCACCACCTCTTCGCCCGGATGCCCGACGCGAAGATCCACCTGTACGGCAAGGGCGAACGTGAGGACCGGAAGATCGGCCACGTGAACATCGTCGGCGGACCCGGCTCGATCGACGACCCCGAATACGTGGCGCGGGTGCGCGAGCGCGCCGAGCGCGCCGCGCACTGGCTCTCGCACGCTGAATGGACCGACGGATGGGATGTACACGGTGAGTGACACGGCAGCACGGCAGGGCGCACAGGTCGGGCTCATCATGGGCAGCGACTCCGACTGGCCCACCATGGAGGCCGCCGCCGAGGCGCTCGCCGAGTTCGGGGTGCGCTTCGAGGTCGGTGTCGTCTCCGCGCACCGCACACCGCAGCGCATGCTCGACTACGCGAAGGACGCGGCCGGCCGTGGCATCCAGGTGATCATCGCCGGCGCCGGGGGTGCCGCCCACCTGCCGGGCATGGTCGCGTCGGCCACCCCACTGCCCGTCATCGGTGTGCCCGTCCCGCTGAAATACCTCGACGGCATGGACTCGCTGCTCTCGATCGTGCAGATGCCCGCAGGCGTCCCCGTCGCGACCGTGTCCATCGGCGGCGCCCGCAACGCGGGCCTGCTCGCCGTCCGCATCCTCGGCGCCTCCGACCCCGCCCTGCAACAGCGGATGGTCGCGTTCCAGGACGGGCTCGAGAAGATGGTCCTGGACAAGGACAAGGCACTCCGCGACAAGCTGCTGGGCTGAGTATCCTGCGCCTGTGAAACGCAGCCGCGGTGTGCCGATGATCCGAGCGTCGCGGGGGAGCTCGCAGTCCGCGGCGATCACACGGCTGGCGTTGGTGTATGCCCGGCTGTGGGGCGCCCGCATCGCGTTCGACGCCGAGTTCGGCATCTTCGTGTGCAGCCGGATGCGGGGTGGGTACGCGCGCGGCGGGACGACGATCGGCGGCGCATTCCTCACCGGCCCGGAACCGGCGAGATCGCTGATGCGACACGAAGCGGTCCACGCCGACCAATGGGCTACGTACGGGTGGACCTTCGCGCTGCGGTATCTGTTCGAGGAGTTGCGGCACCGCGGTTCCCGGAACAGGTTCGAGATCGCCGCGGGCCTCGCGGACGGCGGCTACCGGGAGAGCTGACGGGTGATCTTCTCGGTGTCGACGCGCCTCGACCGGGCTGCGTCGTCGGCGTTGGTGACCTGCACGAGTGACGCTCCGGCTGCGAAGACGGCCACCAGACCGTCGATCAGGGCGTCGGGGGAGTCCCACGCCTCTTCGGACAGCACCCGGTCGGTACCGGTGATTCCCTGGGATTCGGCGGAGGCGAGCGCTGCGGCGAGGACGTCGTCGACGCTCTTGCCGGCCAGTGCGGGTCCGGCGACCGTCGGCCGGAACTGGTCGCCGTGGACGCGCACGGAGGTGGCGTAGTCGGTAATGCCGACGGGGAGGTCGGGGACGGGCCTGCCGAACGCGTCCAGCGACAGCGCCGCGACCTCGGGTACGTCCTCGACGTCGCCCAGGTGCTGGGCCGAGACGAGTGCGATCTCGGCGTCCGCGTCGGCTTCGAGGACGACCTCGGCGCCGGCCCACCATGCACCGAGCAGAACCGCGGCGGTCTGCCAGTGCGCGGGAAGGAGCACCGCGACGCGGGCGCCGGGCTCGACGCCGAATTCGTCACGCAGCAGGTTTGCGGTCTTGGCCGCCCAGTTGGCGAGGGTGAGGGCCGAGAGTTCGACCCGTTCGCCGGTCGCATCGTCGTAGAACGTGACGCGCGGGCCGGCCGGGTCGTTCTTCAGGATGGGGTCGAGCAGGGCGTCGGTCAGCGTGCGGGACGCATGGTTCATGGACACGATCCGTCTCTCGTTTTCTAGTTCACGCAACGCGGGCCCGACGAGCCGGCATCGATGGGTGGGCCGGGCGGTGCCGGGGTGGGGGTCGTTCCTGCTGTGGTCGCGGGCTCGAGGCCTGTCTCCGAGGACTCGGACGACGTGGTGGTGCCGGTGGTCTCGGCGGACGTCGGGCCCTGGTAGTCACTCGACAGCACCACCCGCACCGAGCCTTCGGGCAGTGATGCGTCGGTGTCCGTGGGGAGTCCGCCGAGTGCTGCGGCGACCGCCTTGGCGCTGTCGTCGTCCGCGGAGTGCGCGAAGACGGTGGTCTCGCTCAGCGACTGACCTGTGTAGTTGCCGACCTCGCCCTGGCCGTAGCCGAGCGACGTGAGAGCGTCGGCGACGCCGTTCGCGAGGCCCCCGACGTCGCTTGCATTTGCCACGTCGACGGTGACGGTCGAGGCGTCGATCTTGGGCGTCTCGGACGTGGTGGTGTCTTCCGAGTCGGTGGGTTCCTCGCCGACGAGACCGGCCACGTACTTCTTCACGTCCTTCGGCTTGACCTCGACGATGGACTCGCCGTAGTCGGTCATGCCGTTGAGATCCGCGACCGGAATCGTCTCGAACTGCACCTTGCCACCGGCGAGGTCCTGCAGTTGGGTGGCGAATTCGATGATGTCCCAGTCTTCGTCGAGCACCACCGAGCGTTGCACGGCGCCGCTGAGTTCGTTCAGCTTGCCGGGATCGCTGAGTGTCTTCGCGGACAGCACCTTGCCGACGAGCGAGGCCATGAACACTTGCTGACGCACGATGCGGTCGAGGTCGCCGCGGGGCAGGTCGTGGCGCTGGCGGACGAAGCTCAGTGCGTCCGCACCCTTCAACGTCTGCTCACCGGCGGGGAAGTGCGCGCCGGACATGTCCTCGTCCACCGGTTCGTTGAGGCAGACGTCGACGCCGCCGACAGCGTTGGTGAGGAGGACGAACCCGAGCAGCCCGACCTCGGCGTAGTGGTCGACGGTGATCCCGGTGAGATCGGCCACCGATTGGATGAGCGCCTCGCGGCCGGCCTTCGTCGACTCCTCCTCGGCTTCCTTGTCGGTGGCGCCGTCCTCGACGAGTTTGAGCCGCTCGGTCTCCTTGGTGGCGCCGTACGCGGCGTTGATCTTCGACATGCCGATGCCCGGCACGTCGACGTAGGAGTCGCGGGGGATCGAGATGGCGGTGGCGGAACTCCCGTCGTTGGGAACGCGGATGAGGACGATGGTGTCGGTGTTGGACGCCACTTCCTCGCCGGCCCGAAGTGAGTCGAGTTCCTCCTGGGACAGCGGGTTGCCGTGGGCGTCGGTGCGGCTGTCGGTGCCGACCATGAGGATGTCGACGGCGCCGTCGGCGCTTCCGCCGAGTCCCAGACCGCCCGCGGTTGCCAGATTGTTGCGCAGCGAGTCGATACTCCGCCAGGCGAATCCCGTCACGACGAGGGCGAGCACCGACAGCACCGCCACAGCGATGTGAATCGGCCGCCGAGCCGTGCTCGGGGGTGCGTCTGGTGCGGGTTGCTCGTGTGACACGGAAACCAGGCTACTGGTCGCCGCGCCGGGAGCAGGGAGGCGTCGATCGGCGTGCCAGACTGACCCCCGTGACGAACATCCTTGTGACCGGCGCCCGGGGACAGCTGGGCGGGCACCTTCTCCGACGAGCCGCGGCGACCGGAATCCCGGCCCGGGGTGTGGGGTCGGACGAGCTCGACATCACCGACCCCGGCGCGGTGAATGCGCAGGTCGAAGGCGGATCTGTGGTGATCAACTGCGCCGCGTACACGGCGGTCGACGCTGCGGAGTCGGATGAGGACACCGCCCGGGCGGTGAACGAGACCGGGCCTGGGAACCTGGCGGCGGCGTGCGCCCGGGTGGGTGCCCGGCTGATCCACGTCTCCACCGACTACGTGTTTGCCGGGCAGGGCGACACACCGTACGAGGTGGACGCCCCGACGGGTCCGGCAACCGCCTACGGACGCACCAAACTCGCGGGCGAACGCGCCGTCCACGCAGCGCTTCCGTCCGCCCACATCGTGCGCACCGCATGGGTCTACACGGGGATCGGCTCCGACTTCGTCTCCACCATGCTCCGGCTCGAGCGCGAACGTGACACGGTCGACGTCGTGGACGATCAGGTGGGCTCGCCCACATTCGCCGGCGACCTGGCCGATGCGCTGCTCGAACTCGCGGGGCGCAGCGACGTCGACGCGCCGGTCCTGCACGCCACCAATTCGGGCCGGGCGAGTTGGTTCGACCTCGCACGCGCAGTGTTCGAGGAAGCAGGCGCGGACCCGGATCGAGTCCGGCCGTGCACGAGTGCCCAGTTCGTGCGGCCCGCCCCGCGACCGGCGTTCTCGGTGCTGTCCGGAAGTGCGTGGGCCGCCGCCGGGCTGACCCCGTTGCGGCCGTGGCGGGACGCGCTGCATGCGGCTGTGCGTGCAGCGGTGTGAGGCGGACCCTCTCCCAGCGGCTACGCTTGCCCGCGTGAGTTCGAAGCTGGCCGTGGTGACGGTGACCTTTTCGCCAGGTGAGCATCTGGAGCAATTCCTGGGCACTCTCGCCGAGGCGACGAAAGAAGATCCGCAGGTCGTGATGGCCGACAACGGATCGACGGACGGCGCCCCCGAGGCCGCGGACGCGGCGCACGAGCACGTGCGCCTGCTGCGCACCGGCGGGAACATCGGCTACGGCGGTGCCATCAACAGGGCTGTGGCGGAGATCGACGACGAGATCGAGTTCGTCGTCATCGCCAATCCGGATGTTCGCTGGGCGCCCGGATCGATCGACGTACTTCTCGCGGCCGCCGAGCGCTGGCCGCGTGCCGGGGCGCTCGGACCTCTCGTCCTGGAACCCGACGGGAGCATCTACCCGTCGGCACGCCAGGTGCCCGACCTCGTGTCGGGTGCCGGGCACGCGATTCTGGGCACGGTGTGGCCGTCCAACCCGTGGACTTCCGGCTACCGCCAGGAAAACGAGACGGTCAGCGAGCGGTCGGTTGGCTGGTTGTCCGGTTCGTGCCTGCTCATGCGGCGCGCGGCCTTCGACTCGATCAACGGCTTCGATTCCCGCTACTTCATGTACATGGAGGACGTCGACCTCGGCGACCGCCTGGGCAAGGCCGGATGGCTGAACGTGTACGTGCCTTCCGCAGAGGTCACCCACGCGAAGGGGCACGCCGCGGGCAAGCATCCGGAACTGATGCTGCCCGCTCACCATCAGAGCGCGTACCGGTTCCAGGCCGATCGTCATCCCCACTGGTGGCAGGCGCCGCTTCGGTGGGCACTTCGGGGAGGATTGGCAGTGCGGTCGAAGATCGCCGTGGCTGCCGCAGTCCGGGAACGACGCACGAACCAGAACGAGGGGGGAACGACTCATGGCAATTGAGAAGACGACCGACGCAGTGGTGCTGGTCGGCGGTCAGGGAACGAGGCTCCGCCCGCTGACGTTGTCGGCGCCCAAACCCATGCTGCCGACGGCGGGTCTGCCGTTCCTCCAGCATCTCCTCGCGCGGATCGGGGCGGCCGGGATCACGCACGTGGTCCTCGGGACGTCTTTCAAGGCGGAGGTCTTCGAGGAGTACTTCGGCGACGGTTCCAAGCTCGGTCTCGAGATCGACTACGTCACCGAGACCGAACCACTCGGCACCGGTGGCGGCATCCGCAACGTTCTGCCGAAGCTGCGCGGTGACCACGCCATGGTCTTCAACGGCGACGTTCTCGGCGGCACCGACCTGGGCGCGATCCTCGACACCCACCGGAACCGGGACGCCGACGTCACCCTGCATCTCGTGCGGGTGGGGGATCCGCGGGCGTTCGGCTGCGTGCCCACCGACGCCGACGGCCGGGTCACCGCGTTTCTCGAGAAGACGCAGGACCCGCCGACCGACCAGATCAACGCCGGCTGTTACGTCTTCAAGCGCGAGATCATCGAACGGATCCCCGAGGGTCGTCCGGTGTCGGTGGAACGCGAGGTGTTCCCGTCTCTGCTGGCCGAGGACGCCCGCATCTACGGTCACGTCGACTCCTCGTACTGGCGCGACATGGGCACCCCCGAGGACTTCGTGCGCGGTTCCGCGGACCTGGTGCGCGGCATCGCACCGTCGCCTGCGCTCGACGGACCGCGCGGCGAGTCGCTCGTCCACCCGGGTGCGGGTGTCGCCCCGGGCGCGCTGCTGATCGGCGGGACCGTCGTCGGCCGCGGCGCCGAGGTGGGTGCGGGCGCGCGACTCGACGGCGCGGTGCTGTTCGACGGCGCCGTGGTCGAGGCCGGAGCGACCGTCGAACGGTCCATCATCGGTTTCGGCGCACGCATCGGGCCGCGGGCTCTGGTGCGTGACGCGGTGATCGGTGACGGAGCCGACATCGGCGCCCGGTGCGAACTCCTGCGCGGCGCCCGGGTGTGGCCGGGCGTGACGTTGCCCGACGGCGGGGTCCGGTTCAGCACGGACGTGTGAGAGATCAACGTACCCCTGCCCTGAAGGGCCGGGTTTGCCAGTCGCGTCCCCGACTGGCTGTCGGGTGCGCGCCGACTGTAGGCCGGTTGATTAGGCGGCCCAATAGCCGTGCGTCGTGGTCATGTACTTCACGTACCCCAGGTAGGCGATGTTCAACGCGGCATTGTGATCTGCCTGATCGACATGTCCACACCCGGCACACAAACCGATCCTGTGTGATCCGGTTCGCCTTGTCGACGTGCCCGCACGGGTAGCAGGCCTCGAGGTTCGCGCCCCGCGGCGATCCGGACCCGAGGCGTCCCAACGGATACGCGGGTGATCGGATCGGGTTGCCGAGCAACTTGCGGCCCGTTCGGGAGATCTCGGCTACGCCGACCCGGCGATCTGGGGAACATCCTCCGGCGACCGTATCTCGGCGAAACGCCCGACGCAGGCGCCGCTCCGCTAGCGCAGTCCGGCCAGGTGCACGAGCTGGTCGATCGTGGACTTCTCCGCGTTCGGCGGCAGTGCGTCCACCGGCCACCAGCGGAGGTCCGTCGATTCGGAGCTACGCACGATGTGGGCGTCGGGACGCGCGCGGACGACGAACCGGAGATCCAGGTGCCGGGTGGGCTGTCCGAGTGAGCACGTGATCGGGTGGGTGTGCGCCGACAGCAGGACGGGATCGATCCGGAGGTCGGGAATTCCCGATTCCTCGCACGCCTCCCGCAGCGCGGCGTCGACGACGGTCTCGTCGGAAGGCTCGCAGTGCCCGCCCAATTGGATCCACCGGCCGACCCGGGGATGCAGGGTCAGAAGCACGTGACATCCCCCCTCGTCCAGGACGAGGGAGGACGCCGTGATGTGTCCGGGTGCGTGCTCCCGCAGGCACCCCAGCGGCGCCGACGCGAGGAACGCGAGCATGGTGTGGCGCAACGATTCGTCGTTCTCGTCGAGCGTTTTCCAGCCCTCGAGTGCGGCGGTCGCGGTGAGGTGTAGTGATTCGGCGCTCATTGCGCGTGGGTCATCTCTCGATCAGGGCGTCGCCGGGGTCGGCGGCGTGTCGGGGGGTCAGTGGTTCGAGGGGGTGGCCGACGGCGATCGCGCCGAGGGGTTGCCAGTCGGCGGGCAGGTCGAGGGTGCTGCGGACGGTGTCGGCGGCGAAGATCGTCGACCCGATCCAGCAGCTGCCGATTCCCTTGGTCGCCAACGACACCAGCAGTGCCTGCACCGCGGCTCCGACCGCGACGGTGAACATCGTCGACTCCGCCGCCTGCCGACGCTGGTCGGGGTAGTGGTGGGCGCCGTCGGGGACGCAGAACGGGATGATCACCTCCGGTGCGTCGAACAGGATGTTGCCGCGGGCCACTCGCGCGTCGACCGCGTCGGCGCTCATCCCGTCGGCGGCCAGGTCGGTGCGCCACTGCTGCCGCATCCGGGTCAGCAGTGCGTCGCGGACCGCGCGGGTGCGGACCCAGACGAAGCGGACCGGTCGGGTGTGGTGCGGTGCGGGTGCGGTCAGGGCGTCCGCGATCGACGCCCGTACCGCATCCGGGTCGACCGGGTCGGTCGCGAAGTGGCGGACCGAGCGGCGCAGCAGCACCGCCTCCGCCCGGCCCCGTTCGACGGATTCGGCGGTGCCGAGCCAGAACAGGTCCTCGGCGCCGCGGCGGATCAGATCCTGTGCCCGCGAACCGTCGTCGACCAGATCCAGGCCCCGCACGACCGCGACCGGTACCCCACCGAGTTTGCCCTTGACCAGATCCCCCGCGGCGGCGATCTCGTCGGCGACCGCCACCTCCGTGACCACCAGTTCGTTGCCCTGACTGTCGCGGGACCCGGCGTAGCCGTGCAGCACCGGCAGCCCGACCGCGCCGATCGCGGCGTCGATCTGACCGTTGCGCCACGCCCGGCCCATGGTGTCGGTGACCACCACCGCCACCCGCACCCGGAGCGCCACCTCGATCGCATCGCGCAGGGCGCGGGCGCTGGCGTCGGGATCCTCCGGCAGCAACGCCAGTTCGGAGCCCTCGACGTTCGAGCCGTCGATCCCCGACGCGGCCTGCACGATCCCGAGCCGGTTCTCGGTGATCAGGGTCCGGCCCTTGCGGGCCACGATCCGCACCGCTTCCTGCTCGACCAGGCGCCGTCGGGCGGCGTCGCGTTCCTCCGGGTCGGAGGGCGAGGACACGATCCGGCCCTCGACCTTCGAGAACACCTTGCTGGTGACCACCAGCACGTCCCCTTCGGCGAGCCACGGTGCGGCCGCGACGATCGCCGCCGCGAGGTCGTCGCCGGGCCGGAACTCGGGCAGACCGGTCACCGGGCGGATCTCGATCGCCCCGCCCGGGGCGTGATCGAGCCCGGACGCACCCGCAGGGTCGCTCACAACGTCACCCCCGCCACGTCCAGCGCCGCCCGCACCATCGCCGCGGTGGCGTCGGGGTCGGTCATGATCAGCGGCACCCGGGCCACCTCCACACCGGGGATCTCGGCGGTGTCGGTGTCGTGGACCAGCCAGCCGTCGAGGATCCCGGTCCCGGACCGTGCCCCGTACCACCGGCCGATCGCCTCCGCCGAGGTGTCCACCCCGATCACGTCGAGGCATTCGTCGGCCATGCCCCGCAACGGTTTTCCGCCGACGATCGGCGAGATCCCGACCACCTTCGCCGCGGTGGTGCGCAGACCACCCCGGATCCCGGGCACCGCCAGGATCGCCCCCACACTGACCACCGGATTCGACGGTGCCAGCAACACGATGTCGGCGGCCTCGATCGCCTCGAGCACCCCCGGCGCCGGGGCGGCCTGCTCGGCGCCGATGTGCGCGAAGCTGTGCGTCGGGACCTGGGCGCGGTACCGCACCCACCACTCCTGGAAGTGGATCGCCCGCTGCTCCCCGTCCTCGGGATCGGTGATCACGACGTGAGTTTCACTACGATCGTCGGTCACCGGCAGCAAGGTCACACCCGGTTGCCACCGGTTGCACAACGCCTCGGTCACCGCCGACAACGGATACCCCGTCCGCAGCATCTGGGTGCGGATCAGATGCGTGGCGATGTCCCGGTCCCCGAGCCCGAACCAATCCGGTTTCGCACCATAGGCGGCGAGTTCTTCCTTCGCGTTCCAGGTTTCCCCGGCATGCCCCCACCCACGCTCGGTGTCGATACCGCCGCCGAGGGTATACATGCAGGTATCCAGGTCCGGGCAGATCCGCAGCCCGTGCATCCACACATCGTCACCGACATTGACCACCGCCGTAACGACATGGCCCGAATCGGCCCCCAGAAGTCTCCGCACACCTTGCAGGAACCGGGCCCCACCCACCCCGCCAACCAATACAGTCACGTTCACGGTGCAAGCCTAGGCGGTGGCCGCCCGCCTCCTGTGTGCTGCTTCCCCGGAGCGAATCGAGAGCGCGAAATAGTAATCGACTTTCGACGGTTAGCTTGACCGCGACACGCTGGGCGTGTCTAATCACAAATATGTCATTCCGACGTTGTGGGCGTGGAATCACTTGCAGCGGGGATCAATTCGAACGGTTGTTCGAACGGGTGGCAGGGGTGTTCGGTTCGGGGTACATGATCGATCGAAATTTTCTGCGCTATCACAGGTGAGGAGGCGGAACGATGCCCAATGAGCAGATCGAGTCGGAGACTCGCTGGAGCACAGTAAGCGACGAACCGCAGACCAATTCCGAAGCAGGCGCAGCGGACGGCGTCTGTGTTCAAGAAGTCTGTGTGCAAGAAGGCAGTGTGAAAGAAATTCCTGTGCCGGAACTCGTCGCACAGGAAGTCGAGACGACGGGCCCCCGCCCGGCGTTGAGTCTGGTGACCGGTTTCGACGAATTGTTCGAGACCATCGAGGATCAGTGGCAGGAACGCGCGCTCTGTGCGCAGACCGACCCTGAGGCCTTCTTCCCCGAAAAGGGAGGCTCCACCAGGGAAGCGAAGCGCATCTGCCTGGGCTGTGAGGTGCGGGACGAATGCCTCGACTACGCACTGGCCAACGACGAGCGGTTCGGTATCTGGGGTGGTCTGTCGGAGCGTGAGCGCCGGCGCCTGAAGCGGGGGATCGTCTAGTTCAGTCTTCGTCGCCCGGCAAATCCGGGTCGATGACCTCGGGTTCGACTCCGAGGTACGTACTCACCTGCTGTACGAGCACGTCGTGCACCAGGTCGGTGAGGTCGTCCGGGTCCTTGGCGCGCTGTTCGAGCGGTCGCCGGAACAGGACGACTCGCGCCCGCGTCGTGGATCCGTGCCGGTCGATGCCGGCCGGGATCAGTCGGGACAGTGGCACGGGCCCGTCCGCCACGACCTCGGCGGGCCAGTTGACCGAATCCGGGTCGAGCGCATGAATTTTCGGGACCTCGTCGACGGCGATGTCCAGCTTCGTCAGGCGTTCGCGCCAGCGCGCGTCGATCGGCGCGAACGCCTCGAGCACCACCAGATCGAACTTCTCTGCGCGGCTCCGTCGTGCCGGCGCGTCCGGAGGGAACACGGACCCGCGGATTCCCCGTCCCCGTCGGTCGACGGATCGGGTGGTCACGGGACGCCTGCGTCGTGCTCTGGACATGGTGTGGACATTACGACAGCCGCACACTCTCGGTGTGTCCGAGTAGGTGCCGGGCCTTCGTGGGGCTAGGCTCCCTAGCTGTGAGATCTCTGCGTCGATGCTGCCGCCCCGGGTGCAAGAACCCCGCTGTCGCGACGCTCACGTACGTCTACTCCGACTCCACCGCCGTCGTCGGCCCGCTCGCCACGGTCGACGAACCGCACTCGTGGGATCTGTGCGAAACGCACGCGTCGAGGATTACCGCACCCAAGGGCTGGGAACTGGTTCGGTACGAAGGTGGGTTCTCGTCGAGCACCCCGGACGAGGACGACCTGACCGCGCTGGCGGAGGCCGTGCGGGAGGCGGGCCTCGGCGATCGCGGGCGGTCCGAACGGACCCTGTCCACCGAGGATCGCGCGGAGACCGGCACCCAGCCCGGCCCGGCACGCACCGGTCGTCGCGGCCATCTGCGGGTACTTCCCGACCCTTCCAACTGACGTCCCCGCCTGCTTCGGGGCCTGCGGCCCGCGGCGTGCCGTGCCCGCGAAGGGCAGGCATTAGGCTTGCGCCAGCACTGGTGCTCGTAAAGGAGAAACAAGAAGTGGCGCGATCAGCCGAGTCCGTACATGCCGTGATCAAGGCTTACGACGTGCGGGGTGTCGTCGGTGAACACATCGACGCCGCGTTCGTGCAGGACGTGGGTGGCGCATTCGCACGACTCGTTCGCGAGGACGGCGCCACGAAGGTCGTGATCGGCTACGACATGCGCGCGTCTTCCCCGGACCTGGCCCGTGCATTCGCCGACGGCGTCACCGCCCAGGGCCTGGACGTAGTCCTCATCGGTCTCGCGTCCACCGATCAGCTGTATTTCGCGTCGGGGCTGTTCGACTGCCCGGGTGCGATGTTCACGGCGAGCCACAACCCGGCGAAGTACAACGGCATCAAGCTGTGCCGCGCAGGCGCGAAGCCGGTGGGGCAGGAGACGGGCCTTTCCACGATCGCGGCCGAGGTCGTCGACGGGGTCCCCGCGTTCGACGGCGCTCCCGGCACGGTGTCCGAGGAGGACGTGCTCGAGCAGTACGCGAGCTTCGTCCGCGGACTGGTGAACCTCTCCGACCTCCGCCCGCTGACGGTTGCCGTCGACGCGGGCAACGGCATGGGTGGGCACACCGTTCCCGCGGTGTTCGAGCCGATGCCGGTGAAGCTGGAGCCGCTGTACTTCGAGCTCGACGGCACGTTCCCGAACCACGAGGCGAATCCGCTCGACCCGGCGAACCTCGTGGATCTGCAACGGTACGTCCGTGAGACCGGTGCCGACATCGGTCTGGCCTTCGACGGCGACGCGGACCGCTGCTTCGTGGTCGACGAGCTCGGCAACCCGGTGTCGCCGTCCGCCGTCACCGCCCTGGTCGCGGAGCGGGAGCTGGCCAAGGAGCCCGGCGCGACCGTCATCCACAACCTCATCACGTCCCGCGCGGTGCCGGAGCTGGTGACGGAGCTGGGCGGACACCCGGTCCGCACCCGGGTGGGGCATTCGTTCATCAAGCAGCAGATGGCCGAGACGGGCGCGATCTTCGGCGGCGAGCACTCCGCGCACTACTACTTCCGCGACTTCTGGGGCGCCGACTCCGGGATGCTCGCCGGACTGCACGTTCTCGCGGCGCTGGGGGAGCAGGATCGTCCGCTGTCCGAGCTGATGGCGAAGTACGAGCGGTACGCGGCGTCGGGGGAGATCAACTCGACCGTCGCGGACGCCGCCGAACGGACCGACGCGGTGCTGTCGGCGTTCGCGGACCGCACCACGGTCGTGGACCGGCTCGACGGTGTCACGGTCGAACTGGCGGACGGCGCGTGGTTCAACTTGCGGGCCTCCAACACCGAGCCGCTCCTGCGATTGAACGTGGAGGCGGCGACGGCGGCCGAGGTAGATGCACTCGTTACCGAGATACTGGGCATCGTCCGAGCCTGACTGCCATAGTTGGAACTACAGGTTCTGCTCGTGTTGCGAATGTGGCTTGCACTGATGAAGAAAGGGGGTGCGGTGTCATGACAGCGCCGACGCCCCTGTTCGATCTGGACGACGGGGACGCACTGGTCGCGGCGGACACCGAGGGTGTGTTGCGTTCCGCCGCCATGGGGGGTGCCCAGATCCGGGCCACCCGGTCCGCGGTCGAGGAGGGGGCTCTCGAACGACTGCAGGGGCTGCGTCCGCGCAGCGTGGTGGTGGTGACCGGCGCGGGGCGTGCCAGCCGCGGGGCGGCGATCCTGACGGCGGTCCTCGCCGAACGGATCGGTTTCCCGCTGGTGCGCGCCACCCGGACCCCCGTGTGGGTGGGCCCGCTGGACGTGGTGGTGGTGGCCGGCGACGACGCAGGCGACCCCCGGCTCGTGCAGGCCATCGACGCAGCGGTGCGCCGCGGCGCCGAAGTCGTGGTGGCGGCGCCGGACGAGGGACCCTTGCAGGCCGCGGCGGCCGGACGCGTCGTCATGTTCGCGCCGCGGGTGCGGGCACTCACCCGGCACGGTCTGCTGCGGTACTTTGCCGTACTGCTGGCCGTCCTCCGCGTGGTCGGTTCGGAACGCTGGGGCGACGAGGTTCCCGACCTCGAGCAGATCGCCGACGCCGTCGACGGTGAGGCGCTGCGTGACAGGCCGAACAGCGAGGTGTTCCACAATCCGGCGAAATCGTTGGCCTCCCGCATGCAGGGACGCCGCATCGTGCTCACGGGTGACACGGAGAGCACGGTGGAACTGGCCCGGCACGGCGCCGAGGCGCTGCTGCACGCGGGTCGTGTGGCGACCGCGTCGGAACTTCCGGACGTTCTGAGCGCGGCGGGCACGTTCCGTGTCGACCAGGCGCTCTCCGCGCACGACTCGATATTCCACGATCCCGAGTTGGACGGTCCGCCGTCGGCGAGCCCGGTGCGCACGTTCGTGTTGTCCGCCGACGCCGATCGGATGCTCGTCGAACGCAGGATCGCCGCCCTGGGCGACGTCGACCTCGTCGTCGCGTCCTCGGACGAGGGTCAGGTTCCGTCGCAGCGTCCCGAGCTGGAACAGGCGGCGGTTCTCGTCGGCAGGCTCGACATGACTGCCGCGTATCTCCAGTTGATCGGCGGTATCTAGTGCACCGACTCGAAGGTGCGCTGCGGTCCTACGCGTGGGGATCGCGCACAGCCATCGCGCAGCTGCGTGGACTTCCGGTTCCCACGGCGCATCCGGAGGCGGAACTGTGGTTGGGCGCGCACCCCGGTGATCCCGCCCGCGTTCTCACCGAGGAGGGGCCCCGGTCCCTTCTGGACCTGGTGCACTCGGAACCCGAACGTCAGCTCGGCAAGCGGAGTGTGGAGACGTTCGGCGATCGCCTCCCGTTCCTGTTGAAGTTGCTCGCGTCGGAGGAACCACTGTCGTTGCAGGCCCATCCGAGCGCCGAGCAGGCGTGGGAGGGATTCGCCCGGGAGAACGAAGCGGGAATCCCGCTCGAGTCCTCGGTGCGCAACTACAAGGACGCCAGCCACAAACCCGAACTCGTCGTGGCCCTCAGCCGGTTCCACGCGCTCGCCGGTTTCCGGGACCCTCAGCGGACGGTCAAGCTGCTCGAGGCGATCGCGGTTCCGGAGCTGCAGCCCTACGTCGGCCTGATTGCCGGACAACCCGACTCGGACGGTCTCCGCGCGCTGTTCACCACGTGGATCACGTTGCCGCAACCCGTGCTCGGCGCGCTGATGCCGAGGGTGCTCGACGGATGCGTCGCCTATCTGTCGAACACCAGGGACGGCGAGTTCGCGGCGGAGATCCGCACGGCCCTCGAATTGAGTGAGGTGTACCCGGGAGACGCGGGGGTGCTGGCCGCGCTCCTCCTGAACCGGGTCACCCTCGAACCGGGGCAGGGCCTGTACCTCGCCGCGGGCAACCTCCACGCCTACCTGCACGGGATGGCCGTCGAGATCATGGCCAACTCCGACAACGTGCTGCGCGGGGGACTCACGCCCAAGCACGTGGACGTTCCGGAGTTGCTGCGCGTCCTCGACTTCGACACCGTCGACATTCCGATACTGGAGGCGCAAGAGCGCCCGGGCAGTGGCGAATTCGTGTACTCCACGCCGGCGCCGGAATTCTTTCTCGCGCGGATCGACCTGTCACCGGACGGCCCCACGGAGCACCGGCTCGACTCGGAGGGACCGCACATTCTGCTGTGCACTTCGGGTTCGGTGGAGTTGCGGTGCGGAACCGATGCCCTCGAACTGTCCCAGGGCAACGCCGTCTGGATCGCGGCCGAGGACCCCGAAGTGGTGGTGACCGCGGGCACCGAGTGCGCCCAGTTGTTCAGTGCGAGGGTCGGCCCGCCGATCGCGTAGCCTGTACCCGCCCTGATCCGGGAGGGGCTCCGCGGCCCGTCGCGAGGGTCGTGTGCGACCGAGAGGAGAAGTCAGTTGTCGGCTCATGGGGGGAAGAAGGCGATTCTCGCCGCGCTCGGCGCCAATGCTGGTATCGCGGTGGCCAAGTTCGCCGGCTTCCTGATCACCGGCTCGTCATCCATGCTGGCGGAATCCGTGCACTCGGTGGCCGACACCTCCAACCAGGGCCTGCTCCTGCTCGGCCAGAAGAAGGCCGCACGCGCCGCCGACGACCTGCACCAGTTCGGGTACGGGCGTAGCCGCTACTTCTACTCGTTCGTCGTCGCGCTCGTGTTGTTCAGCCTCGGTTCGCTGTTCGCGATCTACGAGGGCATCCACAAGATCCAGCATCCCGAGGAACTCACGTCGCCCCTCGTGGCGGTGGTCATCCTGGTGATCGCCATCGGACTCGAGACATTCAGCTTCCTCACGGCCGCGCGGGAGTCGCGCCCTCTCAAGGGAAAGGCGAGCTGGTGGGGATTCATTCGCACGTCGCGCAGCCCGGAGCTTCCCGTCGTGCTGCTCGAGGACACCGGCGCACTGGTCGGTCTGGTTCTCGCGCTCGGTGGTGTCGGACTGACGATGCTCACCGGGGATCCGGTGTGGGACGGTGTCGGCACCCTCTGCATCGGCGCCCTGCTCGGAATCATCGCGATCATCCTCATCGTCGAGATGCAGAGCCTGCTGATCGGTGAAGGAGCGACCGCCGACGAGGAGTCGCGCATTCTCGCCGCTCTCGTCGACGGCGAGAAGATCGAGCGCGTCATCCATTGCAAGACGCAGTACCTCGGACCCGAGGAAATCCTCGTGGCCGCGAAAGTGGCCGTGGCCGCAGGATCGGACATCAGTGCGGTCGCCGACGCCATCGACGAGGCCGAGGCGCGAGTGCGTGACGCCGTCCCCGCGGCTCGCCGCATCTACATCGAACCCGACCTGTTCCGGGCAACCGAAGGCATAGGCTGAACGGCAACTTTCGATTGAGGAGGCTGATGTGGCCATCCAGGACAAAGACAGTGGAGAACCGCACCTCGGCGGCAGGCCGACCGGGTTGTTCCGCACCAAGTCGATCGAGCAGTCGATCCGAGACACGGACGAACCGGAAACCAAACTCCGCAAGGATCTGACGGCGTGGGACCTGACCGTCTTCGGTGTCGCCGTCGTCATCGGTGCCGGCATCTTCACGCTCACCGCGCGCACCGCAGGCAACGTCGCCGGTCCCTCGGTGTCGGCGGCGTTCGTGATCGCCGCCATCGCGTGCGGGCTCGCCGCGCTCTGCTACGCCGAGTTCGCCTCGACCGTTCCGGTCGCGGGCAGCGCGTACACGTTCTCCTACGCGACGTTCGGTGAACTGATCGCGTGGATCATCGGCTGGGACCTCATCCTCGAATTCGCGCTCGCCGCGTCGGTCGTGGCGAAGGGCTGGTCGCTCTATCTCGGTGAGGTGATCGGCAACCACACGCCGGTGGCGCAGATCGGCTCGGTCACGTTCGACTGGGGTGCGGTACTCATCGTCGCGATCATCACCGTCGTACTGGCGACGGGCACGAAGCTGTCGTCGCGGGTCTCCCTCGTGATCACCTCGATCAAGGTGGCCGTGGTGCTCGTGGTGGTGGTCGTCGGCGCGTTCTACATCGATACCGACAACTACTCGCCGTACATTCCCCCGTCCGAGGCGGGCAGCACGGGCGAGGGCATCCACCAGTCCCTGTTCTCCTACGTCACGGGCGCCGGCGGTAGCACGTTCGGCTGGTACGGACTGCTGGCAGCGGCGAGCCTGGTGTTCTTCGCGTTCATCGGTTTCGACATCGTCGCCACCACCGCCGAGGAGACGAAGGATCCGCAGAAGGCGCTGCCCCGCGGAATTCTGGGATCGCTGCTGATCGTGACAGTCCTGTACGTGGCGGTGACACTGGTGCTCACCGGCATGGTGGACTACCACGAATTGGCCGGGGACAGTTCCAATCTGGCGACCGCGTTCGGCATCCACGGGATCACGTGGGCGAAGAACCTGATCTCGTTCGGTGCGCTCGCGGGCCTGACCACCGTGGTGATGGTGTTGATGCTCGGGCAGACCCGGGTGCTGTTCGCCATGTCCCGGGACGGACTGATGCCGAGGCGGCTCGCGCCGACCGGCAAGCACGGCACACCCGTTCGGATCACCGTGCTCGTCGGAGTCGTGGTGGCGGTGCTCGCGGGGATCTTCCCGATCGGCACCCTCGAGGAGATGGTCAACATCGGAACGCTGTTCGCGTTCGTCCTCGTGTCGGTCGGCGTGATCGTGCTGCGCCGGACGCGACCGGACCTGCCCCGCGGATTCCGTGTCCCACTGGTCCCGTGGGTGCCCGTCCTCGCCGTCCTCGCCTGCCTGTGGCTGATGGTGAATCTGTCCGTCGAGACGTGGATCCGGTTCATCGTGTGGATGGCGCTCGGCGTGATCATCTACTTCGCCTACAGCCGCCGCCACTCGATGATGGAGAGACGAAGCCGTGGCGAGGTCTGACACGCAACGGGTTTCGACCTCCGGGTGCCGGAGCGGCAGTACCGGGCGAGTACCCCGGAGGTGGCGGGCACTAATGTCTTGGCCATGACTTCGTCGCGTGTCCGGGTGCCCTATCAGGAGGCTGCGCGCCTGCTGCTGCGTCAGTCGGTGCTCGATGCGATGCGGGATCTCCTGTTCGAGAAGGACTGGTCGGACATCACGATGTCGGATGTCGCGGCCGGCGCCGGGGTGAGCAGGCAGACGCTCTACAACGAGTTCAAGTCCCGGCAGGGGCTGGCGGAGGCGTACGCCCTCCGGCTGGCCGACGAACTGGTCGACGCCGTCGACGAGGCGCTCGTGGCGAACGTCGGGGAAGGTCGGGCCGCGCTGCTCTCCGGGTTCACCGCGTTCTTCGCGGCCAGCCTGTCCGACCCGCTCGTACAGTCACTTCTGCGCGGCGAGACCAAGCCTGATCTGCTGCGTCTGATCACGACCGAGAGCGCGCCGATCATCGAGCGGGCGTCCACGCGGCTCGCCGACGTCTTCCAGCGGTGCTGGGTGCGGGCGAGCCCGTCGGACGCGGGGATTCTCAGCCGCGCCATCGTGCGCCTCGCTATGAGCTACATCTCGATGCCACCCGAATCCGAGGCCAACGTCGCCGAGGATCTGGGTGCTCTTCTGGGGCCTTTCGTGGACGAGGCGGTCGACGGGGCCGATCGGGAGTGACCGCCCCGCGGCGCAGCCTCACGTGAGTGTGACCCTCGGGCCGCAGTACCGATAGCCTTGACCGAAACAGCAGTCAAACAGGAGAGGCAGATGACGACCTCAGTTTCAACCACGCCCGTGGCCGAGAGCCGAAACGGGATCGATTTCAAGGTGGCGGACCTTTCGCTCGCCGAGTTCGGCCGCAAGGAGATCCGGCTCGCCGAGCACGAGATGCCGGGACTGATGGCGCTTCGCCGCGAGTACGCAGAGGTGCTGCCGCTCAAGGGCGCTCGCATTTCCGGTTCGCTGCACATGACCATCCAGACGGCCGTCCTCATCGAGACGCTCGTCGCTCTGGGCGCGGAGGTCCGCTGGGCCTCGTGCAACATCTTCTCGACGCAGGATCACGCCGCCGCCGCGATCGTCGTCGGCCCGCACGGCACGCCCGAGGAGCCGCAGGGCACCCCGGTCTTCGCGTGGAAGGGCGAGACGCTCGAGGAGTACTGGTGGGCCGCCGAGCAGATGCTCACCTGGCCGGACGCCGACAAGCCCGCGAACATGATCCTCGACGACGGCGGCGACGCCACGATGCTCGTCCTCAAGGGCGCGCAGTTCGAGAAGGCCGGCGTCGTGCCGCCCACCGACGACGAGCAGGATTCCGACGAGTACAAGGTGTTCCTCGCCCTGCTGCGTCAGTCCCTCGAAGCGGACAAGACCAAGTGGACCAAGGTTGCGGAGTCGGTACAGGGCGTCACCGAGGAGACCACGACCGGTGTCCTGCGTCTCTACCAGGTCGCGGCCGCCGGTGAACTCACGTTCCCGGCCATCAACGTCAACGACTCGGTTACCAAGAGCAAGTTCGACAACAAGTACGGCACCCGGCACTCGCTGCTCGACGGTATCAACCGCGGCACCGACGTGCTGATCGGCGGCAAGGCCGCGCTCGTCTGCGGTTACGGCGACGTCGGCAAGGGGTGCGCGGAGGCTCTGCGCGGACAGGGTGCCCGCGTCGCGGTCACCGAGGTCGACCCCATCAACGCCCTCCAGGCGCTGATGGACGGCTTCGAGGTGAAGACGGTCGAGCAGGCCATCGGCTGGGCCGACATCGTCATCACGTCCACGGGCAACAAAGACATCATCACGTTCGAGCACATGAAGCAGATGAAACACCAGGCCATCCTGGGCAACATCGGCCACTTCGACAACGAGATCGACATGGCGGGCCTCGAGCGTTCCGGTGAGGTCACCCGCATCAACATCAAGCCGCAGGTGGACGAGTTCCGGTTCAAGGACGGCCACTCGATCATCGTGCTGTCCGAGGGCCGCCTGCTGAACCTCGGCAACGCCACCGGCCACCCCTCGTTCGTGATGAGCAACAGCTTCTCCAACCAGGTGATCGCGCAGATCGAACTGTGGACGAAGCCGGAGGAGTACGACAACGAGGTGTACCGCCTCCCGAAGCACCTCGACGAGAAGGTCGCGAAGATCCACGTCGAGGCGCTCGGTGGCACGCTCACCAAGCTCACGAAGGAGCAGGCGGAGTACATCGGCGTCGACGTCGAGGGCCCGTTCAAGCCCGAGCACTACCGCTACTAGAGGCTGCGGCGTCCCCCGGCCCGTCGCGGGCGGGCCGGGGGATAGCCTTCTTCCTCGTGGGAAAACTGATTGCGCTGGAAGGCCTGGACGGCGCCGGCAAGCGAACACTCGTCGGCGCAGTGGTGGCACGCCTCACCGAACAGGGCCTGACGGTCGGCACCCTCGACTTTCCGCGGTACGGCAGGTCCGTGCACGCGGATCTGGCGTCCGAGGCGCTCAAGGGCGCGCACGGCGACCTCAGCGACTCCGTGCACGCGATGGCCGTGTTGTTCGCGCTGGACCGGTCCGGTGCCGTCGGAGAGCTCGGAGAGCTGCTCGCCGGACACGACCTGGTGATCCTCGACCGCTATGTGGCGTCCAACGCCGCGTACGGCGCAGCTCGGTTGCATCAGGGGGCGGACGGGGAGTTCGTGGGCTGGGTGCAGAACCTCGAATTCGAGCGGCTGGGGCTACCTCGGCCCGACCTGCAGCTGTATCTCGACGTCCCCGTGGCACTCGCCGCGCAACGCGCCCGCGGCCGCGAATCGGCGGATGCGAGCCGGTCGCTGGACGCCTACGAACGCGACCGTGGACTGCAGGAACGCACCGGCGAGGTGTACCGCGAGCTGGCCGTGAAGGACTGGATTTCGCCGTGGTGGGTGCTCACCCCGGACACCGATCCGGTCACGCTCGCCGAAAACCTGGCACTCTTGAGTGACGACACGGCACGCCGTGACGAGAAAGAACACGGCACGCCGTAACGGCGAACGGGCTGTTACGGCCTCCGAAGATGCAACGATAGGGACATGAAGCCAAGGATTCTGGTTGTCGACGACGACACTGCGCTCGCGGAGATGCTCACGATCGTCCTCCGCGGCGAAGGATTCGATCCGTATGTGGTGGGGGACGGGACCCAGGCGCTCACCGCGGTCCGGGAGACACGCCCGGACCTCGTGCTGCTCGACCTGATGCTGCCCGGCATGAACGGCATCGACGTGTGCCGCGTCCTGCGGGCCGATTCCGGTGTGCCCATCGTGATGCTGACCGCGAAGACGGACACCGTCGACGTGGTCCTCGGATTGGAATCCGGCGCGGACGACTACATCATGAAGCCGTTCAAGCCGAAGGAGCTGGTGGCGCGGGTTCGGGCACGGCTTCGCCGGACCGAGGACGAGCCGGCCGAGCTGCTCAGCATCGCCGACATCGTCATCGACGTCCCCGCCCACAAGGTGAGCCGGGGCGAAGAACTGATCTCCCTCACCCCCCTCGAGTTCGACCTCCTGGTGGCTCTGGCGCGCAAGCCGCGACAGGTGTTCACCCGTGAGGTCCTGCTCGAGCAGGTGTGGGGTTACCGACATGCAGCCGACACCCGACTGGTCAACGTGCACGTTCAGCGTCTGCGGGCCAAGGTCGAGACTGATCCCGAAAATCCCGAAGTGGTTTTGACGGTCAGGGGGGTCGGCTACAAGGCCGGACCGCCGTGACAGGTGTTTCCCGATGGCGGCGTCGCGTCAACCGACGCGTTTCGCCGATCCTTCGGTGGGGTCACTCACTGAGCAATACCCTCGCGCACACGTGGCGTCGTTCGCTGCAGCTGAGGGTCGTCGTCTCGACGTTGACGTTGTCGCTCATCGTCATCGTCGTGCTCGGCGTCGTGCTGACGAGTCAGATCACCGACCGTCTGCTCGAAACGAAGATCAACGCGGCGACCGAGGAGATGGACCGTGCCCGCAGCACGGTCGAGGGGCAGTTGGCCGGCGCGGACGACAGTAGTTCGCCCACCACCCAGCTCGACGGTGCCCGGGCCGCGCTGACGAACCGGGAGCCCGACGCCGGTCAGGCGTCGGGGTCGGCGGGAACGTTCGACCCCGTGCTGATCGTGCCCGGTGACGGCCCCCGGGCCCCGACGTCCAGCGGTCCGGCGGACCAGATCCCGGAATCGTTGCGGGCGTTCGTCCAGGCCGGTCAGGTTGCCTATCAGTTCGCCACCGTGAACGATCCCGAAGGCTATTCGGGGCCGGCGCTGATCGTCGGGAGCCCGACCGCGTCCGCGATCTCCACGCTCGAGCTGTACCTCGTGTTCCCGCTGGCCAGTGAGGACCGCAGCCTGTCGCTGGTTCGCGGCACGCTGCTGGTGGGTGGTGCGGTGCTCGCCGTGCTGCTCGCGGCCATCGCGCTTCTCGTCGCCCGGCAGGTGGTTCTGCCCATCCGGTCGGCGTCCCGGATCGCGGTGCGCTTCGCCGACGGCCGGCTGAAGGAACGCATGCCGGTGCGCGGCGAGGACGACATGGCCCGGCTGGCGATGTCCTTCAACGAGATGGCCGAGAGCCTCTCGAAACAGATCACCCAGCTCGAGGAGTTCGGAAATCTCCAGAAGAGATTCACCTCCGACGTGAGCCACGAGCTGCGGACCCCGCTGACGACCGTGCGCATGGCGGCCGACCTCATCCACGACGGCAGCGACGACCTCGACCCCGTGCTCCGGCGGTCGTCGGAATTGCTGGTCGCCGAACTCGACCGGTTCGAGGGGTTGCTGGCCGACCTCCTCGAGATCAGCAGGCACGACGCCGGTGTCGCGGAACTGGCCGCCGAGCAACTCGACGTCCGGATGTGTGCGCGTGCGGCGATCTCGACGGTCCGTCACCTCGCGCGCGAGAGCGGGACCGAACTGATCGTTGACCTGCCCGATCAGGCAGTCATGGCCGAGGTGGACCCGCGTCGCGTGGAACGCATTCTGCGGAACCTCCTCGCGAACGCGATCGATCACGGAGAAGGCAAACCGGTGCTGCTGCGCCTGCGCGCCGACGACAGCGCTGCGGCGTTCATCGTGCGCGACCAGGGCGTGGGGCTGCGGCCGGGCGAGGAGAAGCTGGTGTTCAACAGGTTCTGGCGGTCCGACCCGTCGCGTGTGCGACGGTCGGGCGGTACCGGCCTCGGACTCGCGATCAGTGTGGAGGACGCGAATCTCCACGACGGCAGGCTCGAGGCGTGGGGCGAACCCGGCCAAGGCGCCTGCTTCCGGCTGACGCTGCCGCGGGTGCGGGGCCGCAAGGTCGTGTCGAGCCCGCTGCCGTTGAAACCGGGAACCGCGAAATACGTTCAAGGGCAGCCCGTCCCGGGCGACACCACGTTGCCGGTGCGCAACGAGAGCCCGGAGACGGTGGCCGACGAGTCCCGCACGGTTCCCCGGAAGCGCGAGCGAGCGCACGTCGGTGACCGAGACGGTTCGCACCTTCCGGAGCAGGACCTGTGACGCCCGGCCGGCGATCCGTCCTGCTGTCGCGGTCGGTGTGCGGAGCGATCGTCCTGGCGGTGCTCGTGACGGTCAGTGGGTGCGCGAGCCTCCCGGATTCCTCCACACCGCAGGCGATCGGCACGATCAACCGTGACTCGCCGGGATCGAGTGTCGCGGCCCCCGCGCCGGGGCGTGAACCCGACCTGCTGCTCCGCGACTTCTTCAAGGCCAGCACGGACCCGACCGACCGGCATCTGGCGGCCCGCCAATTCCTCACCGCCGGGGTGTCCGGCAGCTGGGACGACGCGGCCAGCGCGACCATCGTCGACAAGGTCGACGTGCTGCCGGAGACCCGGTCCGCCGACAAGGCGACGTACACGATCCGCGCCAACAAGGTGGGGCAGCTCGAGCCCGGCGGACTGTACGTGGCGGAGGAGGGAAGCTTCGAGACGAAGATCAGCCTCGAGCTACTCGACGGGGAGTGGAGGATCTCCGAGCTCCCCGCCGGCGTGATCCTGGACCGGGCACAGTTCCTGAACACCTATCAGCGCAAATCGCTGTACTTCCTGGATCCGGCCGGGACGACGGTCGTGCCGGATCCGCGCTGGGTGTCGGGCGCCCAGGACCAGATGGCGTCGCAGCTGATCGGCCTGCTGATCGACGGGCCGAAGGCCGCCCTCGCCCCGGCCGTGCGCAACGAGCTCGGTGACGGCGTGTCCGTGCGGGGCCCGATCACGAAGGCCGACGGCCGCACCGCGCAGGTGGGGGTGGGGCTCGGCGGCATCCGGATCGATTTCGCCGGCGTGCCGCCCATGGACGCGCAGGCGAAGCAGCTGTTCGCGGCGCAGGTGATCTGGACGCTGGCCAACGCGGAGATCTCGGGCCCGTATGTGCTGCTCGCCGACGGCGAGCCCTTCGACGAGCGGTTCCCGAACGGGTGGACCACCGCGGACGTCGCGTCGATGAATCCGTTCGCGACCTCGAGTGCCACCGTGGGGCTGCACGCGCTGCGTGAGGGGTCGATGGTGAGCGTCACCGAGACCGGCGTCACCCCGGTGCCCGGGTACTTCGGTTCGGCCCGCAACATGCGTTCGCTCGCGCTGTCGCAGGACGGAAAGCTGGTCGCCGCGGTCGCGGACACCGGGCGTCCCGCCCCGGAACCCGCGAGTTCGCTGATGGTCGGCGCATACGAGGACGGTGCCGCGTCGGTGCTCGAAGGCGGCGCGATCACCCGCCCGACATGGGCACCCGACAATTCGGCGATCTGGGCAGCGGTCAACGGCAACACGGTGATTCGGGTGTTGCGCGAGCCCGGAACCGGCCGGACGTCGGTGGTCAACGTCGATGCCGGCGCCGTCACCGCGCTGGGTGCCACGATCACCGAGTTGCGGCTGTCCCGCGACGGGGTGCGCGCGGCGCTGATCGTCGACGGCAAGGTCTACCTCGCGATCGTCACCCAGATGCCGGGCGGTGAGTACGCGTTGACGAATCCCCGTGCGGTCGCGATCGGTCTGGGCAGCCCGGCGCTGTCGCTGGACTGGAGCACGAGCGACACGATCGTCGTCGCGCGCGCGGCCTCGGACATCCCAGTGGTGCAGGTGGCCGTCGACGGCTCGCGGATGGACGCGCTGCCGAGCCGCAACCTGACCGCGCCGGTGGTGGCCGTGGACGCGTCCACGACCACGGAGTTCGTCGCCGACTCCCGCGCGGTGTTCCAGTTGAACAACAACGATCCGGCGGGCGACCGGTACTGGCGGGAGGTCCCCGGGTTGACGGGTGTGAAGGCGATCCCGGTCCTGCCGGGCTGAGGCTGTCGGTGCGGTCGCCGATACTGCCCGCATGCGCGCCCTGCCCGGCCTCCGGAGTCTGCTCGACCTGATCCTGCCCGCCGAATGCGGCGGGTGCGGTGTGCCGGGCACGCAGTGGTGTGCCCGCTGCGCCACGGAGTTGGCCGACGATCCCGTGCTGCTCCGGCCCCGCGTGGATCCCGGGGTCGGGGTGTGGGCCCTCGGGCCGTACTCGGGTGCCCGACGTCGGGCCGTGATCGCCGCGAAGGAACGCGGGCGGCGTGATCTCGCTGCGCCCCTCGGATCCGCCGTCGCGGGCGCTCTGGGCCGTCTGCAGCAGTGGGGTGAACTCGACCCGCCGGACGTGGCCCCGGTGGTTCTGGTGCCGGCTCCGACGCGTCCCCGGGCCGCCCGTGCACGCGGCGGCGACCCCGTCACCCGGATCGCCGTCGCCGCGGTGGGAGGCAGACGCGTGTGCCCCGCGCTCGTGATGCGACACGCCGTGCGCGATTCGGTCGGACTGAGCGCAGATCAACGTCGAGTAAACCTCGAGGGTGGCGTCCGGTTGACGCGCAGCGGTCGCG
The DNA here is from genome assembly GCF_030056915.1 of Rhodococcus sp. IEGM 1307. Lineage (NCBI taxonomy): Bacteria > Bacillati > Actinomycetota > Actinomycetes > Mycobacteriales > Nocardiaceae > Rhodococcus > Rhodococcus sp. IEGM 1307. Next base: position 43,513 of record NZ_JASHKW010000022.1, read on the forward strand.
GATTCGCACGGCATCGATTGTCGGAATCGGATGCACTGCAACGGGTATCGGTGGTACTGCTGGACGACGTGTCGACCACCGGGGCGACCGCCGCCGAGTCGGTCCGGGTGCTGTCGCGAGTGGGTATCCGAGTGAGCGCGGTGGTCGTCGTGGCGGGTGTCGGATGAAATTCTGCCGAACAGTGGCACTCGCGCGCGTTACGTACTAGCGTCGCGGACACACCCGAAAACACAGGTAGGAGGTGGAACTTCGAACCTGGTGCCGGGCGGACCCCCTTCCGGCATTGCTCAAACTCGCCGCCGCCCATCAAGGGGCGGGGCCGTAATCGGGAGGTACGAGTGACGACCCCTTCGCAAGCCTCGGTTTTCGTCGACGACCGCACAACGGATGCACAAGAGAAGACGGATACCCCCAACGCCGAGATCGTCGTCAAGGGACGCAACGTCGAGGTACCCGACCACTTCCGCGTGTACGTCTCCGAGAAGCTGTCGCGCCTCGAGCGCTTCGATCCCTCCATATTTCTGTTCGATGTCGAACTTCACCACGAACCCAATCGACGCCAGAGGAAAAACTGCCAGCGCGTCGAGATCACTGCCCGAGGCAAGGGGCCGGTAGCCCGAGCCGAGGCATGCGCCGACAGCTTCTATGCAGCATTCGAGTCGGTGACCGCCAAGCTCGAGAGCAGGCTCCGCCGCACCAAGGACCGCAAAAAGGTCCACTACGGGGAAAAGACCCCGGTGTCGGTGGCGGAGGCCACCGCCGCACTCGCCGAGGACGACAGTCTCGGCATCAGTCCCGACATCTCCCTGGACGGTCAGATGCCGGACGAGCACACACCGGGTCATGTCGTGCGTACCAAGGAACACAAGGCCACGCCGATGACCGTCGACGATGCTTTGTACGAGATGGAGCTGGTAGGACACGATTTCTTCCTGTTCCACGACAAGGAGTCGGACAAGGCGACCGTCGTCTACCGGCGGCACGCGTTCGACTACGGATTGATCCGTCTGGCGTGATGTACTCCCGTTCCGCCTGACGATCCGAGCGGTCGGTCTACTCGTCCGATCGCGGAAGCGCCTACCATGGAATCCGGCCGGGGTTCTCGGACCTCCGGCCGGATTTTGTGTGTCACCCATCCACTGCCGAAGATTGAGGACGAACAAGACTGTGCCGTCGCTGTCGCTATCGAAGCTGCTCCGTGTTGGTGAAGGTCGCATGGTCAAGCGGCTCAAGCACATCGCCGACCACGTTTCCTCGCTGTCGCCCGAGGTCGAAGACCTGACCGACGAGCAACTCCGCGCGAAGACCGAGGAGTTCCGCGCCCGCTACCGCGACGGCGAGACGCTCGACGAGCTGCTGCCCGAGGCGTTCGCGGTCGCCCGCGAGGCGTCCTGGCGGGTCATTGACCAGCGGCACTTCCACGTGCAGATCATGGGCGGCGCCGCCCTCCACTTCGGCAACATCGCCGAGATGAAGACGGGTGAGGGCAAGACCCTGACCTGCGTGTTGCCCGCGTACCTCAATGCGATCGCCGGAGACGGCGTGCACGTCGTCACGGTCAACGACTACCTCGCCAAGCGCGACTCCGAGTGGATGGGCCGTGTCCACCGCTTCCTCGGCCTCGACACCAGCGTGATCCTGTCCGGCATGTCGCCCGCCGAGCGTCGCGCAGCCTATGCGGCCGACATCACATACGGCACCAACAACGAGTTCGGGTTCGACTACCTGCGCGACAACATGACGCACTCCCTGGACGATCTCGTCCAGCGCGGTCACAGCTTCGCCGTCGTCGACGAGGTCGACTCCATCCTCATCGACGAGGCCCGGACCCCCCTCATCATCTCCGGCCCCGCCGACGCCTCGAGCAAGTGGTACGCGGAATTCGCGCGCATCGCGCCGCTGCTCAAGCGTGACGTGCACTACGAGGTCGACATCCGCAAGCGCACCATCGGCGTCCACGAGGCCGGCGTCGAGCTCGTCGAGGACCAGCTCGGCATCGACAACCTGTACGAGGCCGCCAACTCGCCGCTCGTGAGCTACCTGAACAACGCCATCAAGGCCAAGGAGCTCTACACCAAGGACAAGGACTACATCGTCCGCGACGGCGAAGTGATCATCGTCGACGAGTTCACCGGCCGCGTCCTCGTCGGCCGCCGGTACAACGAGGGCATGCACCAGGCGATCGAGGCCAAGGAGAAGGTCGAGATCAAGGCCGAGAACCAGACCCTCGCCACGATCACACTCCAGAACTACTTCCGTCTCTACGACAAGCTGTCGGGCATGACGGGTACGGCCGAGACCGAGGCTGCCGAGCTGCACCAGATCTACAACCTCGGCGTCATCCCGATTCCCACCAACCGGCCGATGGTCCGCGTCGACAACGGCGATCTGATCTACAAGACCGAGGAAGCCAAGTTCGACGCCGTCGTCGACGACGTGGTGGAGCGCCACGAGAAGGGCCAGCCCGTTCTGATCGGTACCACCAGCGTCGAGCGGTCCGAGTACCTGTCGAAGCAGTTCACCAAGCGCGGCGTGGCGCACAATGTGCTGAACGCGAAGTTCCACGAGCAGGAAGCCCAGATCATCGCCGAGGCCGGCAGGTCGGGCGCCGTCACCGTGGCGACCAACATGGCCGGTCGCGGTACCGACGTCGTGCTGGGCGGCAACCCCGACATCATCGCGGACATCGCGCTCCGCAAGCAGGGGCTCGACCCCGTCCACACGCCCGACGACTACGAGGCGGCGTGGGACGACGTCCTCGACCAGGTCAAGGCCGAGGTCAAGGCCGACGCGGACAAGGTTCGTGAGGCGGGCGGACTCTATGTCCTCGGCACCGAGCGGCACGAGTCCCGGCGTATCGACAACCAGTTGCGCGGCCGGTCCGGCCGTCAGGGCGATCCGGGTGAGTCGCGGTTCTACCTGTCGCTCGGCGACGAGTTGATGCGACGGTTCAACGGCGCGGCGCTCGAGTCGATCATGACCCGGCTCAACCTGCCCGACGACGTTCCCATCGAGGCGAAGATGGTCTCGAAGGCCATCAAGAGCGCTCAGACGCAGGTCGAGCAGCAGAACTTCGAGATCCGCAAGAACGTCCTCAAGTACGACGAGGTGATGAACCAGCAGCGCACCGTCATCTACAACGAGCGCCGCCAGATCCTCGAGGGCAAGGACATGGAGGGCCAGGTCGAGAAGATGATCACCGACGTGGTCACCGCCTACGTCGACGGCGCCACCGCCGAGGGATACGTCGAGGACTGGGATCTCGAACAACTGTGGACGGCCCTCAAGACGCTGTACCCGGTCGGCGTCGACTACAAGGAACTGGTCGGCGACAGCGACGACGGTGAGACCAACGACATCACCGCCGACGAGCTGCGCGAGACCCTGCTGAAGGACGCACACGACGCCTACGCCCGGCGCGAGGCCGAGATCGACGGTGTCGCCGGCGAGGGATCGATGCGCGAACTGGAGCGACGGGTCCTGCTGAGCGTGCTCGACCGCAAGTGGCGCGAGCACCTCTACGAGATGGACTACCTCAAGGAAGGCATCGGCCTGCGGGCGATGGCCCAGCGTGATCCGCTCGTCGAGTACCAGCGCGAAGGCTTCGACATGTTCGGCGGCATGCTCGAGGGTCTGAAGGAGGAGTCGGTCGGATTCCTGTTCAACCTTCAGGTCGAGGCGGCCGCCCCGCAGGCGGCGCAGGCCCCGGGCGTCAGCGTCACCGCGGCTTCCGCAGCGGCGACGGCGTCGGCCTCGCCCGCTCCGGCCGCGCCGCGGCCACTGCCGACCCAGGAGGCGGCGCAGCAGGCGCAGGGCACAGCGGCGCCGTCCGCCCTCCGCGCGAAGGGGCTGGACGACGGCGAGCCCCGCGGGCTCACCTACTCCGGGCCTGCCGAGGACGGCAACGCGCAGCTCAGCCGCCGCGGAGCGGCCGAGTCGGACGATGCCGCCGACGCCGGAACCCGTCGTCAGCGGCGGGAGGCCGCGCGGTCGCAGTCGAAGGGCAAGAAGGCCCCGCGGACCAAGCGCAAGCGCTGACCGCGGGAGTCGATCAGCCGATCACCAGCGAGGTGACGGTCCAGCCCGTGTCGGACTGTTGTTCGACACGGGCTGCGATCACGAAGATCCGCGGTCCCCGGCCGTAGGTGCCGAAGGCCTCGAACGCGCACGGCTCCACCGCGCGCAGGTGTACGCGGACGAGCGTCGCGACACCGAGTCGCCGGGCACGCGACTCCGACAGCGCGAGGGTGCGCACGACGTCGACGAGCGACGGCGTCACCAGCGGCCGCAGTTGCCGCACGTTGCGGCGCCGATCCAGCACTTCGAGGACCAGCCGGAACGCCTGCTCGGTGAATCGCTGGACGTCCGGCGACGGAAGAGGCAGAGTTCCCGGCTGCGTCGCGGCGGTGCGTGGCGACGCCCCCGAGTGGGGCGACGAGCGGTGCCTGCCGCGCCCGGCCGCGTGCCGCCCGCCCGACGGCACCGCCGAACGCCCCGGCAGAGGTGGTGCGGGGACGTCACCGGCGGCCGGCTCGAAGCGCGGCACCCGTGACAGGAACGTGTAGGACTCACTCATTTCTTACCCCCCGGTTTCGGCATGAGACGGCCGTCGTAGCGGTCATACTCGCACGGATCCCGTCGTCGTGTCGCCGAACCGGTGAGCGGACCCTAGGGTGGGGACGTGCGGGGATTGATATTGGACTTCGGAGGAGTTCTCGCGGGTCCCGGTTCGGACATGGACGGCCTGTCGTCCGTCCTCGCCGGTGCCCGGACTCGTGGGGTGCGTACCGCGATCCTCAGTAACGATCCCGGTGGTCCCGGCGCGCAGTGGCTGCGGGAACTCGGTGACGGCCGGCTGGTCGATCAGGTCGTGCTGTCCGGGGATGTCGGTGTCGCCAAACCTGATCCGCGGATCTACCGGCTGACGGCCGACGCGCTCGGTCTGGCCCCGGGGGACTGTATCTTCGTCGACGACCTGTCGGTCAATGTCCGGGGTGCGGTGGCCGTCGGGATGGTGGGTATCCACCACGTCGACGGCGGCGCCACCGCGGACGAGATAGCGATACTTCTCGAGGTCGATCGAGACGGGATGCAAGGGGGACAGGCGCCGACATGGTGACGAGACTGACTACGCAGGACGCGTCGTTCTACTTTCTCGAGGCGAGCAGCACGCCGATGCACGTGGGGTCGCTCGCGATCTTCCGCAAGCCGCGAAACGGGTTGTCCTACGAGGAATTACTGAGCCTCGTCGAAGAACGGCTGAGCCTGGTGCCCCGCTACCGGCAGAAGGTGCGGGAGGTGGCGCTGGGACTGTCGCGGCCGGTGTGGGTGGACGACCAGGACTTCGACATCGAGTACCACGTCCGGCGGTCGGCGCTGCCGAAGCCGGGATCGGATGCCCAGTTGCACGATCTGGTCGCGCGGCTCACGTCGCGGCCGCTCGACAACACGCGACCGCTGTGGGAGATGTACCTGGTGGAGGGGTTGTCGAACAATCGCTTCGCCATCTTCACGAAGTCCCATTCCTCGCTGGTCGACGGCGAGACGGCGCTCGAGATCGGCCAGGTGATCCTGGACCCGGCGAAGACCCGGCGGCCCATGGCCGAGGAACTGTGGATGCCGAGCCCCGCCCCCAGTGAGTCCACCCTCATCGCCGGGGCGCTGGCGGAGATGGTGGCGCGGCCGGGCGAAGGGCTGGCGGCGCTGCGGATGACGTTGGGTGACATGGCGTCTGCGCTCGGCGAGACAGTGCGCGCCGTCGGCAAGGTGGCCGCCGTCGTGCGCACCGCCACGCAGGTGGCGCCGGCGAGTCCGCTGAACGCGACCATTTCCCGCAATCGGCGCTTCGCGGTGGTCAAGACCGAACTGGGTGACTACCGGAAGATCCGCGCGCAGTACGGGTGTGAGGTCAACGACGTCATCCTCGCGGTCGTGTCGGGTGCGATGCGGTACTGGCTGCTCTCCCGCGGCGAGCCGGTGGCCGAGTCGACCACGGTCCGGGCCATGGTCCCGATGTCCGTGTACGCGACGGATCCCGAGGCCGACGACGAGGCGTCACGCCGCGACGAGTGGGCGGATCCGCGGAGCATGGTGTCGTCGTTCCTCATCGACCTGCCGGTCGGGGAACCGAATGCCGTGGTGCGGCTGTCGCACGTGGCGCATGCGATGGAGGCGCACGCGAAGCAGAGTCAGCGGGTCACCGCGGAGACCCTGGTGCGTTTGTCGGGATTCGCGCCGGCCACGCTGCACGCGATGAGTGCCCGTGTCGCGAGCAGTTTCTCGCAGCGAATGTTCAATCTGATGATCACCAACGCGCCGGGTCCGCAGCTGCCGCTGTACGTCGGGGGAGCGCGGATGCTCGAGATGTATCCGGTGTCGCCGCTGCTGAAAAACCAGACTTTGAGCATCGGCCTGACGTCCTACGACGGCAACGTCTACTACGGTTTGAATGCAGACCGTGACGCCATGGCCGACGTGGACGTGGTGGCGGCGCTGCTGTACGAATCTCTCGAGGAGTTGTTGGATGCCAGCCGGTGAGAAGTCCGCGGTGCGAATGACGGGTGCCGCATGACGAGGGTATACGTTCCCGCGACGATCGAGATCCTCCAGCGGCTCCTCACCGACCGGGAGTTCGATCCGATGAGCCGTACCGCGTTCGCCGTCACCCCCACGCTCCGCGAGGCGTACTCGTCGGGCGACGACGAGGAACTGGCCGAGGTCGCGATGGCCGAGGCCGCCCGGGCCTCGCTGCGACTGATCGCGGGCCGGGTGGGGGAGAGCGGGAGCGACGGGGTTCGGTTCCGTCGCGCCGTGGTCGCCGCGGACGTGGACGACGTGACGCCGCGGCCGGACCTCGACGACGCCGTGGTCCGGTTGCCCGGTCCGGTGACGATCGGCACGGTCGCGTCCGTGCACGTGGATCTGGCGGAGGCGGAGCCGGACATCGAGCGGGCCGTGTCGGCGATCGACGAGGCGGATCTCGGGGACCCCGACGCAGAGTTCGTTCTCGGTGACGCGGAGGATCATGTGCTGGCGTGGTACGCCACTCAGGAGCTTCCGTTCCTGCTCGAACTACTCTGACCGGTACGTCCTCTTACCTTGGGGTAACCTACGGTACCGTAACTTGATAACCTACGGTAGCGTAGGTCATGACGGAAAAGGTGGAGGTCGGATGGGTCTGAAGGATTGGATCGAGGCGCCCGCAGCAGCGGTCGTGCCCGCCAAGCGGTCCAAGCTCAATTGGTTGCGTGGCGCGGCGGCACGGCTCACGACGCCGTTGCTGCCCGACGACTACCTGCACCTGGCCAACCCGCTGTGGTCGGCTCGCGAACTGCGTGGACAGATCGTGGAGGTGCGCGCGGAGACCGCGGACTCGGCCACGATCGTCATCAAGCCGGGCTGGGGATTCGATTTCGACTACGAGCCCGGCCAGTACATCGGGATCGGTCTGCACATCGACGGACGCTGGCACTGGCGCTCGTACTCGCTCACCTCGCCGCCGAACTGGGACGACAAGCTCATCTCCATCGCCGTCAAGGCGATGCCCGAGGGATTCCTGTCGAGTCACCTCGTCAACGGTGTGCCCTCGGGGACGATCGTGCGGCTCGCGACCCCCACGGGCAACTTCGCGCTGCCCGACCCGCCGCCGGAGCGGATCCTGTTCCTCACCGCGGGCAGTGGCATCACGCCCGTGATGGCGATGCTGCGCACGATGAACCGGCGCGGTCAGCTTCCCGACGTCTTCCACGTCCACTCGGCGCCCACCGACGCCGACGTGATGTTCGCCGACGAGCTCACCCAGCTCCACGAGGAGCACGACGACTTCCGGTGCAAGATCCAGCTCACCCGCAGTCAGGGCAAGTTCGCGTTGTCCTCGCTCGACGAGGTGTGCCCGGACTGGCGTGAACGGCAGACGTGGGCCTGCGGCCCGCTGCCGATGCTCGACGAGATCGAGACGCTGTGGCGCGACGAGGGCATCGAGAACAAGTTGCACCTCGAGCGGTTCGCCGTCTCCCGCGCGGACACGTCCGGCGAGGGCGGGACCGTGACGTTCGCCAAGGCCGACAAGACCGTGTCGATCGACGGTGCGACCACTCTCCTCGAGGCCGGTGAGAAGGTCGGGGCACTGATGCCGTTCGGCTGCCGGATGGGTATCTGCCAGACCTGTGTCGTGCCGATTCTCGCTGGGCATGCCATCGACCTGAGGTCGGGCAAGCAGCACGCCGAAGGTGACCGAGTCCAGACCTGTATCTCCGCGGCGGCAGGGGACTGCACGCTCGACGCGTAAGCGTGAGCGTGTTGTTCACCTGACTCCGCTATTCTCGGACTCTCACCAGACGGAGGAGCACGGTGGCGATCACCGACATCAAAGAGTTCGCGCATCTGACCGAAGCGGACATCGAATCGCTCGGGCGTGAGTTGGATGCGATCCGGCTCGACGTGGAGGATTCGCGGGGCGTTCGCGACGCCCGCTACATCCGCCGGGCCATCAGGGCGCAACGGCTGTTGGAGCTCGGTGGCCGGCTTGCGTTGTTCGGAAGCCGCTACCGCCCGGCGTGGCTCGCGGGCACCGCGATGCTGTCCCTCTCGAAGATCATCGAGAACATGGAACTCGGCCACAACGTGATGCACGGCCAGTGGGACTGGATGAACGATCCGGAGATCCACTCCATGTCGTGGGAGTGGGATCAGACGGGCCCCTCGGAGCATTGGAAGCGGGCGCACAACTACTCCCACCACACGTTCACCAACATCGTGGGAATGGATTCCGATGTGGGGTTCGGCATCCTCAGGATGACCCGCGACGAGGAGTGGCGGCCGATCAATCTGCTGCAGCCCTTCGCCAACATCATCCTGGCCGCCACGTTCGAGTGGGGGATTGCGCTCCACGACCTCACGTTCGCTGCCGAGCTCGAGGGTGCGGAGAAGGGGCAGCTCAATTCCCAGGCCAACAAGGATTTCGGTCGCAAGATCTTCCGCCAGGTCGGCAAGGACTTCCTCCTGTTCCCGGTGCTCGCGGGGCCGGCGTGGAAGTCGACGCTCACGGCCAATGCCACCGCCAATCTCGTGCGGAATCTGTGGGCCTATGTGGTGATCTTCTGCGGGCACTTCCCGGACGGTGCCGAGAAGTTCACGGTGGACGAATACGAGAACGAGACCCGGCACGAGTGGTATCTCCGGCAGATGCTCGGCAGCGCGAATTTCGATTCCGGCAAGGTCATGGGTTTCATGAGCGGGAACCTCAGCTACCAGATCGAGCATCACCTGTTCCCGGACCTGCCGAGCAACCGGTACCCGGAGATCGCGGTGAAGGTCCGGGCGCTGTGCGAGAAGTACGACCTGCCGTACACTACGGGTTCGCTCGCCAAGCAGTACCTGCTGGCTCTGCGCACGATCCACAAACTCGCGCTGCCCGACCGGTTCCTGCGGGCGACGGCGGACGACGCCCCGGAGACGTCCTCCGAACGCAAGTTCCGTGACGCCCGTGATGCGGGTGCCGCCATGGTCGAGACGTTGCGTACGGATCCCGTCACGGGGCAGCGGCGGGGTCTGCTGTCGGCGTTGCGCGCCCGCGCGGAGGCCAGGATTCCGCGACGCCGACGGTGATTTCACTCACACCTACACTCAGGTAACCTACGGTGTCGTAACTTACGGTACGGTAGGTCGAGTCAGCGCCCACGGGTGTGAACTGTCGACCCAGCCAGGAGGAGGTCCCCCATGGCGATTGCAGACGTCAAGGAATACGCACATCTCACCGAAGCCGACATCGAGTCGCTCGGACGCGAGCTCGATGCGATCCGGCGCGATATCGAAGAGTCCCGCGGGGAGCGTGACGCGCGGTACGTGCGAAACACGATCAGACTGCAGCGTTCCCTCGAAATCGGTGGCCGAGCCGTTCTCTTCGCGAGCAAGCGGCGTCCCGCTTGGCTGGCGGGCACGGCCATGCTTTCGCTGTCGAAGATCATCGAGAACATGGAACTCGGCCACAACGTGATGCACGGCCAGTGGGACTGGATGAACGATCCCGAGATCCACTCCACCTCGTGGGAGTGGGACGTGACGGGTCCGTCCGCTCACTGGAAGCAGACGCACAACTACATTCACCACAAGTACACCAACGTCCTCGGCATGGACGACGACGTGGGATACGGACTGCTGCGCGTCACGCGCGACCAGCGGTGGAAGCCGTTCAACACCGGCAATCTCCTGTACAACACGCTGCTCGCGCTGTTCTTCGAGTACGGAATCGCGGCGCAGCATCTCGAACTCGGCAAGGTCGCCAAGGGGCGCGTGCCGAGCGAGGAGACCCAGCGCAAGCTCCGCGAGGTCGGCGAGAAGGTCGGCAAGCAGATCCTCAAGGACTACGTCATCCACCCCGCGGTCACGGGTCCCGCGTGGAAGAGCACGCTCACCGCCAACATCGCCGCGAACATGATCCGCAACGTGTGGACCAACGCGATCATCTTCTGCGGGCACTTCCCGGACGGCGCCGAGAAGTTCACCAAGGCGGACATCGACAAGGAAACGCAGCCCCAGTGGTACCTGCGGCAGATGCTCGGTAGCGCGAACATCGAGGGCGGCAAGCTGATGGACTTCATGTCCGGCAACCTCAGCTACCAGATCGAGCACCACCTGTTCCCCGACCTGCCGAGCAACCGCTACGCGGAGATCGCTGTGCGGGTGCGGGAACTGTGCGACAAGTACGACCTGCCGTACACGACCGGCCCCTTCCTCGTGCAGTACGGGAAGTCGTGGCGCACCATCGCCAAGCTGTCGCTGCCGAACAAGTATCTCAAGGCGACCGCGGACGACGCACCGGAGACGGCATCGGAGCGCAAGTTCGGTGGAAACACCACGGCGACAATCGATCCCGTGACCGGCCGCCGTCAGGGGCTGAGTACCGCGATCAAGCGCACCCGCAAGCGCCGCGGTCTCCGCGCGCTGCTGTCCCGCTAGAAAGTTCCGCTGGAAAGTTCCGCTACAGACGCGGTTCGTCCCTCACCAGGCTTCGTTGGACGCGATGGCCGTGAGGAGGTGACGGACCGCGTCGACGCGTTTGGCGGCCTTGCCCTCCAGCTGGTCGAGCGCGCATTCCGGGTCCGCGGGCGGGCCGAGGTGGGTACACCCTCTCGGGCAGTCCTCGATGGCCGCGGCCAGATCGGAAAACGCGGCCACCACGTTCTCCGGGGAGATGTGGGCCAGTCCGAACGACCGGATGCCGGGAGTGTCGATCGCCCAGCCGCCCGTCGGAAGCGGCAGTGCGACCGATTGCGTGGACGTGTGCCTGCCCTTGCCGACGCCCGAGACCACGCCCACGGCCCGATCGGCGTCGGGCACGAGGCGGTTGACGAGAGTCGACTTCCCGACCCCCGAATGGCCGATCAGCGCGGTGAGCCGGCCCGACAGCATCGACAGCACCTCGTCGACCGGATCGTCGCGACCGGCCACCACGACGGGAACGTCGAGGTCGGCGAACGCGCTCGCGAACTCCTCGGGCGGCTCGAGATCGCTCTTCGTCAGGCACACGATGGGACTCAGCCCGCCCGCGTACGCGGCGACGAGGGCACGTTCGACGAATCCCGTCCGTGGCGGCGGGTCTGCGAGCGCCACGACGATCAGCAGCTGCTGGGCGTTGGCCACGACGATCCGCTCGTACGGATCGGTGTCGTCGGCGGTGCGTCGCAGCACCGTGGAGCGTTCGGCGACCCGCACGATCCGCGCCAGGGTGTCGGGCTTGCCGGACAGGTCACCGACGACGCTCACCTCGTCGCCCACCACGATGGGCGTGCGACCCAGTTCCCGGGCGCGCATGGTGACGAGGGGACGCTCGGGGTCGCCGCCCAGCACGCAACCCCACCGGCCGCGGTCGACCGAGACGACCATCGCCGACTCCGCGGCGAGGTGCTCCGGCCGGGTCTTCGTGCGCGGGCGCGTTCCTCGGCCCGGGCGCACCCGGACGTCGGACTCGTCGTACTGCCTGCGACTCAGAAGCTCGCCTTCCGCTCGGTGCCCGCGGCTGCGGACAGCATTGTGGCCCACAGGTTCTCGAAGCCGGGCAGGGTCTTGGCGGTGGTGCCGACGTCCTCGATCTGGATGCCGTCGACCCGCAGTCCGACGATGGCGCCCGCGGTCGCCATCCGATGGTCGGCGTAGGAGCGCCACGTTCCACCGTGCAGGGCTGCCGGGACGATCGTGAGGCCGTCCTCGGTCTCGGTGACGTTTCCGCCCAGCGAGTTGATCTCGTGTGCGAGTGCGGCCAGCCGGTCGGTCTCGTGGCCGCGCAGGTGCGCGATGCCCCGCAGGTGCGACGGACCGTCCGCGAGTGCGGCGAGCGCCGCGACGGTCGGGGTGAGTTCGCCCACGTCGTGCAAGTCGATGTCGATGCCGGTCAGCTGCTGCGGACCGCGGACGGTGAGGTCCGCGCCGTCCAGCCGGACGTCCGCGCCCATCGCCAGGAGGATCTCCCGGATCGCGTCGCCGGGTTGCGTCGTCCTGCTCGGCCACAGGGGAACGGTCACCTCGCCGCCGGTGACGGCGGCGGCGGCCAGGAAGGCGGTGGCATTGGACAGGTCGGGTTCGATCGCCCGGTCGACGGCCCGGACGACGCCGGGGCTCACCCGCCACGTGTCGGCCTCCCCGCCCGTCGCCGGGGTCGTGACCTCGACGCCCGACTTGCGCAGCATCTCGACCGTCATGTCGATGTGCGGCATGGACGGGACCGTCTTGCCGTCGTGATGCACGGTGACGCCCTCGTCGAACGCGGCCGCCGACAGCAGCAGCCCGGAGACGAACTGTGACGAGCCGGACGCGTCGATGGTGACCCGCCCACCGCGCAGCGAGCCCGCACCGCGGACCGTGAACGGGAGGGAGTCGCCGTCGATGTCCGCGCCGAGACCGCGCAGCGCGTCGAGGATCGTGTCGAGGGGCCGGGTCCGCGCCTGCTCGTCCCCGTCGAAGTGAACCGTTCCGCTCGCGAGCGCCGCGACCGGAGGAAGGAACCGCATGACGGTCCCGGCCAGGCCGCAGTCGACCGCACCACCCTGGAGCTGTGCGGGGGTGACCCGCAGCGTCGTGTCGGCATCGACCGTCTCGATGCTGATGCCGAGCGTGCGGAGGGCATCGATCATGAGGTCGGTGTCCCGGCTGCGCAGTGCCCCGGTGAGGGTGGACGGACCGTCCGCGAGTGCGGCGAGGATCAGCGCGCGATTGGTGATCGACTTCGATCCGGGAAGGGCGACCGTCGCGACGACGGGCGCTTCGGCACGGGGGGCGTTCCACAGGCTCAGGCTCACGGTCTCCATCTTCGCCTATCGGGCGGGTCGCCGGGCGGGCTGGGCGGCGTGTCGCGGGTGTCGGTGGTTCGTGCCACTCTGGTGGGCATGTGCGGCAGGTATGCGACCACTGCGAATCCGGCGACACTCGCGGCCGACCTCGATGCGATCAACGAGGCGGGCGAGGAGGAGAGTCCGCCCGACTTCAACGTGGCGCCCACCACGCAGGTCCTGACAGTGGTCGATCGCCACGACGCCCGGCGGATCCGGCGGATGCGGTGGGGGCTCGTGCCGTCGTGGACGAAGGAGCTCGGCAAAGGGCCGGTGCTGTTCAACGCGCGAGCGGATTCGGTCGACAACAAACCGGCCTTCCGGAACGCGTTCGCATACAAGCGCTGCCTCGTTCCGATGGACGGCTGGTACGAGTGGCAGACCGAGGTCGATGCGGCGGCCGCCGGGAAGAAGTCGGGTAAGGCGAAGAAGATGAAGAAGATTCCGTACTACATGTCGCCGGAGGACGGCTCGCGCCTGTACATGGCCGGACTGTGGTCGGTCTGGCACGATCCTGCGGTCGCGGAGTCGCCCCCGGTCCTGAGCTGCAGCATCATCACGGTCGACTCAGCCGCCCAGCTCGAGAACGTGCACGACCGGATGCCGCTGGTGATGCCCCGCGAGCGCTGGTCCGCGTGGCTCGATCCCGAGCATCCCGCGTCGACGGATCTGCTCGAGGTGTCACCCGACGCCATCGCCGACATCACCGTCCGGCGGGTGTCCACGCTGGTCAACAGCGTGAAGAACAACGGACCGGAACTCCTCGACCCCGATGCAACCGGTCGTGACGAGGCGCAGGTGGGGGAGCAGATCAGCCTGCTGTGACCGCAGCGGTGACGGCTCCGCTGAGCCGCACCAGGTCGGCGGGGGCGAGTTCGATCTCGAGTCCGCGCCTGCCGGCGCTGCACAGCACCCGGTCCCAGTCGAGCGCCGACGCGTCGACGACCGTCGGGAGTGCCTTGCGCTGTCCGAGCGGTGAGATGCCCCCGAAGACGTACCCGGTGGAGCGCTCCGCCTCGGTACGGTCCGCCATCACGGCCTTGCCCGCGCCCAGCGCCGCGGCCGCCGCCTTCAGCGACAATTTCTCCGGCACCGGCACGACCGCCACAGCCAGCTTGCCGGTGTCGAGTTTGATCACCAGCGTCTTGAACACCTGATGGGCGGTGACGCCGACCGTCTCGCCCAGGGCGTCGACGGCCTCCGAACCGTACGACTCCGCCCGCGCATCGTGCGCGTAGCTGTGCACGGTGTGGTCGACGCGGTGTTTCACGAGCAGCTTCGTCGCGGGAGTGGCAGTTCCGGCCATGGACAGACACTCTGCCACGCGGTCGGGAACACACCGGACGAGAGGTGTGTTGGTACCTGCAGAACAACAGTGCATCGAAGGGAGTGGTCCGTATCGTGATGTCCTCGGTGATGGAGCCCACGTCGCGTCTGCAGTTGGCGGTAACGTTGACGCCCACGGCGACCGAAGGGATCAGCGTGCAGGAACATGACCGTCCGACGGCAGACCAGGCCGAGCCACAGGACGAGTTGATCGCGCGTTTCGAAAGGGACGCGCTCCCACTTCTGGATCAGCTGTACGGCGCTGCTCTGAGGATGACCAGAAACCCGGCGGACGCCGAGGACCTCGTGCAGGAGACGTACGTGAAGGCCTACACGGCGTTCCGTTCGTTCCGCGAGGGCACCAACCTCAAGGCGTGGCTGTACCGGATTCTCACGAACACGTACATCAACTCGTACCGCAAGAAGCAGCGCCAGCCCGCGCAGTACCCCACCGACGAGATCACCGACTGGCAGCTGGCGGCGACGGCGGAACATTCGTCGACCGGTCTGCGGTCCGCCGAGGTCGAGGCTCTGGACGCGTTGCCCGACGACGACATCAAGGAAGCACTCCAGGCCCTGCCGGAGGAGTTCCGGATGGCCGTCTACTACGCCGACGTCGAGGGGTTCCCCTACAAGGAGATCGCCGAGATCATGGGCACCCCGATCGGGACCGTGATGTCGCGACTGCACCGTGGGCGCAAGCAGCTCCGAGGTCTGCTCGCCGACGTCGCACGCGAACGTGGATTCAACCGTGGGGGCACCGACGACGTGCCCGGCGACAGTGCAGTGAGCGCGGAGCAGGAGGTTTCTCGGTGAGCGAGCAGGACGAATTCGAGCAGCTCGACTGCTCCGCCGTCATCGCGGACGTCTGGCTGATGCTGGACCGTGAATGCGATGAGGCGTCGCGGGCGCGGCTGCAGAGGCACCTCGACGAGTGTGGGTCGTGCCTCGAGGCGTACGGCATCGAGGAGAAGGTGAAGTCCCTCGTGAACCGAAAGTGCGGCGGGGAGCACGCACCGGAAAGCCTCCGTCAGAGGCTCTCCATCGAGTTGCGGCGGACGATCCTCATTACGAATACCGAACCCGACGCATAACTCGTCAGAACAGCAATCAGGGGCCGGAAAGCATCGCTGCTTTCCGGCCCCTGGTGCGTTCTACGGCGCGTCAGGCGTTGGGACGCTTGCCGTGGTTTGCGGCGTTGCCCTTGCGACTGCGCTTCTTACGACCACGCTTACCCATGAGTAGATCTCCCTTCTTTTCACCACAGTCTTCCACGTGTGGTTGGGTGTCCTTGCAACAGGGCTTTCTCGACACCCGGGAGTGAAGGATCACAATGGCAGAAGACGTGCGCGCCGAAATGGTTTCGACGGTGTATCAGGTTGTGGTGAGCGCGGGTGACGAGGTGAAGGAGGGCGACACCCTCGTCATCCTCGAGTCGATGAAGATGGAGATCCCCGTCATCGCCGAAGAGCCCGGCACGGTCACCTCCGTGGACGTCAAGGTCGGCGACGTGATCCAGCAGGGCGACCTGATCGCAGTGATCTCCTGAGCTGACACCCACCGACGATGTCCACACTGAGTGACCTGCTCGCCGAACACACCGACCTGCCCGGCGAGGCCGTCGATCACCTCCAGCGAGTCGTCGGTGAGTGGCAGTTGCTCGCCGACCTCTCCTTCGCGGACGTTCTGCTCTGGGTCGGAACGGATTCCGCGGCCACCAACTCGACCGGCACCGTGATCTGCGTCGCGCACTGCAGGCCCACCACCGCGTCGACCGCCTTCCCGGAGGATGTCGTCGGGACGGTCGTGTCGGAGTCGGAACACCCGCAGGTGCTGCAGGCGCTGCTCGAGGGCCGCGTCGTGCGCCCCGAGGACGGCGGCGGGCACGCCGGTCTGCCGCCGCGCGGGGAAGCGGTCCCGGTGCGGTGGAACGGCGAAGTGATCGCGGTCCTGAGCCGGGACACCAACCTGTCGCACCAGCGGGCGCAGAGCCCGCTCGAGGTCGCGTATCTCGACTGCGCCGATGATCTGTGCCAGATGATCAGCGACGGAACCTTCCCGATCCGGGAGGCCCGGTCGGACACCAACTCGAGTCCCCGCGCCGGCGACGGCTTCATCCGCCTCGACACCGACGGCAGCGTGGTCTACGCGAGTCCCAATGCGCTGTCGGCCTATCACCGGATGGGTCTCAGCTCGGACCTGATCGGCCAGAACCTGGCCGCCACCACGCGGTCGCTCGTGACGGATCCGTTCGAGTCGCAGGAGGTCGCCGGGTACATCCGCGACACCATCGCCGACAAGCCGGGCCGCCGCATGGAGATCGAGGCCAGGGGAGCGACCGTCCTGCTCCGGGCGCTGGTCCTCAAACCCGGCGGGAAGCGCGTCGGCGCCGCCGTCGTCGTGCGGGACGTCACCGAGGTGAAGAGGCGGGATCGCGCGCTGCTCAGCAAGGACGCGACGATCCGCGAGATCCATCACCGGGTGAAGAACAATCTGCAGACCGTGGCGGCGCTCCTGCGACTGCAGGCCCGCCGCACCAACAACGAGGAAGCCCGGCAGGCGCTGAGCGAATCGGTGCGCCGCGTCACGTCGATAGCCCTCGTGCACGACACGTTGTCGATGTCGGTGGACGAGGAAGTGAACCTCGACGAGGTCGTCGACCGTCTGGTGCCGATCCTGTCCGACGTGGCGACGGTGAGTACGCCGATCAAGGTCCGCCGGGAGGGCAGCTTCGGGGTGTTCTCCGCGGAGCGGGCCACGCCACTGGTGATGGTGCTGACCGAACTCGTGCAGAACGCGATCGAGCACGCCTTCGAACCCGGCGCTCCGGGCACGGTCACCATGAGGGCCGAGCGTTCTGCGCGGTGGCTGGACGTCGTGATCCACGACGACGGCAGGGGATTGCCGCCCGGTTTCAGCCTCGAGCGGTCCGACCGTCTCGGTCTGCAGATCGTCCGGACTCTGGTGGCCGCCGAGCTGAACGGCTCCCTCGGGCTGCATCCCGGGCCGGAGGGTGGAACGGATGCCGTGTTACGCGTACCGCTGGGCCGTCGTGGGCCGCGGTACTGATCGGGGGGCAAGCAAAAGGCCCGGCACCATGTGGTGCCGGGCCCGTCTCCTTCTGATGTATCAGACGGTGGTGCGGGCACGCGTCCGAGCGTTGCGGCGCTTGAGTGCGCGTCGCTCGTCTTCGCTCATGCCGCCCCACACACCGGCGTCCTGGCCCGACTCGAGTGCCCACGAGAGGCATTCGGCGGTCACCGGGCAGCGGTTGCAGACAACCTTGGCATCAGCAATCTGCGCGAGAGCCGGACCGCTGTTGCCCACAGGGAAGAACAACTCGGGGTCTTCGTCGCGACAGATTGCCTTGTGGCGCCAGTCCATCCTTCTGCTCCTTAACTGGGTGCTAAATGCACCGTTTCGTCTTCATGAGTTCATGTGTGCGTAGAGAATGTTTCCGCACTGTTGCTTGTGAATGCTTTCACGAACTGGCGGGATGTCAATAGAAAACCGCCGCACCGTGGGGGAGCTCACGTACTTAGGCTGCCCTTCGAGGTGCGCCGTCCTTTGTACCCGGTGCAGGCACTTCCCGCTAGGTGAAAACGGCGATTCTCGAGAATTGCTCAGGGTCGCGCCGGCGCGACCACATCCAGCGCCTCGGGCACCGACACGAACTCGACGACGTTGCGCAGTCCGATGTAGTCGCCGTCCATCTGCAGTCCGATGGGTTCCGACGCGGAGATCCGCACGGACGGCACGTCGTCGACCCGGACCAGCTTCTTCGCCTTCGGACGGGTTCCGGGGGTCAGCAGCTGGCGGGCCACCCGCAGCGTGGTGAGGATCGCGGTGGACCGCATCGCGAAGACGCCGAGGCCGGTGTCGTAGGTGGTGTCGGGATTCGTGTGCACTTCCCGCTTGTTCAGATACGTCCAGGGACTCGCGTTCGACACGAATGCGTAGTGAACGCCCTCGACCGGATCGTGATCGGGAACCTCGACGGTGAGCGTCGGCTCCGCGTATTTCGACCGGAAGAACACCCGCACCGCCGCGCGGACATACTGCGCCGGTGTGGCCGGCCGCCCGTTCTTGCGGTGCATGTCGACCGCCTCACACACCTGGGCGTCCCAGCCGAGACCGGCGTTGAACGTGAACCAGCGGTTGTCGCAGTGCGCGAGCCCGATCCGGCGCCGCTGCCTGCGGGCGAGGAGATCGATGAGCTGGTTGGTGGCGTCCACCGGGTCGGGCGCGATGCCGAGCGAGCGGGCGAACACGTTCGCCGACCCACCGGGGACGACGGCGATCGGGGGAATCGGCCCCACCGTCACCGCGCTCATCGACTTCGGTACCGGGGTGCCGAGCAGTCCGTTGACCACCTCGTTCACGGTGCCGTCTCCGCCGTGGACGATGATCAGGCCCATCCCGTCCACACAGGCCTGCTGCGCAAGTTCGGCGGCGTGACCGCGGTGTGTCGTGTGCGCGACCGTCAACCGCACCCGGCTCGACAGCGCGTGGGCGAGGAGATCACGCCCGGCCGGAGTCGTCGATGTGGCATTGGGGTTGACGATCAGCAGCGCGCGCACGGGGCCCAAGCCTAGCGGGGGCGGGACGTGTCACCATCCGAGGCCGCCGGCGACGGGGTGTTCTAGGCTGGCCGACGTGCCGAAGCCGTCTCTCAGCAAGTCCACGCCCACCACGGTCCGCGCGGCGGGCGCCCTGGTGTCGCTCGAGGGCGCGGTGGCGGTCGGTGTCGCCGTGGTGCTGGTCATCCGGGGACTGCTCGGGCACGACCAGAGCGTCAGCAGCGGATACGGCACCGCGGCCTGGTTTGCGATTCTCGGGGGCGCCGTGCTCGCCGCCGGGCTCGCGCTGATCTTCGGCCGGCGCTGGGGGCGGGCGATCGCGATCGTCGCCCAACTTCTCCTGCTCCCGGTGGCGTGGTCGCTGCTCACCGATTCGCACCAGCCGTTCTTCGGTGTGCTGCTCGGCGTCGTCGTCGTGGCGGCCCTCGGGTGCCTGTTCAGCAGTCCCACGTCGAAGTGGATGGCTGCCGAGTACGGCCAGGAGGCCGACGCCGACAACCCATCGGACCGCTAGCTCACCTCGGACGCGAGGCGGCCGAGCGGATCCCCGGTCAGCCGGTACGTGGTCCATTCGTCCTGCGGGTGCGCGTCCAGCGACTCGTAGAACGCGATCGACGGCTTGTTCCAGTTGACCACCGACCACGACAGTCGCGTGTAGCCGTTGTCGACGCACTCCTTCGCGAGTGTGGCGAGCAGGGCCTTGCCGTGCCCGGAACCGCGCTCCGACGGGCTGACGAACAGGTCCTCGAGGTAGATGCCGTGCGTTCCGTCCCAGGTGGAGAAGTTCCGGAACCACACCGCGATCCCGACGACCCGGTCGTCGTCGTTCGTCGCGACGTGGGCGAAGGTCGACGGCTGCGGACCGAACAGGGCGTCGTCGATCTGGTCGGCGGTGACGGTGCACTCGTCACGGGCCCGCTGGTGTTCGGCGAGTTCGTAGATCATGGCGGTGATCGCGGAGACGTCCTCAGGTACTGCGCGTCTGATCATCGGGCACCTTCCTCGCTTGTCACGTTGTGGCTGACCACCTGTTGCGCCCCGTGCTCGAAGCCGAGGACGGAGTACGCGCCCGGCGACATCGCGAACCGTCGTCCCTCACTGATGGGAAGCTCCGCCCAGCGGGCGATGAGCCCGCGCGAGAAGTGACCGTGCCCGACGAGGATCACGTCACGGTCGACGAGTTGCGAATGAGCGACAGACAGTACGAGGTCGCACCGGGTGTGCACTTGCTCGGCCTGTTCGCCGCGAGGGCACGGGTGCGTCCACACGGTCCAGTCCGGCACCTGCTGCCTGATCTCGGGGGTCGTCATGCCCTCGTAGATCCCGTAATCCCATTCGGCGAGCGCGTCCCAGGTGCGCTGGATCTTCAATCCCGCCAGCTCCGCCGTCTCCCGGGCGCGTTGCCGCGGGCTGACGATGACGAGGGGGTCGCGCAGTTCGAGGGCGTCCATCGCCGGACCCACCCGCCGCGCCTGGGCTTCACCCAGTTCGGTGAGGTGGACGTCGGTCCGACCGGTGTGTTTACCCCAACGGGCCCATTCCGTTTCGCCGTGTCGGAGGAGGACGATCCGACGGCCGCGCGGCGAATCACTGGGTGGCATCCATCCATCATGTCAGTCAATCTGCGTGTATGGCTCGCCTCCGGGGACGAAGTAGGTAAGGATCGAGCCGTGACAACGGTTCTAGCAGTGGCAAATCAGAAGGGTGGGGTCGCGAAGACCACCACGGTCGCTTCTCTCGGCGCAGCCCTCGTCGGGCTGGGCCAGAAGGTCCTGGTGGTGGATCTCGACCCGCAGGGATGTCTGACGTTCTCCCTCGGGCACAACCCGGACCGCCTGGACGCCTCCGTCCACGAGGTGCTGACGGGTGATCTGGCGGCGCAGGAGGCCGTGATCGACACCGAGGACGGTGTCGCCCTTCTGCCCGCGACGATCGACCTCGCGGGCGCGGAAGCGTTGCTGCTCATGCGTCCCGGTCGTGAGTTCGCCCTCAAGCGCGCTCTGGCGCCGTTGCTGGACGACTACGACACGATCATCCTCGACTGCCCGCCGTCGCTCGGTGTGCTCACGCTCAACGGGCTCACGGCGGCGCAGTCGGTACTGGTGCCGTTGCAGTGCGAGACGCTCGCCCACCGCGGTGTGGGGCAGTTGCTGCGGACGGTCACCGAGGTGCAGCAGATCACCAACCCCGACCTGGTGCTGCTCGGAGCGCTGCCGACGCTGTACGACGCCCGCACGACGCACAGCCGGGACGTGCTCTCCGACGTGTCCGATCGCTACAACCTGCCGGTCCTCGCGCCGCCGATCCCGCGGACGGTGCGATTCGCGGAGGCGACGGCGTCGGGTGCCACGGTGCTGGCGGGGCGCAAGAACAAGGGTGCCCAGGCGTACCGGGACCTGGCCGAGAACCTCGCCAAGCACTGGGCGGGATCCGAGCTGGCTACGTTTTCGCCTGGAAGTGCCGAGTAAGTTCTTCCGGCGTCGGATTCCACGCGGCAGGCCAATCCTGTTGGCGTAACTGGGCGTCCGTGCCCCCGTCGGCAAAGACGATGCTGCCGCAGAACAGTGTCGACCCCGGTCCGAGCAGGAACTCGACGAGCGCGGCGATCTCGTCCGGGCGTCCGCGCCTGCCCAGCGGCACCGGATAGAAGTCCAGCGCCTTCGCCAGTTCGGGGTCGAGGTCGTCCCCGCTGGTCATCGGTGTGTCGATCATGCCCGGCGCGATCGCGTTGAGTCGTATGCCGTTGCCGATCCACTCGGGCCGTACCGCTTCGCGCCGAATCCACCAGGCCAATGCGAGCTTGGACGCGGGGTATGCCGGGATGGCGGTCACCTGGTCGCCGATGCGCACCGCCTCCGCCTCGTCGCCGTCGAGGCACGCGGTCACCAGATTCTCGGGAATCCCCGGCTGTGTGGTGGTGCTGCTCGACGAGATCACCACCACCGAGGCGCCGTCCGCGCGCTCGAGGGCGGGCTTCAGGGCCGTCACGAGTTCCACGGCCCCGAAGTAGTTGACCGCGACGAGCCTGCCGCCCGGGACGTGCGACAGCGAGCCGAGTCCTGCGCAACAGACGAGACCGTCCACGACTCCGCCGCTTGCCTCGGACACGGCGTCGGCCGCCGCGGTTCGTCCGCCGGGGGTCGACAGGTCGGCGGTCACGTCGGTGTGTGCGAGGTCGACTCCGATGACGGTATGACCGCCGGACTCGAGCGTGCGGCGGCTCGCCGCCCCGATGCCCGAGGCGGCGCCGGTGATCACGTAGGTTGCCATGCCGTGAATTAGAACACGTTACAGATCGCGGTGGTGCGGACTTCGGACTCCGATTCACGCGTTCCGGACTCCGCGTCGGCGTAGTGGGCGCGCAGTCCCGTGACGCCGGGCGCCCGGTCCTCGTGCAGCACGAACCGGGCGTCGTAGTCGCCGCCGTTCTGGGAGCGGAAAGGCAACGGCGCGTCGGTGAACAGGCCGGACAGGCGATCGATCAACCGGGCCGCGACACCCGGGTAGTGCTTGGCGGGCAACCGGTCCGCGCTGTCGGTCAGGACCGGGGGCAGTACGGACATCCCGGTGTACCAGAAGATTCCGTGGTGGATCGGGAACAGGAGTTCGTCCATCTGGCCGTTGATCCCACGTGCGCCCGCGCTGTCGGCGCTGCCGCCGAAACTGACGACCGTCATCGCCCGCTTGCCGGCCAGGGTTCCGTCGCCGTACCGCCGGGTGGAGCCGTCCTCGCGGCGCAGTCCGTAGCCGTACCCCTCGACGAAGACCCGGTCGAACCAGCCCTTGAGGATCGCGGGCATGCCGTACCACCACAGCGGGAACTGCACGATCACCGCGTCGGCCCACGCGAGTTTGCGCTGCTCGGCGCGGATGTCGGGGGCCAGGGTGCCCTCGGTCAGGGCCTGACCCGACCGCGCGCCGACGAGGAGGCGGTGGTGGGGGTCGTGTCCGAAATCGTCTGCCGTCACCACCGGGTTCCATCGCATCGCGTACAGGTCCGAGGTCCGGATGTCGTGGTCGGCGCCGCGCAGTGCCGAGAGGGCGTCGCTGCGGAGTGCCGCGTTCAGGGACTTCGGTTCGGGATGTGCCGATACCCACAGGATCTTCATGGTTCGCCTTCCGCTCGGTCGTCCTGACCTCTCCGATCATGGACGCGCGGCGGTGGCCGCGACAGTGGCCGGTGGGACGATATGTGAAATAATCGGGCCATGTCCGATTCGAGAGGTAAGCGGACCGTGCGTCGCCATCGCGTGGTCGTGTTCGTGCGCGACGGTCTGCTCCCGATCGAGTTCGGAATCGTCCACCGACTGTTCGGTGAGGCGCGATCGCGGGAGGGCGAACCGCTGTACGAGGTCCTCACGTGCACCCTCACACCCGGCGCCGTCCGTACCGACACCGACGTGACGATCACCGTCGAGCACGGCCCGGCACTTCTCGGCACGGCCGACACCGTCGTGATCCCGGCGTCCGATCAGGACTACGACCCGCCGGAGGACGGGCGCCTGCCCCGCCACCTCGCGGACGCCCTCGCGCACATTCGCCCGGGCACGCGGGTGGCATCGATCTGCACGGGCTCGTTCGTCCTCGCCGCGGCAGGGCTTCTCGAGAACCGGCGTGCCACGACGCACTGGAAGTCGGCGGACGCGTTCCGGCGGCGTTACCCGGACGTGCACCTGGACCCCGGCGTGCTCTACACGCACGACGGCGGCGTGCTCACCGCCGCCGGCGTCGCGTCCGGAATCGATCTGTGCCTGTACATGATTCGTCTCGACCACGGTGCGTCGGTGGCCAACGAGGTGGCGCGGGGAACGGTCGTGCCGCCTCATCGCAGCGGTGGTCAGGCGCAGTTCATCACCGAGCCCGTCCCGGACGCCGACGGTGCGTCCACGGCGCGAGCGCGGGCGCGGGCGCTGTCGCATCTCGATCAACCGCTGTCGCTGCGGGAGCTGGCCGCGTGGGAGTCGATGAGCGTGCGCACGTTCACCCGGCGATTCCGGGCCGAGACGGGGATGTCGCCGACGCAGTGGGTTCTCGAACAGCGGATCATCCGCGCCCGCGAACTGCTCGAGAACACCGACCTGCCGGTGGACGACGTGGCGGCGGCCGCGGGATTCGGCACCGCGACGTCGCTGCGACAACACCTCTCGCGCACGGTCGGCGTCTCACCGTCCGCGTACCGCGCCACTTTCCGTTGACGGCATGCTCATTCGTCCAAGTGCGGGGGAGTGCGCGGCGCTAACGTCGAGGCCATGACAGTCTCGGACACGCCTCGAAACAACACCCTGACGATGCGGGCTCAGCCGCTTCTCGCCGTCGACGACGTCGAACGCGCAGGCGAGTGGTACCGGAAGGTCCTGGACGCGCGCAGCGGCCACGGTGGACGGGACTACGAGCAACTCCTCGTCGACGGGCACATGATCCTGCAACTGCACCGGCTCGACGAGGGCCACCACCACGGCCCCCTCGGCGATCCCTCGCTCCCGCGGGGAAACGGGGTGGCGATCTGGTTCGAGACCCCCGACTTCGACGGCACCGTCGCGCGGGTGCGGGAGGCGGGTGCCGACGTGGTCACGGACGTGCACGTCAATCCCAATGCGGGACATCGCGAGATCTGGATCCGCGACCTCGACGGCTATCTCGTGGTGTTCGCCGAACCGGCGTGACGGGCGATCTCAGCGCAGCGCCACGACAGCATCGCCGCGCTGTTCGAGGACGACGTCGCCGGCCACCGTCGTGAGGATCGGCCCCGCCGCGGCGTCACGCGCAACCGGGATCGTGCGAAGCAACGCGCCGGTCGACAAGTCGAGCACGGCGATGCCGGATTCCACCGGAACCAGCAGGTTTCCGGCCATCACCGCTCCCGGGCCGAGAGCGCCCGGGAAGATCCAGCGCGGTACGAGATCGGAGGCGCCGAGTGACACCACGTCCGAACCGGTCCACCAGGTGACCGCCGAACTGCCTGTCGACGTGACGGGGTCCGGGCCGACCCGGGCGGTGAGCGCGTATTCGGACACGGCGTTGCCGGTGCCGTCGAACAGGCCGATCCGCGGTCCGTACGACGGGCCGGCGGGGAGGTAGACGGCCGTGGTCTCGCCGGACACCCCGAGGATGCGAGCGCCCTCGACGCCGGCATCCACCCCCGCCAGGACGCTCGACCCGTACTCCTCGGGTTCCTGATTGTCCTTCGGCGACGGGTTCATGACCGTCAGACGATCGGCTACCTCGCCGGGACAGCGCTCGAGAACGGACAGCCTGCTGCTACTCGAACCGACGTCGATCAGCGTGCATCCGCTGCGTGGCTGCCTCCTGGGGTTCACGGGCGCGTCCACCCGGCCGTACTCGACGGTGCGGACGAGGTCGGAGCGCCACAATTCCAGCCGGCGGTCGCCGAGAGATGCCACATACGTACCGTCGGCCTTCAGCGTCACCTCGGAATCGGCGTCGCTGCTCCGCTGGGCCAGACGCTCACCGGTACCGCCGTCGAGTTCGGTGGCCTGGGAGCAGCCGCGGTCGTCGCGGTAGACGGCCACGACCTTCTCCCACGACGCCGTCACACCGCACAGGTCGAGATCACGCTCGTACCGCCACAGCTCGGTACCCGACATCCGGTCCCGTCCCACGACGTCCCCGCTGTTGGCGGTGACGACCGCACCAGCGACGACGAGGGGCGCGGAGGTGGCGGAACTGGCGGCGTCCCAGATCGGGCTCAGCGTCTCAGGAACCGTCAGGGCCGTGATGAGCGCAGGCGGCGGCTCGGCGGCGGTGACCGAGGTGGTGCCCCGGGCATCGCTACGGAACCACACCACGGTGAGGGCGACCACGACCGCGACGGCGATTCCGGCAGCGACGACGAGATCGGCGCGCGAGCGCCGCTCAGGTGCGAGCACGGTGGTTGTTTACTCCGCGTTCGTCGCGGCGGCGCCGACCTTCGTGGTCCGGCGGCGACGACGCCGGCGGGGCTTGGAGGCACCCTCGCCGTCGGTGTCCCCGCTCGAAGCAGCGGATTCGGGTGCCGTCGGCTCCGGCGACACGGACTTGGGGCCCACAGAGTCCGCGGGGCGGCCACCACGGGTGCGGCGGCGGGTGCGGGTGCGTGCCGGACGCTCCGTGCGCTCGGCCTTCTCGCCCTGCTCGATATCGGAGCTCTCGCTCCGCTCGGCGCCCGTGTTCTCGCTCCGCTCGGATGCGACCTTCTCGGCCTTCTCCACCCGGGGGCGCTTGATCGTGCCGGTCGCGCCGGCCGGGATCGACAGCTCCTCGAACAGGTGCGGGGAGCTGGAGTACGTCTCCGCCGGATCGGGGATGCCGAGGCCGAGAGCCTTGTCGATGAGCTGCCAGCGGGGGATGTCGTCCCAGTCCACCAGCGTCACGGCGATGCCGGTGCGGCCCGCCCGCCCGGTGCGGCCGATCCGGTGGACGTACGTCTTCTCGTCCTCGGGGCACTGGTAGTTGATGACGTGGGTGACATCGTCGATATCGATGCCGCGGGCCGCGACGTCCGTTGCGACCAGCACGTCGATCTTGCCCGTGCGGAACGCCTTCAGCGCCTTCTCGCGAGCAACCTGATTGAGGTCGCCGTGGACGGAGCCGACGGAGAAACCCCGCTCGGCGAGATCGTCGGCGACCTTCTGGGCGGTGCGCTTGGTGCGGGTGAAGATCATCGTCGCGCCGCGGCCGTCGGCCTGCAGCACGCGGGCCACCATCTCCGCCTTGTCGAGCGCGTGCGCCCGGTAGATGTGCTGGCTGGTCCGGTCGTGCACCGCCGAGTCGTCGGCCTGCTCGGCGCGGATGTGCGTCGGCTGGGTGAGGAACGTGCGGGCGAGCGTGATGATCGGACCCGGCATGGTCGCCGAGAACAGCATCGTCTGGCGCTTGTCCGGCACCATTCCGAGGATGCGCTCGATGTCGGGCAGGAAGCCCAGGTCGAGCATCTCGTCGGCCTCGTCGAGAACGAGGACCTCGACCTTGCCCAGGATCAGATGACCCTGGTTGGCGAGGTCGAGCAGACGACCCGGGGTGCCCACGACGA
Source organism: Rhodococcus sp. IEGM 1307 (assembly GCF_030056915.1). Classification (NCBI taxonomy): domain Bacteria; kingdom Bacillati; phylum Actinomycetota; class Actinomycetes; order Mycobacteriales; family Nocardiaceae; genus Rhodococcus; species Rhodococcus sp. IEGM 1307. The sequence continues at coordinate 70,770 of NZ_JASHKW010000022.1, forward strand.
CGTCGGCGCCCTTCTGGAGCGTCGCGATCTGCGTCTCGTACGGGCGGCCACCGTAGATGGCGAGGACCTCGAGCTTGTTCTTCTCGCCCTTCAGGTACTTCGCTGCGCCCTCGAGGTCCTTGGTGACCTGGATGCACAGCTCGCGGGTGGGGACGATGACCAGCGCGCGGGGAGTGCCGTCGAGTGCGGCCGTCCCGGTGGTGCCACTGGAGATGCGGTGGAGCAGCGGGACGCCGAAACCGAACGTCTTGCCCATGCCCGTGCGGGCCTGACCGATCAGGTCGTCGCCGGCGAGGGCGAGGGGGAGCGTCAGCTCCTGGATCGCGAACGTCCGCTCGATGCCGATCTCGTCGAGAGCGCGGACGATCTCGTCACGCACTCCGAGCTCGGCGAAAGTGGGGGCGACGTGCGTGGAGTCGAGTTGCGCCGACAGCGTGGTCTCGGTTGCGTCGTCTTCATGGTCGACAGTGATCTTGCTCAGGGGACTGGCCTTCCTCGTAGCTGCACGCACGCACGAGGTAAGGGCCAGGCCGCTGGTCGGCCCGATTTCCCAGTCGACGCTCGTCGATGTCCTCTTCCGAGTCGATCCTGCCACTGCCTCAGCGCTGAAATCGAAGATTTCGGCGAGGCGCGGCTGGGACCGTCGATCAGGTGCGCGCACATTATCGGTGGGAACCGCTGATCGGATCGTGATCGATCATCACTCAAACCGCGTTCTCCGTGGAGGCGAACGTGGTGACGAGCGGTTGCCCATGATCATTGTAGCCGGAGAACGCCCCACAACCGGTTACGCATGGCAAACATCACTGGGTGACCCACTAGGCTGTGGCGCCATGGAGCCCAACACGCCTGCATCCTCTGATTCCACCATTCCCGCTGATCACCCCGGCGTCAGTGAACTCTTCGCGGTCCTCGCGTACGGCGAGATCTCCGCGTTCTACCGGCTGTCCGAGGACGCGCAGATGGCGCGGACCCTGCAGGGCAAAGTGGCGCTCGCAAGCATGGCCGCCGCCGAGATGGGCCACTTCGAGATGCTCGAGAAGGCGCTGACCGCGCGTGGGTTCGACATCTTCGAGGCGATGGATCCGTTCGTCCGCCCCCTGAACAACTACCACGCGTCCACCACACCGTCGACGTGGCTCGAGGCATTGGTGAAGGCCTACGTCGGTGACGGGATCGCCGCCGACTTCTACCGCGAGATCGGGCACTCGCTGCCCGCCGAGGTCTCGCGGACGGTCGAGGAGGTGCTCTCGCAGACCGGCCACTCGGAGTTCGTCGTCCACGAGGTGCAGCAGGCGATCAAGGCCAGCAACCGCGACAAGGACCGCCTCATGCTCTGGGGCAGGCGACTGCTCGGCGAGGCCATCACCCAGGCACAGTTCGTCCTCGCGCAGCGGGAGGCGCTCACCGAACTCGTCATCTCCGCGTCCGGCGACCTCAACGGCGTCGTCGCACTGTTCGACCGCATGCAGGAGATGCACGCCGAACGCATGGCCGTGCTCGGGCTTGTGTGACGTGTGACGGCATGTTCGCTCAGGGCACAGCCCACGGACGCGCACCGGCGGCGGCCACTGCATTAGCCTTGCCAGGACAGCTGATGTTTCTCGGAGAGTTCGGAGGTTGACCGTGGAGGTCAAGATCGGTGTAATCGACAGCCCGCGTGAGCTCATCGTCAGCAGCGAGCAGACCCCGGACGAGGTCGAGACATTGGTCTCGGACGCCCTTACCGGTGGCGACGGGATCTTGTCTCTGCAGGACGACAAGGGACGCAAGTACCTCGTGCAGTCCAGCAAGATCGCCTACGTGGAGATCGGCCCGTCCGATATCCGCAAGGTCGGATTCGCTCCGACCAAGTGAACACACGAGAAAGGGCCCGCAGTCGACTCGACTGCGGGCCCTTTCTCGTGCACGGTGTCAGCGCTGTTCGGGATGCAGCGGCACGCGGGACAGACCGCCCCACGCGAGCGTGACCGTCGTGTCGACCGCTTCTTCCTTCGGGATCGGGCGCGACGCCTCGAGCCAGTACCGCGCGGTGAACTGGCTGGCGCCGACGAGGCCGACAGCGAGGATGCGGGCGCGGTAGGGATCGAGACCGGAGTCGTGGCTGACGAGGTCGAACACGGCGTCAACACACGCCTCGGTGGCCTGCTCGACGCGGCTCTGCACCTGGGGCTCACCCATGAGGTCCGACTCGAACACGAGCCGGAAGCCCTGCGAGTCGTTGTCGACGAAGTCGAAGAACGCCTGCACTGCGGCGCGGACACGCTGCTTGTTGTCCGTGGTCGAGCGCAGCGCCTGCCGGACGCCGGAGATCAGGCTGTCGACATAGCTCTGCAACACCGCCACGTACAGCTCGAGCTTGCCGGGGAAGTGCTGGTAGAGGACGGGCTTGCTCACACCGGCGCACTCGGCGATCTCGTCCATACCGGCAGCGTGGTATCCGCGTGTGACGAAGACCTCGCTGGCTGCGGCGAGTAGTTGCAGTCGCCGGGCGTCACGGGGGAGTCGCGTGCTGCGACGGGCCCCGGTGCCCTTTCCGGGGGTGGCATCGCGATCGGAGTTCGTCCGATCCGCGAGTTCAGTCATAGCGCTTCCAATCTGCACAAGTATTCCGCGTCACATTCTGTGTAACTGTGTGAACGATACCCGCGCGTAGTGAACCGTTCATGGTGGACTCGCTGGACTCGCCCGGTCAAGGATATTGCCTGACCGGTAACTGGGACCCTGTGGGGGTCGGGTGCGCCTGGTCGTCCGGGTAGCCGCGACGTTGCGGATCGCCTCTGCGTGACACGCCGAATGACCTGCGGGTGGTGCGCTGGGACGAGGCGGTGCCGGACTGTGAGATTCTGGGCTGCGTGACTGACCGAGGAGGACCGCGTGTTCGCGGCCGGGCTCCCCAGAGCTCCGAGGACGGGGAGCGACGATCGCGCAGCATCGACCAGCGTGACGTCCGTCCCCGCACTTCGCAGTCGGCACCACAGTCGCATCAACCGCTCCGTGCGCAATGGGACCCGACCAGCCGCGACGTCGGCAGGCCCCGGAACCCGCGCCCCGAGCGGCAGGCGCGGAAGCAGAGTCGCATCGGCCGGTTCGTCTCCACCTACGGCTGGCGGGCCTACGCGATCCCGATCCTGCTGGTGGTCACCGTTCTCGTGGTGGTCGACGCGGTCCGGGACACCGGCGGCGGCAGCGAGACGACGGCCGAGACCGACACCCCCGGATTCGGCACCCTGTCCCGCGACACCGACGGTTCGAGCGTAATCGGGATCCCGCCGGAGGCCGACGGTAACTTCGCCGCCGAACTTCCCTCGGGCGCGCTGCCCGAGGGAGGTCCGTTCACGGCGGTCGGCGCAGGCACCTGGCATGTGGTTCCCGGAAGCGGAACCAAGATCGGGCAGGGCACCGAACGCGAATTCACGTACAGCGTCGAGATCGAGGACGGGGTCGACACGTCCGGGTTCGGCGGCGACGAGTCGTTCGGCCGGATGGTCGACCAGACGCTGTCGAATCCGAAGAGCTGGACGAAGGACCCGCGGTTCGCGTTCCGCCGCGTCGACCAGGGCGACCCCGACTTCCGGGTGTCGCTGACGTCGCAGATGACCATCCGTGAGGCGTGCGGCTACGACATCCAGCTGGAGGTGTCCTGCTACAACCCCGGCATCGATCGCGTCGTCCTCAACGAGCCGCGCTGGGTGCGGGGAGCCATCGCGTTCCAGGGCGACATCGGGTCGTACCGGCAGTACCAGATCAACCACGAGGTCGGGCACGCCATCGGCTACCAGGACCACCAGCCGTGCGAGACCGAGGGCGGCCTCGCGCCGGTGATGATGCAACAGACGTTCGGCACGGCCAACAACGACATCGCGCAGCTCGACCCCGAGGGTATCGTCCCAATGAACGGTCTGACCTGCCATTTCAATCCGTGGCCGTTCCCGAGGGCGTGAGCAGGGGCCGCCCCGCGCGACTGCCGGCGGGAGGGGAAGAATGGACCCTGTCGGAGCGTTGAAGTCAATGCTGTCCGACGCATCGGAAGCTGTCGTGCAACGTCAGGAGTGGGCCGTGTCGCTTGACCGTTCTGTGAAGACCACCGAGGCACTGCCGCCGCTGGTGGAACCGGACGCCGAACTTTCCCGCGACGAGGTGGCGCGGTACAGCAGGCACCTGATCATCCCGGATGTCGGTATGGCGGGGCAGAAACGTCTGAAGAACGCGAAGGTCCTCGTCATCGGCGCGGGCGGCCTCGGGTCACCCGCCCTGCTGTACCTGGCGGCGGCGGGTGTGGGGACGCTCGGCATCGTCGAGTTCGACGAGGTCGACATGTCGAACCTGCAGCGGCAGGTGATCCACGGCCGGTCCGACGTGGGCCGTCCGAAGGCCGAGAGTGCGCGCGACTCGATCCGCGAGATCAACGACAACGTCGACGTCCGGTTGCACGAGTTCCGGCTCGAGCCCGACAACGCCGTGGAACTGTTCGAGCAGTACGACCTGATCCTCGACGGCACCGACAACTTCGCCACCCGGTATCTCGTCAACGACGCCGCCGTCCTCGCGCACAAGCCGTACGTGTGGGGCTCGATCTACCGATTCGAGGGCCAGGCGTCCGTGTTCTGGGAGGATGCGCCGAACGGTCGCGGACTCAACTACCGGGACCTGTACCCGGAGGCGCCCCCGCCGGGCATTGTGCCGTCGTGCGCCGAGGGCGGTGTGCTCGGTGTGCTCTGCGCGTCGATCGGTTCGATCATGGCCACCGAGGCGGTCAAGTTGATCACCGGCATCGGGGAGTCGCTGCTCGGACGGCTGATGGTCTACGACGCACTGGACATGACCTACCGCACCATCACGTTGCGCCGGGATCCGGCGCGGACCCCGGTCACCGAACTGATCGACTACGACGCGTTCTGCGGCGTGGTGTCCGACGAGGGTCAGGCGGCGGCGGCCGGTTCGACCATCACGGCCACGGAGCTGCGTGATCTCCTCGACTCCGGCAAGGAGATCGAACTGATCGACGTGCGCGAGCCGGTCGAGTGGGACATCGTCCACCTGCCCGGTGCCGTGCTGATCCCCAAGGACCGGATCCTGTCGGGGGAGGCGCTGTCGGAGCTTCCGCAGAACAAGCCGATCGTGCTGCACTGCAAGACCGGCGTCCGCTCGGCGGAAGCGCTGGCCGCGCTGAAGAAGGCCGGCTTCTCCGACGCCACACATCTGCAGGGCGGCGTGATCGCGTGGGCGAAACAGGTGGACACCAGCCTGCCCGTCTACTGACCTTCGTCGTGGCGTGATTGCCCGTGCCCGGGCCAGCGCGCCTTGCAGTGTCACCGGCCCACCCGGCGGTAGCGTTGAGTCCGTGAGCACAGGCCAACCCCCTCAACACGTGTGCTCCACGTTCGGCCTCCGGGAAGTCGAGCCCATCCCACTCGGTGCGGACTGGGACGGCGGGTGGCTCTGTGGAGACGTAGTCCTGTCAGCCGTCGCCGACCACGCGCGCGCCGCGTGGTCCGCCAAGATCCGCGAGACGCTGGAGGTGGACGGGGTGCGGCTCGCGCGTCCTGTGCGGTCCACCGACGGCCGGTATGTGGTGTCCGGGTGGCGGGCCGACACGTTCATCGAGGGCACGCCCGAACCGCGTCACGACGAGGTCGTGTCGATGTCGGGGCGGCTTCACGCCGCCACCTCGCAGCTCGACCGTCCCCGGTTCCTCGTGCAGCCCCCGGTTGCGCCGTGGGCCGAGGTCGACGTGTTCGTGGCTGCGGATCGCGCCGCCTGGGAGAAGATCCCGCTGCGCAGCGCGAAGGGTGCGGAACAGCTCGAGACGCCGTCCCCCGACGGTCGCAAGAGCCTGGAACTGATCACCGGACTCGCGACGCTGCGCAAGCCCGTCACGGGCCCGGACCAGCTGGTGCACGGAGACCTGTTCGGCACCGTCCTGTTCGCCGGTGCCCTCGCGCCCGGGATCACCGACATCACTCCGTACTGGCGTCCCGCGTCGTGGGCGGCGGCGGTGGCCGTGGTGGATGCCATTTCCTGGGGTGGAGCCGACGAGGCCCTCATCGGCCGTTGGGAAGATCTGCCCGAATGGCCGCAAATGCTCCTGCGTGCGGTGCTGTTCAGGCTCGCCGTCCACGTGCTGCACCCACGCTCGACCGCGGAGGCGTTTCCCGGACTTGCCCGCACGGCCGACGTGGTACGCCTCCTGCTCTAGGTGAGCAGCTCCGCGAACAGATCGCGGGCGGCCGTGGTCGCGGCAGCCTCGTCCCCGTCGACCACCGCCTGGATCAGACGCCCGTGCTCGTCGTGGAACCCGACACCGGTCGCGTGGACGTGCCGGTCGACGGTCTGGGCGATCGAGGGCAGAAGCGAGTCGTAGAACTCCAGGTACACGGCGTTGTGGCTCGCTTCGACGATCGCGCGGTGCAGGCTCACGTCCGCCGCGACGGCGGCCTCCGTGTCGGATTCGGCCCAGCACCGGGAGCGCTCGTCGAGGAGGCTCTGCAGGCGTGCGACGTCGTCCGGGGTGCGGCGCCGGGCGGCGAGCGCGGCGGCGGTGACGTCGAGCGCCTGCCGCAGTTCCGTGACGTCGCGCTCGTGTGCGCCGGCGAAGTACTTGCCGAGTGTGCCCCCGACGTCAGAGGTGGCGACGACGTACGTGCCGGATCCCTGCCGCCGTTCGAGCAGGCCGGTGTGGACGAGGGCCTGCACCGCCTCGCGGACAGTGTTGCGTCCCGTTCCGGTGAGTTCGGACAGCGCGGTCTCGGTGGGGATCTTCGCGCCGACCGCCCACCGACCACTGCAGATCTCGTCGCGCAGCTGCTCGGTGACCTGTGAGATCAGACTCGAGCGGCGCACTGGTTTTCCAAAGGTCATCCTGTCATCCTATGATTTCTATTGTGACTCTTCTACGCGGCCGCCTCCTCGTCTTCTGTGCGATCGCCATGTCTGCTCTCGTGCTGAGGCTGGCGGTCACCTCGTTCACCCCGCTTGCCTCGCAGATCCGGGAGGACATCGGATTCTCGCCGACGGTCGTCGGGGTGTTCGGAATGGTGCCGACGGCGATGTTCGCGCTGTTCGGACTGGGGACGCCGCTCATCGCCAAGCGGTGGGGCCTGGAACGGACCGCCCTCGTCGCGATGCTGATGGCCGCGGTCGGCATGCTCACGAGAGCCCTGATGAGCGACACCTGGTCGTTGCTGGCACTGTCGGCGCTCGCGCTGGCAGGCATGGGAATCGGCAACGTGGTGATTCCGCCGCTCGTCAAGCGTTACTTCTCCGACCGGCTGGCCGTGATGAGCTCGGTGTACATCGTCGGCGTGCAGCTCGGCACCATCGCGCCCGCCTTCGTGGCCGTCCCCCTCGCCGAGGCATTCGGCTGGCGGTTCTCGATCGGCGTGTGGGCGCTCCTCGGCTTCGCCGCGGCGGTCCCGTGGATCTTCCTCCTCGCCCGCGAACGACGTCGCGCCGTGGTCGTGACGGCGCAGCCGCCGGCGGACGTTCCGGCCGAGCGTCCCCACGGGAAGGCCTGGCGATCGCCCGTCGGCTGGGGAATGGCCGGCATGTTCGGGATGACGTCGATGATCACGTACTCGATGTTCACTTGGATTCCCGACATCCTGTCCGACGCCGGCGCGAGTGAGGCGTTCGGCGGTGCCATGGTGGGACTGTTCTCGTTCATGGGCCTCGTCGCAGCGTTCGGCGCCCCCACGCTGTGCGCGCGTATGCGCAACCCGTTCCCGATCGTGATCGGGTGCGCGGTCTGCTACCTCGTCTCCTTCAGCGGACTCCTGCTCGCCCCGATGAGCGCGCCGATCCTGTGGATCGTGCTGCTCGGGCTCGGGCCCAGCACCTTCCCGATGTCGCTGACACTGATCAATCTCCGCACGCGCAGCCATCTCGGCTCGGCGACGCTGTCCGGTTTCACCCAGGGTGTGGGTTACGCCGTCGCGTGCCTCGGTCCGTTACTGTTCGGCGTGTTCCACGATGCCTCCGGCGGGTGGACCCTGTCGTTCGGATTCTTGACGTGCGGCGTGGTGATCCTCCTCATCGCAGCGTTCCAGGCATGCAAGCCGCGCATGCTCGAGGACAGCTGGCACGTCGATTCGGAGCCGCAGGACGCTCTTCGACACGTCTAGGAAACATGCAGGAAACCTCACATCGGCCCAGCTGAAAAGTGAGGATCAGTTGACGTTGCGGTCACCGACCGCAGCACCGCCGCAACACCGGTTTTCTACCTTTGGGTCTCCCACACAACGAGGAGGCCCGGGTGAAGAAGCACTACATCGAGCACTGGGATGCGGAAGACGTCGACGCCTGGGAGGCGGGCGGCAAGGACATCGCCAAGCGGAACCTGATCTGGTCGGTAGTCGCTGAGCACGTCGGCTTCTCCGTCTGGTCGATCTGGTCCGTCATGGTCCTGTTCATGCCGACCGACATCTACGGCATCGACGCGGCGGGCAAGTTCTTCCTCGTCGCGGTCCCGACCCTCGTCGGCTCGATTCTGCGGATCCCGTACACGGTGGCGACGGCCCGCTTCGGCGGCCGCAACTGGACCGTCTTCAGCGCCCTCGTCCTGCTCGTGCCGACGCTGTTCACGCTGTACCTGATGATGAACCCCGGCGCGTCGTACACGACGTTCATCCTCGTGGCCGCCCTCGCCGGCGTCGGCGGCGGCAACTTCGCCTCGTCGATGACCAACATCAACGCGTTCTACCCGCAGCGCCTCAAGGGCTGGGCGCTCGGCCTCAACGCAGGCGGCGGCAACATCGGCGTCCCGATGATCCAGGTGATCGGCCTGCTCGTGATCGCCACCCTGGGTAACACGGAGCCGTGGATCGTCTGCGCCGTCTACCTGGTCTTCATCGCCGTCGCCGCGGTCGGCGCCGCCCTGTTCATGGACAACCTCGGCAACCAGAAGTCCGATCTCCGGTCGATGGCCAAGGCGCTGAAGTTCTCCGACTCGTGGGTCATCAGCTTCCTCTACATCGGCACGTTCGGCTCGTTCATCGGCTTCAGCTTCGCGTTCGGCCAGGTGCTGCAGATCAACTTCCTCGCCGGCGGCGCCACCCCCGCCGCGGCCGCGCTGCACGCCGCCCAGATCGCCTTCATCGGACCGCTGCTCGGCTCCATCGCGCGGCCGATGGGCGGCAAGCTCGCCGACCGCATCGGCGGCGGCAAGATCACGCTGTACACGTTCGTCGCCATGGCGCTCGCCGCCGCAGTGCTGGTCACCGCGGGGACCATCGACGACGGCACGCCCGGCGCGGCCACGGCCGGAGTGCTGGTGGCGTTCGTGTTCGGCTTCATCACCCTCATCCTGCTGGCGGGCATCGGCAACGGCTCGGTCTACAAGATGATTCCGTCGATCTTCGAGGCCAAGGCGCAGGGACTCGAGGGATTGAGCCGGGACGCCAAGGCGGCGTGGTCGCGGGCGATGTCCGGCGCGCTCATCGGGTTCGCAGGCGCCATCGGTGGCCTCGGCGGCGTCGGCATCAACCTGGTGCTGCGCGCGTCCTACGGGGGCACCGCGAAGTCGGCGACCATGGCGTTCTGGGTGTTCCTCGCCTTCTACATCGCCTGCATCTTCGTCACCTGGTTCGTCTTCCTGCGCCGCCCGTCCGTCACCCGTGGGCTCACCGTCTCCGGCGACGACGAAAAGGTGTCGGTCTCGGCGTGACCTCACGCAGTACCGCATGAACTCGAGTAATTCAGCTAGAAGGAGCGACGGCATGAGCCGCAAGTCAGCAGTGGTCATCGGACACGGAATGGTCGGACATCGATTCGTCGAGGCGTTGCGTGCGCGCGACGAGTCGGACGACTGGTCGGTGACGGTGCTCTGCGAGGAGCCCCTCCCCGCGTACGACCGGGTGGGACTGTCCTCCTACGTGGGGGCGTGGGACCCCAAGGAGCTTGCGCTCGCGGGCAACGACTACCCGGACGACGCTCTCGTCGATCTCCGGATCGGCCGCCGGGCCGCGACCATCGATCGGGAGTCCCGCAAGGTCACCACCGATTCGGGCGAGGTCGTCGCGTACGACGCTCTCGTGATGGCCACCGGTTCGTACCCGTTCGTGCCGCCGATCCCCGGGCACGACCGGCCGGAGTGCTTCGTCTACCGCACGCTCGACGACCTCGACGGCATCCGGAAGCGGGCCGACGCGGCCGGTCCCGGCGCCGTCGGTGTCGTCGTCGGCGGTGGTCTGCTCGGACTCGAGGCCGCGAACGCCCTCAAATTGATGGGCATGACACCGCACGTCGTCGAGTTCGCACCCCGGCTGATGCCCCTGCAGGTGGACGAGGGCGGTGGAGCGCTGCTCGCCAACCTGGTCACCGACCTGGGTCTCACCGTCCACACGGGTGTCGGCACCGCAGGCATCACCGAGGGTCCGGACGGGATCAGCGTCGAACTGTCCGACGGTTCGGTGATCGAGGCCGCGCTGCTGGTGTTCTCCGCGGGTGTGCGGCCGCAGGACCAGCTGGCCCGCGACGCCGGACTCGAGGTCGGCGAGCGGGGCGGGATTATCACGGACCTCGGCTGCCGCACGTCGGACGAGAACATCTACGCGGTCGGCGAGTGCGCCGCGGTGGAGGGACGGTGCTACGGCCTCGTCGCACCCGGCTACACCACCGCGGAGATCGTCGCGGACCGGTTGCTCGGCGGGGCGGCGGAGTTCCCGGGCGCCGACCTGTCCACCAAGCTCAAGCTGATGGGTGTGGACGTCGCCAGCTTCGGCGACGCGCACGCTCAGACCCCCGGCGCCCTGGAGGTGGTCCTCAGCGACGCCGCCAAGGGCACCTACGCCAAGCTGGTGGTGTCCGACGACGCGAAGACGCTGCTCGGCGGCATCCTCGTCGGCGACGCGTCCGCATACGCGTCGCTGCGCCCGCTCGTCGGCCGTGAACTGCCGGGCGATCCGGCCTCGCTCATCTCGCCGGCGGGGGAGAAGCCCGGCGCCGGCTCCCTGCCCGACGACGCCGAGGTGTGCTCCTGCAACGGCGTCACCAAGGGTTCCATCTGCGGGGCCATCGCCGACGGTGCCTGCGACATCGCGCAGGTCAAGAGCTGCACCAACGCCGGAACGACGTGCGGCGGCTGCCTGCCGACGATCAAGCAGCTCCTCGCGTCGTCCGGCGTGGTGATGTCCAAGGCGCTGTGCGAGCACTTCGAGCAGTCCCGCGCCGAACTGTTCGAGATCGTGCAGGCCACCGACACGCGCACGTTCTCCGCGCTCATCTCGAAGTACGGGAAGGGGTCGGGCTGCGACATCTGCAAGCCCGTCGTCGCATCGATCCTGGCGTCCACCGACTCGGATCACATCCTGCACCGCAACCAGGCGGGCCTGCAGGACACGAACGACCACTTCCTCGCCAACATCCAGAAGAACGGCACCTACTCGGTGGTGCCGCGGATGCCCGGCGGCGAATGCACGCCCGAACAGCTCATCGTCATCGGCGAGGTGGCCCGCGACTTCGGCCTCTACACCAAGGTCACCGGCGGTCAGCGCATCGACCTGTTCGGCGCCCGCGTCGAACAGCTGCCCGCGATCTGGAAGCGACTCGTCGACGCGGGCATGGAGTCCGGTCAGGCCTACGGCAAGTCGCTGCGCACCGTGAAGAGCTGCGTCGGATCCACCTGGTGCCGGTACGGCGTGCAGGACTCCGTCGGCATGGCGGTCGACCTGGAGAACCGGTACCGGGGCCTGCGGTCCCCGCACAAGCTCAAGTTCGGTGTCTCGGGTTGCGCCCGCGAATGCGCCGAGGCACGCGGCAAGGACGTCGGCGTCATCGCCACCGAGAACGGCTGGAACCTGTACGTCGGCGGCAACGGCGGCCAGTCCCCGAAGCACGCCCAGCTGCTCGCCGGTGGGCTCGACGACGAGACCCTGGTCCGCTACATCGACCGGTACCTCATGTTCTACATCCGCACCGCGGATCGTCTTCAGCGCACCGCGCCGTGGGTCGACTCCCTCGAAGGCGGGCTCGACCACCTCAAGGCCGTGGTGTGCGAGGACAGCCTGGGCATCGCCGCCGACCTCGAGGCGGCCATGGCCAAGCACGTTCTGGGATACAAGGACGAGTGGGCGGGCGTGCTCGAGGACCCGGAGAAGCTGTCGCGGTTCGTGTCGTTCGTCAATGCGCCCGAGGAAGCCGATCCGACCGTCTCGTTCGACGACACGGGCGTCCGAAAGGTCCCCGTGTTGATGGGAATGCCGAAATTCGCAGCTTCTACACCGGAGTAATCCCCGCTTAACGCTGCGGAAACACCGACCCCGAACGATGTATCCAAGCACGGATACACACCAGCCCGAAGGAGGACTGTGATGACCGTCGTCGACATGAACGTGCACAGTGCCAGTGGAATCAGGCGTGAAAGCGTCCAGTCAGGCCGTCTCGAATGGACGTCCGCGTGCCCGCTCAGCCAGCTGATTCCCGGTCTCGGGGTGGCGGTACTGCTGCGAGGCGGGGAGCAGGTGGCACTGTTCCTGCTCGAGGACGGAACGCTGCGCGCCGTGGGCAACATCGACCCGTTCGGGCGCGCGGCCGTGATGTCCCGCGGCCTCGTTGGTGACCGGGCCGGCGAGCCCACCGTGGCGTCGCCGCTGCTCAAGCAGGTGTTCTCGCTGGTCGACGGTCGCTGCCTCGACGACGAGTCGGTGTGGTTGCCCGTGTACGACGTGCGGGTGTGGGCCGGCGTCGTCCAGGTTCACAGCACGAACGCGTGAACGACGACACGCCGCTGTGCGGATTCACGATCGGAATCACGGCGTCCCGGCGTGCGGAAGAATTCGCCACGCTGCTGACGCGGCGCGGTGCCACCGTGGTGCACGCCCCGGCCATCCGCATCATCCCGCTGGCCGACGACACGGAACTCGAGCGCGTCACGCGCCAGATCATCGACAACCCGCCGGAGATCGTCGTCGCGACGACGGGGATCGGCTTCCGCGGCTGGATGGAGGCCGCGGACGGCTGGGGCGAAGCGGAGGAGCTGGGCCGCGCACTGGCGTCGAGCCGCCTGCTGGCCCGCGGACCCAAGGCGAAGGGCGCGATCCGGGCCGCGGACCTGCGGGAAGAGTGGTCACCCGCCTCGGAGTCGTCGGCCGAGGTGCTCGATCACCTGCTCGGTGAGGGCGTCGAAGGCAAGCGCATCGCGGTCCAGCTGCACGGTGCCACCACGGAATGGGAGCCCGTCGCGGACTTCTGCGAGGTGCTCCGCTGCGCGGGCGCCGACGTGATCGCCGTCCCCGTCTACCGGTGGACACCGCTCGAGGACCAGGCCCCGATGGACCGGATGATCGAACTGATCGCCTCCGGCGGCCTCGACGCGGTCAGCTTCACCAGCGCACCGGCGGTCGCCTCGCTGCTGACCCGCGCCAAGGAGACCGGAATGATCGAGATGGTGCTGCACTCGTTCCGGCACCGAGTCCTCGCGGCCTGTGTGGGGCCGGTGACCGCGGGACCGCTGCGCGAACTCGAGGTGCCGACGACGACGCCGGCGCGCTCGCGGCTGGGTGCCCTCGCGCGGCACATCGCCGACGAACTTCCGAGGCGGGCGAACAAGATCCAGACCGCCGGACACGAACTGAGCATCCGCGGCGGCTGCGTCGTCGTCGACGGCGAGGTGCGGCAGCTGCCCCCCGCCGCGATGTCGCTGTTGCGCACGCTCGGCGCCCGGCCCGGCCGGGTCGTACCCCGGGACGAACTGCTCGCGGCGCTGCCCGGTGGTGGTGGCGACACCCACGCCGTGGAGACGGCCGTGGCGAGGCTGCGGGCGTCCCTGGGCGCACCGAAAGCCGTCCAGACGGTGGTCAAGCGGGGATACCGCCTCGCTCTCGACCCCGTCGACTGCGTCGATTCACGTGAGGAGGGACAGCAATGAACGAGACAGCACTGGTACTGGTGGCACACGGCACGCGGAGTCCCCGGGGCGTGGAGATGATCGCCGCGCTCGCCGACGCCGTCGCCGAGCAGGTCGGACCCACCCGGGTGTCCTTCGTGGACGTTCTCGGGCCCTCACCGGCCGAGGTGCTCCGCGACATCACCGGGCCCGCCGTCGTGGTCCCGGCGTTCCTCGCGTCCGGCTACCACGTCCACACCGATGTTCCGCGGGAAGTCGCGGACAGTGGTCACCCCTCGGTGGCCGTGACCCGGGCGCTGGGACCGGACCCCGTTCTCGCGGAGGTCCTGCTGCGGCGCCTCGTCGACGCGGGCTGGCGGCCCGGCGACGCGGTCGTGCTCGCCGCGGCCGGCTCGTCCGACCCGCGGGCCCTGCGCGACGTCCGGCGCGCCGCGGCGTTGCTGTCGGAGCTCGTCGCGTCGCGGGTCCGGATCGGCTACGTGGCGACAGCGCAGCCGCGCGTCCCCGACGTGGTGGCCGGATTGCGTGCGAGCGGCGAGAAGCGCGTGTTCGTCGCGTCGTATCTCCTGGCCCACGGACTGTTCCACGCGCGCCTCGCCGATGCCGGTGCGGACGGAGTGGCCGAGCCGCTCGGTGTCGATCCGGCCCTCGTCGACCTCGTGGCGGAGCGCTACCGCAGCGGAATTCCGGCCGCGCTGCACACCCTGTCGTTCCAGCGCTGACCCGTCAGCGCGGTAGCGGCACCAGCTCGGCCAGCTCACCGTCGGCCGCGCCCGCCGGTACCAGCGCCAGCGCTTCGCGGTCGATCAGGCCCGCGAGATGCGCGGTGCGGATGCCGGGGTCGACGCGCCACGTGCCATCCGGTTGCGGGACCGCGGGCAGGATCCGGGTGGCGTCGCCACTGACCTCGGACGCATTCGCAATACGCACCAGCTGACGCGGTGCCGGGGTGCGGCCCGTGAGTGCGGCCGCGATGGACGGAACCGTGGTCAGGAGCGTCACGACCGCGGCGTACGGATTCCCGGGCAACCCGAGCACCACCCGCCCGTCGGGCAGCAGCGCGGTCACCTGCGAACCGCCCGGGCGGCACCGCACCCGCCCCACCACGGTCCGGGCCTCCGCCCGGTCGAGCGCCGCACGCAACTGGTCGGCCGCGCCGCCGCCGGTGGCCCCGACGATCACGATCAGATCCGGCTGGCGGACTTCCCGGAACAGTTCGTCGAAGCTGTCGGACGTGTCGCGCAGGTGGGCGTCCGCGACCGTCCGGATGCCGCACCACGAGAGGAACTGGGGGAGAACGGGTCCCAGCGCATCCCGCGTCTGCCCGTGTCGCAGCGGACCGTCCCGCCGGATCTCGTCCCCCGTCACCACCACGTGCGCGCGGACTGGTCCGCGGACCCCCGCGGTGGTCACCTCCGCGCTCGCGGCGGCGGAGACGAGGGCGGGCGTGACGGTCGTGCCCTCCGCCGCGAGCCGGTACCCCTCGTGCCAGTCCTCGCCACGCCGCCGCGCGTCGTCGCGCACGGGGGCGTCCTCCCGGCGGGACAGTCGCGGCCCCACGGAGGTGTCTGTCGCCACGGCGAATTCGTCCCGCACGACGGCGGTGGCGCCACTGGGGAGGTGCGCACCCGTCGCGATCCGGGCCGCCTCGCCCTCCGCCAGCTCGAGTTCCTCGGAGCTCCCCGCGTACCGGATGTCGTCGCGCAGCACCCACGGACCGTCGCCTGCGACGGCGTATCCGTCCATGGCGGAGACGGCGATGCGCGGGAGAGCTTCGGCGGCGAGCAGCGGCTCGGCGAGGGTGGCGCCGAGCGCCGTGCCGAGCGCCGCGGACCGCGGCTGGAGCGGGGGGACAGCAGTCAGGATCGCCTCCCGGGCCTCGGCGATCGTGACGGGCGCCGCCGCGGCCCTGCTCCGGGCCCGCTCGACGTCCTCCGATGTGTCGCAATCGGTGACGCCGCGGAACAGAACCGTCGCGAACGCGTCCGGAACGAGCGCCTTCATCGGCTGATTGACCGCCGACCCGAGCGCGCGCACGCCGTCGGTCAACGCACCGACACGCCACGCGGACAACAGGAACTGCAGGCGGCCCGACTCGTCGACCGCGAACACGGTGTCGGCGTCCTGCACGGCGGCGGCGAGGGCCTCCACCATCGTGGGCTCCGCGAACGGCAGGTCCGACGCGAGCAGAATCACCCGGTCGTCCGGTTCGGCGTCGAGCACGGCGAGTCCGGCGGCCACCCCCGCGACCGGCCCGGCGCCCGGTGGCGTCTCCTGCGTCTGGAGCACCGTCGAATCGAGGTCGGCGCGCCGAGGTCCCACGACGACGATGCGCTCACAGTCGTCGACGGCGTCGAGGGCGGTGTCGAGCATCCGGCGTCCGCCGACCACCACGGCCGGCTTGTCGACGCCGCCCATCCGAGTGGCTCGTCCACCGGCGAGGACGATCGCGTGAACGGGTGCGGCAGAGTTCATTCCCTCATGCTGCCGCACATCCTCAGTCGCTGTGCAGGTGGCTGCGCGGAGGTCCGGCGAGCCCGGACCGTCCGCCGCGCGCCGTGCTGACGCAGAGCCAGGCCACCGACGCCAGGCTGAGGGCCAAGAGGATTCCAATTACCAGCATGTATCGATTGTCGGGGCAAAGTGGACCGCGAATTCCAGTCCTCTGTGGGAAAGTGGCCTATATGAGTGTCGAACCAGTCCGAAGCGTCTCGGCGACCGAGTTGGCGGTGCTGCTCGGTGCGGCGCCCACCGGCGGGCAACCGCTGTACCGCGGGCTCGCCGACGCCCTCCGCGAGAGAGTGGCGGACGGGTCGATGGCCGTGGGAGTCCGGCTGCCCGCCGAACGGGCCCTCGCGGAGGAGCTCCGGCTCAGCCGGGTGACGGTCAGTGCCGCGTATCGCGAACTCCGCGAGTCCGGTTGGGCGTCGGCGCGACACGGATCGGGAACCTTCGTGGCGATGCCGTCGGGACCGCCGGCGTGGGGAAGCATGGTGGGCGCGCCGGTGGACGGTGTCATCGACCTCGTCAATGCCGCGCCGGCGGCGGCCCCCGAACTCAGGGAGGCCTACCTGGACGCCGTCGACGAGTTGCCCCGCTTCATGTCCCAGCACGGATACCACCCCGGCGGACTGACGACGCTCCGGGCGGCGATAGCAGGCCACTACACCCGCAGGGGTCGCCCGACCACCCCGGATCAGATCCTCGTCACGGGTGGCGCAGGTGATGCCACCGAAGTGGTCTTCGAGGCTCTGGTCGAGGCGGGCGACCGCGTCCTGGTCGAACACCCGACCTATCCCGGGGCGGTCGAGTCCGTGCAGGCGGCCGGCGGCCGACCCGTTCCGGTGGCGATCGATGCGACCGACCCGGACGCGTTCGTCGCCGAGGTCGACCGGGCCGCGCGGCAGAGCGCCCCGACGGTGGCGTACCTGATGCCGGACTTCTCCAATCCCTCGGGAGCCAGGGCGACCCCCGAGGGCAGGCGGCGACTGGCCGCGACCCTGGCGCGCCACGGCGTGGTGACCGTCGTGGACGAGGTGGCGGCGGAACTCGTGCTGGACGGTTCGGACGACCACGAGCCGTTCGGCGTCCCGGTCCCGGAATCGGCGGCTGTGGCGATCGGCAGCCTCAGCAAAACCGTGTGGGGAGGTATCCGCATCGGCTGGGTGCGTGCCGAGGCCGCCCGCACCGCACAGATGGCCAAGATCATGGCACGCAGGCAATTGTCGGTCTCGGTGCTGGATCAGCTTGCGGCCGTCCGCTTGTTCGCCCGGCACGACCGTCTGGTCGCGCAGCGGCGCCGGGACCTCCGGGTGCAGCGGGACGCGCTCGCGGCGGCTGTCGACGATCGGTTGCCCGGGTGGAACTACGTGCTGCCCGCCGGGGGGCTGTCCCTGTGGTGCGCGCTCCCGGCCGGAACGAGTTCGACGGAACTCGTCGCCGCGGCCCGGTCGAGGGGCTTGCTCCTGGCTCCCGGGCCCCGGTTCGGTACCGGCCATCTGTTCGACGACCACCAGCGGTTGCCCTTCACGCGGCCGGTGTCCGAGCTGACCGCAGCCGTGAATATCCTTGCCACCCTGGTCGTGTCCGGCGACGCGTCGATGTCCGCGGCGCCGACGCTCGTCGTGTGACGCGCGGGTGTCCGGCGTGAAAGTACCTGTGAATCGAAGTATCGGTCAGAGACCAGTTCGGTACCGGGAAAGGGGCTGATCTTTATCGACGCTCTGGCATAGTGATGCCGTCGACCGCTCGCTGAATTGGGGTATGTCATGGGCTCGTTGTTCCGCAGATCCTTCGGCGCCGCTGTACTCGGCTCGGTCCTCGCGCTGACTGCCGCCCTCGTGGGCGCAGGCACCTCCTCGGCGCAACCACCGTTGCCGTTGCCCCCCTTGCTGTCCGCACCCGCTGCCGACGCGATCTTCCCCGTCGCCGACCCCGACCCCTTCTACCTCCAGCCCGCGGACGTCGCCGACCATGCACCGGGCGAGGTCCTGAAGATCCGGCAGCTGCCGCCGTCGTACTACTTCCCCGGCAGCGCGATGTGGGAGCTGCTGTTCCGGACCACCGACTCCGAGGGCAAGCCGATCGCGGCGAACACCACGTACGTGCTGCCCCCGAACCACGTCCCGGACGGACCGCTGGTGTCGTACCAGCACATCATCAATTCGCTGGGCAACAAGTGCAAGATCGTCACCGAGCTCTACACCACCGACCCCCTGCACCAGATCCGCGAGGCTGCGGGACTCAACATCGCACTCGCGCGCGGGTGGGCAGTGGCGCTGCCCGACCATCTCGGACCGAGGATGGCGTACGGCGCAGCGAAGCTCGGTGGCCAGATCACCCTCGATGGCATCCGCGCCGTGCAACGGGTCCCGGAACTGCAGGTGCAGAACAGCAAGGTCGGACTGGGCGGATACTCCGGCGGCGGCATGGCCACGGCCTGGGCGGCGGCGCTGGCGCCGAGCTACGCCCCCGAACTGAACATCGTCGGCGCCGCCGAGGGCGGAACCCCGATGAACCTGGTGAAGATGGCGGAGGCACTCGGCACCAACCCGCACCCCGCGTTCGGTCTCGCGATGGCCGCCGCACTGGGCCTGGAACGCGAATACCCGGACCGCATCGACGTCAGCGGCCAGCTCAACGATCAGGGCCGCTGGATGAAGCAGATGATCGGCAACGGATGCACCAACGAGATCATGCTGTTCGGACTCGGGCGCAGCGCGTCACAGATGACCGACAACAAGAACTTCATGGACGATCCGGAAGCGTGGAAGGTGATGGAGGAGAACAGTCTGGAGCTGTATGCGGGCGTGCCCACCACGCCGATCTTCGAATGGCACAGCCCGACGGACGCACTGATCCCGGTCGATTCGATCGACACCACCCTGCGGCGGTACTGCGACGCGGGCACACCGGTGCAGACGCTGCTCACTCCGACCCCCGACCACCTGTCGGCGGCGGCGCTGGGACTGCCGCAGGGGCTGGACTGGATGGACGCCCGGTTCCGCGGTGATCCCGCGCCGAGCACCTGCTGAGGCGGGCGGGACGTCAGCCGGACCGATCGAACCGGTGCCGGGCCGCCGCGAGATCCACGCGGCCGTCCCGGATGGGAACACCCTCGAGTTCGAGCTTCGCGATCTGCCGGTGCGCGAGGTGCGGCGCCGGTCGTCCCGACGCGCCCAGCACCCGGTGCCAGGGGAGGTCGGCGGAGTCGGTGCGCATGATCCAGCCGACCGTCCGCGCACTGGACAGCCCTGCCGCCGAGGCGATGTCGCCGTACGTGGCCACCCGGCCGGGTGGAATCGACGCGACCAGCGCGCGGACCGCCTCGACCTGTTCCTCCGTCGTCGCGACCATCAGAGGAGTGTGCGGACGAGCTCGGCGACCTCGTCGGGCCGGGCCTGCGGCACCATGTGATCGCAGTCGAGGTCGACGGCGGTGAGGTTGTCGCCCAGATGGTCGGTGAGAGCCTTGCGGAACTCGGGTGTGACGTACGGCGGCTGCACCTTCGACGCCTGCACGAGGACGGTCGGCAGGTGCGCGGGCGGCAGGACGGCCTCGCGTGCGAGCTCGCCCCAGGCCGTGACGACGGCGGGGGTGGACAGCCGCCAGTTGACCCGGCCGTTCGCCAGCGGCACCAGGTGTTCGGCGATCTCGTTCTCGAGGACGTCGCGGGCCACTTCGCCCCACGAGCCGTGCACCTTCTCGGACCGGGCCTCCGCGACGTCGGTGTAGTCGGGGGAGGAGATGGTGAGATCCGCCACCGATTGCATCAGCTCGGCATCGAGCCCGATCGCGGGATCGAGCAGCACGAGTCCCCGGACGCGGTCGGGGACGGCCCGCGACAGGTGCAGTGCCAGGGCGCACCCGAACGAGTGACCCACGACCAGCACGGGTCCCCGGGCGTGTGCGTCGAGCGTGTCGACGAGACTCCTGACGTGGGCCTCGAGATTCCACGGCGGCGACCACGTGGAGCGGCCGTGGCCGAGCAGGTCGGGGGAGATCCAGCGGGCGTCCGGCAGGTGGTCGGTGGCCAGCGCCTCCCACCGTCTGCCGTGACCGGTGAGTCCGTGCAGGGCGAGGATCTCCGTGCCGTCCTCGGCGCCGAACAGGTACGTATTCAGTGCTGACACGTGACCCATGATGCCGGATCGGGTCGCCGCACGGGATGTCGGACCGCTCTGGTGGAATGCCATCCATGACGGAATCGGCGGTGCGCACCAGGACGTCGGTTCCCCGTGCCCGGCTCGTGCACCGCCAGAACCCGGTCCGCGAGGCCCGGGTGTGGGACGACGCCACGCAGCGGGTCCTCACCGCAACGCCCCTCGGCCTGGGCTGGAATCCCTGGCAGGTGCTCGGCGGCCCGGGAACGGGCAAGACGTCGCTTCTCGTCGACGTCGCGGTGGACCGGATCGCCGGCGGCGAGGACCCGGAGTCGGTGCTCGTCCTGACGCAGTCGAAGCGAGCGGCGGGGCGGGTGCGCGAAGCGGTCACCGCCGCCCTCATCGGCCACGACGAACATCACGGCCCCCGCGCCACGCGCGAACCGCTCGTCCGCACCGTCCACTCCTACGCCTTCGCGGTGCTGAGACTGCAGGCCGCCGCCCACGGAAATCCACCCCCGCGGCTCATCACCGGCGCCGAACAGGACGCGGTGCTGCGCGAGATGCTGCACGGCGACATCGCGGACGGCGGCGAGATGTGGCCCGAACGTCTGCGTCCCGCACTGGCGCTGGGCGGCTTCGCCGTCGAACTACGCGACCTCATGCTGCGCTCGAGCGAGCGCGGTCTCGGCCCGGAAGACCTGATCAAGCTGGGCCAGCGGCACTCCCGTCCCGAGTGGGTGGCGGCGGGGATGTTCGCCGCCCGGTACGAGCACGGCATGCTGCTGCGCGGAGCCGTCGGTGTCGAGGCCCCCGAGGCCACGGCGCCCGCACTCGACGCCGCCGAACTCATCGGCGCGGCCCTCACCGCGTTCGCCACCGACCCCGACCTGCTGCGCACCGAGCGGGCCCGGGTGCGGCACCTGCTCGTCGACGACGCCCAGCACCTCGATCCGCAGGCCGCGGAACTCGTCCGGCTCCTCGGCACCGGTACCCGCACCACGGTCGTCGCCGGCGACCCGGACCAGTCGATCTACGGCTTTCGCGGAGCCGACCCGACATTCCTCGCCGAGCTGGCCGACAAGGGCGATCCCCGGCAGGTGTTGCTGCCGGTCAACTTTCGCAGTTCGGCGGAGGTCGCGACCACGGCGGCCCGGATCACGTCCCGGCTACCAGGACACCTGCCGCATCGGATCTGGAGCCCCGCGCAGGACGGTGGCCGGACGTCGGTCCGGGTGCTGAGCACGGCGGCGAAAGAGGCCGCGCTCATCGCCGACACCCTGCGTCGCGCCCACCTCCTCGACGGGGTGCCGTGGTCGGAGATGGCGGTGATCGTGCGCTCGGTTCCACGGGCCCTGGCGCCGCTGCGCCGCGCCCTGCTGGGTGCGGGTGTGCCCGTCACCACCGCGGCGTCCGAGCTGCCGCTGGCCCGTCAGCACGGGGTGTCGGG
This sequence comes from Rhodococcus sp. IEGM 1307, assembly GCF_030056915.1. Taxonomy (NCBI): domain Bacteria; kingdom Bacillati; phylum Actinomycetota; class Actinomycetes; order Mycobacteriales; family Nocardiaceae; genus Rhodococcus; species Rhodococcus sp. IEGM 1307. Next base: position 92,665 of record NZ_JASHKW010000022.1, read on the forward strand.
ACTGATGCTGGTGCTGCGGGCCCTGTCGGGTCAGGAATTCACGGGCGAGGACGCGCTCGCCCTGCTCGCCGGCCCGGTCGGCGGCGCAGAACCCGTGGCGCTCCGGCGTCTTCGCCGTGGTCTGCGGCGCGCCGAGCTGGCGTCCGGCGGCGACCGCGACTCGGCGGAGCTCCTCCGTCTCGTGCTGGTGGGCGAGACCGACAGCACCCGCAGGGTCACGGCCAAGCTGACCGACGTCGAAGCGGCATCCCTGAACCGGGTGCTGTCCGTGCTGCGCAAGGCGAAGGTTCCCCTGGACCGCGGGCGCGGCATCGAGGACGTGCTGTGGGCGGCATGGCAGGCCACCGGACTCGAACGCCGCTGGTCGGCGGCCTCCGCCCGCGGGGGTCCGATCGGTGCCCAGGCCGACCGCGACCTCGACGCCGTGGTCGCCCTGTTCGACGCCGCGGCGAGTTACGTCGACCGCCTCCCGCGCGCACAGCTCGCCGGGTTCGTCGACTACCTCACCGGGCAGGCCATTCCCACCACACGGAACGTCTCCGCAGTCCCGGTCGACGCCGTCTCGGTGCTCAGCGCCCACTCGGCTGCCGGCCGCGAATGGGACGTCGTCGCGGTCGCCGGTGTGCAGGAAGGGCTGTGGCCCAGTCTGCGGGCCCGCGGAAGTCTGCTCGGCACCGAGGCGCTGATCGATCTGACCGCCGGAGTGTCCGACGGCAGCGAGACGGCCGCCGACCGGATGTCGCGCACCGCACCGCTCCTGGCCGAGGAACGCAGGCTGTTCCTGGTGGCGTGCAGCCGGGCGCGGCGGAGTCTGCTCGTCACCGCGGTCGACTCGGCCAGCGGCGACGCCGACCTCGTCCACTCCCGTTTCGTCGACGAACTGCTCGCCGGAGACCAGGATTCGGACGTCGAGGAGGCGGTCGTGCAGGCGGAGGATCCCGCGACCCGGGTCCTCGCTCTCCCCGCCCTGGTCGCCGAATTGCGCAGCGTGGTCTGCGATCCGGACGTAGCGGAATCCGACCCCGCCCGGCAGGAACGCGCGGCGCGCCAACTCGCCCGGCTCGCCGACGCCGGAGTGCGCGGTGCACACCCGGACCAGTGGTACGGCACCGCCGCGCCGAGCACCGGCGTGGCGTTGTGGAACGAGGAGGACGGCCCGGTGTCGCTGTCGCCGTCCACCATCGACCTGCTCAACACGTGCCCGCTGCGGTGGCTGCTCGAACGCCACGGCGGGACGGACGGCGACAACACTCACGCCATCGCCGGAACGCTCGTGCACACGCTGGTGCAGGCGCTCGCCGGGCGGATACCGCCCGATCAGGTGGCACGCGCGCTCGAGACTGCCTGGGAGTCGATCGATCTGGGGTCACAGTGGTACTCGCGGCGCGAACTCGACCGCACCCGGGACATGCTCGCCACGTTCACCGCCTGGCTCGGTAACACCCGGTCCGAACTCACCGAGGTCGGTGTCGAGGTGGCAGTCGACGGCGTCCTGGAACCGCGGGAAGAGGGTTCCCCGACGATCCGGCTGCGGGGGCGGATCGATCGGCTCGAGCGTGATGCCGAGGGCAGGCCCGTCATCGTCGACGTGAAGACCGCCCGCTCACCCGTCACCAAGGACGACGCCCAGCAGCACGCCCAGCTGGCGGCGTACCAGGTGGCGGCGGCGGTCGGCGCGATCGACGGGGAGCCGGCGTCGAAACCCGGTGGGGCGCGGCTGGTCTTCGTCGCCAAACCGCACAAAAAGGAAGGCGCGACCCAGCGGGTGCAGGCACCGCTGGAGGACGAGGACCTCGAGGTGTGGCTCGCGGTCATCCACGCGGCAGCGGCGGCCACCAAGGGGCCGGAGTTCCTCGCCCGCGTCAACGACGGTTGCCGGCACTGCCCGGTGCGCACGAGTTGCCCCGCGCACGACGAGGGACGGCAGGTGACGTCGGAATGACGATCCGTATCGACCCGGTGGAACTCGCCGTCGGCCTGGGGCAGCATCCACCGACACCGGAGCAGGCTGCCGTCATCGCGGCCCCCCTAGGCCCGACTCTCGTCGTCGCGGGGGCAGGCGCGGGCAAAACCGAGACGATGGCGGCCCGCGTCGTGTGGCTGGTGGCCAACGGTGTCGTTGACCCCGAGGCGGTGCTGGGGCTGACGTTCACCCGGAAGGCGGCGCAGCAGCTGACCGCCCGGATCAGGAAACGCCTTGCCCGGCTGGCGGGTTCGGACCTGCTCCGCAGGGTCGACCCGGGCGGCGACCTGCGGTCGCGGATCCTCGCGGGCGAACCGGAAGTCAGCACCTACCACTCCTACGCCGGGCGACTGCTGTCCGAGCACGGGCTCCTGCTGCCCATCGAACCCTCGGCGACGCTCCTGTCGGAGACGGAACTGTGGCAGCTGGCGCACCGGGTGGTCAGCTCGTGGGACGGCGACCTCGACACCGACCGGAATCCGGCGTCCGTCACCGAAGCCGTGCTCGCGCTGTCCGGGCAACTGGCCGAGCATCTCGTCGAACCGGACGATCTGCGGGAGGCCCACACCGAGCTCGACAAGCTCGTCCACACCCTGCCCGCCGGACCGCGGCAGCGCGGCGGCCCCGGAAAGGCACTGCTCGACATCCTCGACACCCAGCACCGGCGGGTGGAACTCCTTCCACTGGTGCACCGTCTCGCGGACACTCTGCGCCGGGAAGGTGCGCTCGACTTCGGCAGCCAGATGTCGCTGGCGGCACGGGTCGCCGCGGACCATCCCGAGGTGGGACTCGCCGAGCGCACCCGCTTCCGGGTGGTGCTGCTCGACGAGTACCAGGACACGGGACACTCGCAGCGGGTGCTGCTGTCGTCCCTGTTCGGCGGTGGCCTCGACGGCGAACTCGCGCTCACCGCGGTGGGCGACCCCATGCAGTCCATCTACGGCTGGCGTGGTGCCTCGGCGGCCAACCTGCCCCGCTTCGCGACGGATTTCCCGCTGGCGAACGGAGATCCGGCGCCGACCCTGGAACTGCTCACGAGCTGGCGTAACCCGCCGGAGGCCCTGGCGCTGGCCAACATGGCTTCGGCGTCCCTGCGCGAGCGGGGCGTGTCGGTCAGCACGCTGCGGGCACGACCACAGGCCGTCCCGGGTGATGTGCGGCTGGCCCTCACCGGTGACGTCGTGCAGGAGCGCGAATGGGTGGCCGACCGCATCGCCGAACAGTACGCGGACGCCACGAGCCGGGGCGAGGATCCGCCGACCGCCGCGGTGCTGATCCGCCGCAACGCGGACGCCGCACCGATCGCGGAGGTCCTGCGTTCCCGGGGGCTGCCGGTCGAAGTGGTCGGGCTCGGCGGACTGCTCCACACCCCCGAGGTGGCCGACGTGATCGCGATGCTCCGGGTGGTCGCCGACCCGATGGCGGGCAGTGCCGCCGTGCGGATGCTGACCGGGGCGAGATGGCAGATCGGGGCCGCCGACCTGACGGCGCTGTCGCGGCGAGCATCCGAACTGGCCATCGGAACCGGCTACGGCACCACCGGCGCCGTCACCGATTCGTCCGCTCTGGCCGACGCCGTCGGCCAGGCGTTGCCCGGTGAACACGCGGAGCAGGCCGGGCTGGCGGACGCCCTCGCGGATCCCGGCCCCGCCGAACGCTATTCGCAGGTCGGCTTCGCCCGGATCACCGCCGTCGCGGCGGAGTTGGCGTCTCTGCGTGAGCGGATCGGGCAGCCACTCACCGAGCTGGTGGCCGAGGTGGAACGGGCTCTGGGTATCGGCATCGAGGCGCAGGCCCGGACGCGTCGGTCGGCGCGGGGCAGTGCCGGCCGTGAACATCTCGACGCCTTCGCCGACGTCGTCGCCGGGTACGCGAGCCGCACGTCGGCCACCGTCACCGGACTGCTCGCGTTCCTGTCGGCCGCCGAATCGGTCGAAAAAGGTTTGGCGCCGGGCGAAGTCGAGGTGGACCCGCACCGCGTCCAGGTGCTGACGGTGCACTCCGCGAAGGGGCTGGAGTGGGAAGTGGTGGCGGTACCGCACCTCACGGCGGGCGTCTTTCCGTCGCGGACGGCGTCCGGGTCCTGGCTCGGTGCCGTCGGTGAACTGCCGCCGTCGTTGCGCGGAGACCGTGCGCGGCCGGGGGAGTCGGCCGACGGCGTGCCCGTTCTCGAGCTCGAGAACCTGTACGACCGGAAAGACCTCGAGGAGGCCGTGAAGGCGCACAAGGCGGCGCTGGCGTCGCGCAAACTCGACGAGGACCGCCGGCTGTTCTACGTCGCACTCACCCGCACCGAACGGGTGCTGTTCGCGTCGGGTCACCACTGGGCAGAATCCGGAACCGAGCCCAAGGGTCCGTCGGAGTTCCTCACCGAACTGCGCGACACGGTGACCGACGAGGAGCACGAGGGAATCGGGATCGTCGACATCTGGGCGCCCGCACCCGAACCCGACGAGCAGAACCCGCTGACGAGTACCCCCAAGTCGGCTGTGTGGCCGCGGGATCCGCTCGGGCTCCGCCGGGAGTCGGTCGAGCGGGGCGCGGCGCTGGTCGTCGCGGCGCTGACGAGTGCCGGCGAGCCGGCACCGGCAGGCGAGGACGACGATCCCGAGAACTGGGCAGCCGACGTCGACGCGCTTCTCGCGGAGCGGGAGGCGCGGGCGAACGCGCGCACCGAGGTGGTGTTGCCCGGTCAGTTGTCGGTGAGCCAGCTCGTCGAGTTGGAAGCCGACCCGGACGCCCTGGCCGCCCGGCTGCGGCGTCCGCTGCCGTTCCCGCCGAATCCGCTCGCGCGGCGCGGTACCGCGTTTCACGCCTGGGTGGAGCGCCGCTTCGGGGCCACCCGGCTGCTCGACCTCGACGAGCTGCCCGGTGCCGCCGACACGGATGCGGGCCCCGACACCGACCTCGCGACCCTGCAGGATGCGTTTCTGCGCTCGTCCTGGGCGGACCGCAACCCGACCGAGGTCGAGGTGCCGTTCGAGACTTCGGTGGCGGGCACGGTGCTGCGCGGCCGGATCGACGCGGTGTTCACCGACCCCGACGGCGGGTGGACGGTGATCGACTGGAAGACCGGCGCCGAGCCGAGCGCGGCCAACGAGAAGGCCGTCGTGATGCAGCTGGCCGCGTACCGGCTGGCGTGGGCCGAACTGATGGACGTTCCGATCGAGCGGGTTCGCGCCGCGTTCCACTACGTGCGGACAGGGCGGACGATCGCGCCGGACCACCTGCCCGACGCCGACGCGCTTGCCCGTCTGCTCCGTTCCGCCGGTTCTCCCGACGAGGAGATCAGGCCTGACGTCGAGCCTTCAGCGACTCGGTGACCAACGGGATCTGCAGCGGAAGACGCAGCAGCACACCGGCTTTCTGCGCATTCGTCGTCTTGGAGCTCTTCAGCCAGTCCACTGCCATGTTGACGTTGGCGGGGAAGACGGCGACGAACAGGAGAGCAGCGAGGACGCCACCGAGCCTGCGGGTTCGCGGCACGGCGAGCGCGGTGCCGATGGCGAGCTCGGTGACCCCCGACACGTACGTGTAGGTGCGGGCCTCGCCCGGAAGTTGGGTGGGGATCGTGGAGTCGAAGAACTTGGGGGCGACGAAGTGCATCGTGCCGGCGCCGAGCAGCAGCGCGGCAAGGCGGAGTGCGGGCTTCTGGCTCGGTCGTGGTGTGTGGCTCTCTCGTTGCATGACGTCAGCTTGCCCGAACCACTCGGTTCGCGACAACGAGGCTCCGACGTGTCACCGACGGGGCAATCGGGGTTAGGCTGCCAGCCGATGTCGGAGTTCAGTGCAACGTGGGGACGAACATATGGCCGGTAGGCTGCGTGAGAGATTGACCAGGTCGGACACCCTGACCGACCGGCCTGACTTCGCGTTGGTGGGGGTGCTCCGGATTCCGGAGCTGCAGACCAGTCCGGCGCGGGCGATCTACCGCCGCGTGGGTATCGCCCTGGCGGCGTTGATGTTGGCGGTTCTCATCGTCTACATCGACCGGGCGGGCTACCGCGACGCGCAGGACAACGAATTGTCGCTGCTCGACTGCATCTACTACGCGACGGTGTCGTTGTCCACGACGGGCTACGGCGACATCACGCCGTTCACCCCGTCCGCGAGGCTCGTCAACGTTCTCCTGATCACGCCTCTTCGAATCTTCTTCCTCATCGTCCTCGTCGGTACGACTCTCTCCGCGCTCACGCAGAGCTCCCGGCAGGCGTTCAAAATCCAGCGTTGGAGGCAGCACGTGCGCAATCACACCGTGGTGATCGGCTACGGAACCAAGGGACGCACCGCGATCGACGCGATGCTCGGCGACGACGTTCCGCCGTCGGAGATCGTGGTGGTCGACACCGATCACGCGGTGCTCGACTCGGCGGCCAGCAAGGGGCTCGTCACGGTCCACGGGTCCGCCACCAAATCGGACGTGCTGCGGTTGGCGGGCGCGCAGAACGCGTCGGCGATCATCGTCGCGGCCAACCGTGACGACACCGCGGTGCTGGTGACGCTGACGGCGCGCGAGATCGCACCGAAGGCGAAGATCGTCGCGGCGATCCGCGAATCCGAGAACACGCATCTGCTCCGGCAGTCCGGCGCCGATTCGGTCGTCGTGTCCTCCGAGACCGCGGGCCGGCTCCTCGGCATCGCCACGAAGACGCCGAGCGTCGTCGAGATGATGGAGGACCTCCTGACTCCGGAGGCCGGTTTCGCGATCGCGGAGCGCCCCGTGGAGCGGGACGAGATCGGCGGCTCCCCGCGTCACCTCGCGGACATCGTGCTCGGCGTGGTGCGGGACGGGCGGCTGATCCGGGTCGGCTCACCGGAGGTCGATTCGATCGAGGAGAACGACCGACTGCTGTACATCCGTCGGGTCGCCAACTGACCGGCAGTAGTGTCGACGGCGTGACTGAATTCCGGCTGAACGACACCCCGCTCCTGTCCCGCTCCGCCGTCGGGCGGGCCGAGGAATTGCGTTCGGACACGGACGCGCTGCGAGCGGGCTGGCGGGATGCACTGCTGCTGCGCGTCAATCACCGCGGACAGGTGCGGGTAGGGGACGACGGCCTCGTCTTCGCGGAGGCCACCGAACTCGGCCCCGAACCGCAACGCGGGGCGGTCTTCCTCGGCATCCGCAAGGACCGGCACGTGTGGGCGGTGCGGGTGCAGGCGCTGACCGGCGAACTGGCGGATCTCCGGATGCTGGGCGGGACGCTGGACGACGCGGACGCCGGCGTACTCACCGGGGCCCTCGCGATGCTCAACTGGCACGACAGCGCGGGCTTCAGCGCGCTCGACGGCGCGCCGTCCGAGCCGACGACGTCGGGGTGGTCGCGGATCTCGACGAGCACCGGGCACGAAGAATTTCCCCGCACCGATCCGGCGGTCATCTGCCTCGTGCACGACGGCGGAGACCGCGTCCTGCTAGCCCGGCAGCCCACGTGGCCGGCGCGGCGGTTCTCGATCCTGGCCGGATTCGTCGAGGCCGGTGAGTCGCTGGAGACGTGCGTGGTCCGGGAGATCAAGGAAGAAGTGGGTGTCGACGTCCGTGACGTGCGTTACCTGGGCAGCCAGCCGTGGCCGTTTCCCCGTTCGGTGATGATCGGGTTCGCGGCCGTCGGCGATCCCGACGCCCCGCTGACGTTCGCGGACGGCGAGATCGCCGAGGCCCGGTGGTTCACTCGGGACGAGGTGCGCACGGCACTCGAACTCGGCGACTGGGCGTCGGACACCGACGCCCCGCTGCTGCTCCCGGGCTCGATTTCCATCGCTCGCGGAATCATCGAGTCCTGGGCGGGAGCAGCGACGGAGTCCTAGACGCCGAGGAGCTTCTTGACCTGCGCCAACGACGGGTTGGTCGCGGTGCTGCCGTCGGCGAACTTGACGGTGGGGACGACGTGGTTGCCGCCGTTGACGCTGCCGACGAACTCCGCCGACGCCGGGTCGTCCTCGATGTCGATCTCCATGTAGCCGATGCCGGATTCGTCCAGCTGCGTCTTCAGGCGCCGGCAGTAGCCGCACCAGGTGGTGGAGTAGATGGTCAGGGCCGGGGTGTCGGTAGCAGTCACGGCGGATATAACACCACGACTCCGTCGTGTGTTCCCACTGCGGTGTTCGTCCGCTTCGCGCCGTGTCGGTTGCCCCTGTCATGATGGACGCCATGTCAGCAGCCGGCGCAGCAGAGGTGACGAGTACCGGTCTCGATCCCGAACAGTCCGCAGCGGTACTCGCTCCCCGGGGCCCGGTGTGTGTGCTGGCGGGGGCCGGAACAGGGAAGACCCGGACCATCACCCGGCGTATCGCGCACCTCGTGGCCAGTGGGCACGTCGCCGCGGGACAGGTGCTGGCGGTCACGTTCACCGCTCGCGCGGCAGGTGAGATGCGCGGCCGGCTGCGCAGCCTGGGGATCGGCGACGGGGGAGCGCAGGTCCAGGCGCGCACGTTCCACGCCGCCGCACTCCGGCAGCTCAGGTACTTCTGGCCGCAGGTGATCGGCGACACGGAGTGGCGGCTGCTGGACCGCAAGTTCGCGGTCGTGTCGTCCGCCGCCGGACGGGTCGGGTTGTCCACCAGCACGGAGAGCGTCCGCGACCTGGCGAGCGAGATCGAGTGGGCCAAGGCCTCGCTGATCGCGCCGGAGGACTACCCGCGTGCGGTGGCCAAGTTACGCCGGAAGGCGCCGGTCGACGCCGCGAAGGTCGCCGAGGTCTATCACGGCTACGAGCAGCTCAAGGCCCGCGGCCAGGACGGGATGCTCCTCGACTTCGACGATCTCCTGCTCCACACGGCGGCAGCGCTCGAGGAGCATTCGGCTGTCGCCGAGGAGTTCCGCGACCGATACCGGTGCTTCGTCGTGGACGAGTACCAGGACGTCACCCCGCTACAGCAGCGTGTCCTCGACGCCTGGCTCGGGGAGCGGGACGACCTCACCGTCGTCGGTGACGCCAACCAGACCATCTACTCGTTCACCGGCGCCACACCCAATTACCTGCTCGACTTCTCGCGCCGGTTCCCCGAGGCCACCGTCGTGCGCCTCGAGCGCGACTACCGTTCGACCCCCGAGGTCGTGTCGATGGCGAACCGGGTGATCGGAGCGGCGCGCGGCAGGATCGCGGGCACCCGTCTGCAGCTGATCGGCCAACGCGACTCCGGACCGGAGCCGAGTTTCGTCGAGTTCGACGACGAGCCGGCCGAGGCCGCCGGGGTGGCGCGCACGATCAAGCGGCTCATCGCGTCCGGCACTCCGGCCGCGGAGATCGCGGTCCTGTACCGGATCAACGCCCAGTCCGAGGTGCACGAGCAGGCGCTGACGAAACTCGACATCCCGTACCAGGTCCGGGGCGGTGAGGGCTTCTTCACGCGCACCGAGGTCCGTCAGGCCGTGGCGGCACTACGGCAGGCCGCGGGCCGCGACGACCTGCCGGATGCGGTCGGCGCCGACCTGGTCACGCTCGTCCGCGCGGTCCTCGCTCCGCTGGGGCTGACCGACGCGGAACCGGCGGGTGCGCAGGCTCGCGAACGGTGGTCGTCGCTGTCGGCGCTGGTCGCGCTCACCGAGGAGCAGCTGACCCAGGACCCGGAGTTGAGCCTGGAGGCGCTGTTGCGCGAACTGAGCCTGCGCGCCGAGGCACGGCACCCACCCGTCGTGCAGGGTGTGACACTCGCGTCCCTGCACGCCGCCAAGGGGCTCGAATGGGACGCCGTGTTCCTCGTCGGGCTGACCGACGGAACGCTGCCCATCCAGCACGTGCTCGGCGACTCCAACTCGGCACCGGACGAGGCGGCCGTCGAGGAGGAGCGGCGGTTGCTGTACGTCGGGGTGACCCGCGCCCGGGAGCACCTGCAGATGTCGTGGGCACTGTCCCGGAACGAGGGCGGCCGCAAGTCGCGGCGCCGTTCGCGGTTCCTGCACGGCCTCATCCCCGAGGATTCACCTGCCTCGCGGATCGCGGCGCCCGCCAAGAGCACCAAGAAGCGTCCACGGTGCCGGCTGTGCGGAAAACAGCTGATCGGGACGACCGCGACCATGCTCGGTCGCTGCGAGGGGTGCCCGTCCAATGTCGACGTGGAACTGCTCGAATCGCTGCGGTCGTGGCGGCTCGAGAAGTCGCGGGAGCTGAAGGTTCCGGCGTACGTGGTGTTCAGCGACAACACGTTGACGGCTCTCGCCGAGCAGCGGCCGCAGGACGATCGCGGGCTCGTCGCGATCCCCGGGATCGGTGCGAAGAAGCTCGAGCAGTTCGGTGAGGACGTCCTCGGTGTGATCAAGGGAAGCGGTAGTCCCTGAACGACTCCCACGCGGTGCGGGAGTAGCGCGCATCACTGCAGGTCAAAAATAGGTTGTGCGGTTCTGGAGAATTGCCTACTGTGGTTTCAGTGCGCGGGGAGACCCGTGTGGTTCACATCGGATCGAGAAGAAATGGAGGTGGCAGTGAAATGACGAAGTTCCAAGCACATGAGACGGCAGTCGCTGCTGCCTCCGCACTGTTCGGCATGAACGCGGCGGAAACGGCACCGGCGATTGTCTGGTCGGCAGCCCGTCGTCGTCCCGCAGCAGCAGTCGAGTCCGTGTATCGGAGTTGTCGAGGAATTCCTCGGTAGATCAACTCCCACCGTCTTTCCAAGGCCACGGACCCGCATCGCGGACCGTGGCCTTTGTAGTTCGAGCACCTTTCCCGCTCGCAGCCTCGGCTCTGGTTCGCACCCACTTCATCGAACCGAAGAGATTGACCGTCGCAATGAGAGCAGAGGAGAAGGACGTGTCTACCGTGACATGCCGAGGGGTATCCGAAACCTCAACCGCCACAAGCGGATTTGTTCAGATAGTGTCCGCACGTGGTGACCTGCCCTGCCGGGTCGATGATCCCGACCTGTGGTTTGCGGATTCTCCCACCGAGCTGGAACAGGCGAAGGCGCTGTGCGCGTCCTGCCCGATCCGCTCCCGCTGCCTCGACGCGGCCCTCGATCGGGGTGAGCCGTGGGGCGTGTGGGGTGGGGAGATCTTCGACCAGGGTGTCGTGATCGCCCGCAAGCGTCCCCGGGGACGTCCGCGCAAGACTCAGACTCTGGTCTGTGCGTAGAAACCGGTACGGGGCGGGAGAATTCGGGCGTTCGCCCGGCCACTCACACGAGTGGTCCGGGCGAACGCCCGTTCTGTGTTTTCGGGGTCAGACGGTGTCTTCGTCCTCGGGGGCAGGCTCGGCGAAGCCGGGGAGCCACCGCGTGAGGATCTCCATGTACGGCGCGTACGCGTCCAGCTGAGCGCAGATTCCCACCGAGCCGACGAGAACCCGGAAGATCATCAGGTACTCCGCCGGCAGATTCAGTGCCCGGGCCGTCCGGAACTGTGCACTGTTGAAGTCGGTCGCGGAACCCGCGGCCTTCTGCAGCCAGGCGCGGGTGAAGTGGAATGATTCGGTGCGGATCGGGTCGGTGACGGGACGCAGGTAGTCCGCGATCTCCTTGTCGGTGACCGTCCGGCCGGGCAGAACGAATCCGTTGGCGTGCAGCAACTCCGTCAGTTCGTCGAACTGCTCGTGGAGCGCCAGCCGGACCATGGACCCGAGCACCGGGGGAAGACCGTGCGGAAACGGTGCCGCGGCACCGAAATCGATGACACCGAGGCGGCCGTCGCTGTGCAGCATGAAGTTACCCGGATGCGGGTCGCAGTGGAGCAGGCCGACGCGGGTGGGGGAGGCGAAGTGGAACTCCGCGAGCAGTGCACCCGCGGTGTTGCGTTCCTCGGGGGTGCCGTCGGCGATGATGGCCGACAGCGGCTTCGCCGACATCCACTCGGTGACCACGACCTTGGGGGCACTGGCGACCACGTGCGGAATCGCGAACTGCGGATCCCCGTCGTATACCTTGGCGAAGCGGCGCTGATTGTTCGCCTCGATCCGGTAGTCGAGTTCTTCCTCGGTGCGGGCCGTGAACTCGTCGATGACCGGGCGCACGTCGACGCCGGGCATGACCGAGGCGAACAGTCCCGCGAATCGGCCGAGCGTCTTCAGGTCGGCGCGCAGCGCCTCGTCGGCGCCGGGGTACTGAACCTTGACGGCCACGTCGCGACCGTCGGCCCACACCGCGCGGTGTACCTGGCCGATGCTGGCCGATGCGGTCGGGGTGTCGTCGAACGACTGGAACCGGTCACGCCACTTGGTGCCGAGCTGTTGGTCGAGCATTCTGTGGACGGCCCGCGCGGGCAGGGGAGGCGCCTGCGCCTGCAGCTTGTTCAGCGATTCACGGTAGGGTTCCGCGAACTCTTCGGGGATCGCCGCCTCCATGACGCTGAGCGCCTGCCCCAGTTTCATGGCACCGCCCTTGAGTTCGCCGAGGACCGCGAACAATTGCTCGGCGGCCTTCGCGCTCAGCTGGGCGTCGATCTCGTCCTTGTCACCGCCGGTCAGCTTCCGGCCGAAGCCCATCGCGGCACGCCCCGCGATCCCCAACGGGATGCTCGCGAGCTTGGCGGTGCGGGCGGAACTCCTGCGGGGGATGTCGGACACCCCACCATCATGCATCATGACCGAAGCCGGTTCGATTCGCCCACGGCGGGTGCCAGATACGTGCAGCTGCAGCTCGCCTGCCGTGGCCAGCGCCGGGTCACCAGCCGGTGCGCGCCGAGATCGATCTCGAGCGTCGCGTCGAGGCTGCTGGGCGGCGCGCCTCGCGGAGCAGCCAAGACGGCCTCGAGCTGGCCGAGGGCGACTGCTGCCGTGGCCATGATCACGGCGGGGCTCGCGTGCCCGACCGTCCCGAGGAGCTGAGCGGACAGGTGCGGCCAGTCCTCGTCGTACGCGGCGCGGAGGAGGTCGGCGCACCGCAGGCAACTGGTGTGGCCCGGGAGCACCAGTGGGCCGACCACACCGCGGCCGTCACGCAGCCGGACCTGCAGGTGCGGTATCCCGTTCTGGACCAGATCCGCGACGAGCCGCGGTTCCGCCACCAGATCGTCCGCGAGTACGACGCACAGGGCGTTCCATCGCCGGACGTCGCTGTCGGCGGAATAGCGGAAGGAGCGGGAGACCCGGATGCCGCCGTCCGTGAGCCCGGCCGACACCGCATCCGACAGCGGGCCGCGCCCGTGCACGCGAATCGGGATCGTGTCCGCGGCGGGGGACGTGCCTGCGACATCGATCAGACCGGCCCGGTCGAGGTCGCCGAGCAGTTTCGACACGTCCGTGGGCGCCAGGCCGTATCCGACGGCGGTCCACAGGATGTGCGGCCGCGAGTTCTTGCCGTCGAGCAGTCGGACGACGGCCAGGAGTTGCTCGGTCCGGACCCCGGGCGGCGGGGCGAGTACGAGCGCGCGCTCGGGATCCCAGCCGAACTGCACCCGCCCGTCGGGGCGGACGAGTACGGCGATCCGGGGATCGAGGGTGACACCGACGTGGGGTGTGGGCTGGATGGTCACCCGCTGAGGATCGCAGGCCACGACCGGGCGTCAGCGCCGAAAACGCGGGTTGTCCACAGGCCGAAACATGCCTCGACCTGTGGACTTCCCGCTATCGCAAGATTGGTGGGATCAGGAGGTCAGGACTCGGACTCGTCGTCCTTGCCGGACTTGCCGCGTTCGGCTTCCTCGGCCCGCTCGCGCGCCTCGGTTGCCTCCAGCTGCGCCATCGGATTGTCGAAGTCGCCGCCGTCGCCGCCGCCGAGCACACGTTCGACGAACGCATCCGGGCTGTCGAGATCGGACGAGTCGGGCAACAGGTCGGGGTGGGCCCACACACCGTCACGGGCATCGACGGTCGACTCGGACGTCAGGCGAGTCCACAACTGCGCCGCCTCCCGGACCTTGCGGGGACGCAGTTCGAGTCCGACGAGCGTCGCGAACGTCTGCTCGGCGGGTCCGCCGGTCGCACGCCTGCGGCGCAGCGTCTCGCTGAGGGCCGCGACGCCGGGGAGTCGGTCGTTCAGCGCCGACGCGACGACGACCTCGACCCAGCCCTCGATGAGGGCGAGCAGCGTCTCGAGTCGCTCGAGGGCCTGCTTCTGCTCGGGTGTGGTCTGCGGTTCGAACGCGCCCTGCTGCAGGATGTTCTCGAGCTGCGACGGATCGGTCAGCGCGGACGGGTCGAGTCCCTTCGCCATGTCCTCGATGGCCGAGAAGTCCATCGTGATGCCGCGGGCGTATTCCTCGACGGTGGCGAGGAGACGCTGACGCAGCCACGGAACGTGGCTGTACAGGCGCTGGTAGGCGGCCTCCCGCGCGGCGAGGAAGACGAGGATCTCGCGGTCGGGCTGTTCGAGCCCCTTGCTGAACCGCTCCACCGCGGCGGGAAGCAGTGCGCCCGTGCCCGCCGGGCCGAGGGGGAGGCCGATGTCGGTGGAGGTGAGCACCTCCTTCGACAACTGGCCCAGAGCCTGGCCGAGCTGGGAGCCGAACGCGAGGCCACCCATCTGGCTCATCATGCCGATCATCGGGCCGGCCATCTGCTGCGCTTCCTCGGGCAGCCCCTGCACCCACATGCCGGACACCTTCTCCGCGACGGGGTCGCACAGCCGCTTCCAGGTGTCGAGGGTGTTGTCGAGCCAGTCGTTGGGCGTCCACGCGACGGTCTTCGTTGCGCCGGCGGGCAGCGTCGTCGCGGCGTCGAGCCACAGTTCCGCGAGCCGTGAGGCATCGGCGATCGCCTCGGAGTTGCCCTGGGTGATGGGAGCGACGGACCCCATCTGCTGGCGCGCGAGTTTCTTCGCGATCTCGTAGTTGACCGGGCCGGTCTGCTCACCGGAGCCCATCGACGTGCCCATCCCGCTCAGCATCTGGCCGAACTGGGTCAGCATCTGGCCGAGGGAGGCCGGGTCGAAGCCCCCGGCGGGAAAACCACCCGCCCCGAAACCGAAGTCGTCGGAACCGCCCGCGTTCTTGTCGCGGTCGGGCCCGTTCTGATCCCCCGTGTTCTTGTCACGATCGGGATCGTCGTCGGGTTTGGAGAAGCCGAAGGGCGGATTGCTCATGACTCAACGGTACAAGGCGCGTGGTTCCGTGGCTGTCCACCTCGTCACGCTGACGGCGAACACGCGGGACGGCCGACAGCCGTGTCCGAGGGTTCGCGCTCTACGCTGGTCCAGGTGAATCGACGGATCGTGACGCTTCTGGCTGCGCTGGCCCCGATCGTGGTACTCGGAATTCTCGGCACGGTGATCACGGTGCCGTACGTGGCCCTCGGGCCGGGACCCACGTTCAACACACTCGGCGAAGTGGGTGGTGAGGAAGTCGTCGCCATCGAGGGGACGGAGGTCGACGACACCACCGGCCACCTCAACATGACGACGGTCGCCGTGCGCGACGGGCTCAACGTGTTCGAAGCGTTCGGATTGTGGGCCAGTGGGCGTCAGGGCATCGTCCCCCGCGAAGAGGTGTACCCGCCGGACAAGTCGAAGGACGAGGTCAAACAGGAGAACGACGCCGACTTCCAGCAGTCGGAGGACAGCGCCGAACTCGCGGCACTCCACTTCCTGGGCAAGCCGGTGGACCTGCGGATCGCCAAGGTCGGTGAGGACGGCCCCTCCCAGGGACTGCTGCGCGAGGGCGACGTGCTGGTGAGTGTCGACGGAAAGCCGGTGTCCACTGTCGGTGGTGTGCAGGAGGCGGTGGCCGATGTGCCCCCGAAGACGGAGGTGCCGATCGTGATCCGGCGCGACGGCGCCGAGACGACGGTGCGGGTAGTGCTCGGCGCACGCCCGGACGACGAGTCCAAGGGCTACCTGGGGATCACTCCCGAGGAGATCCCGGACGTCCCGTTCACGATCGACTTCAACCTCGCCGACGTGGGCGGCCCCTCGGCGGGGCTCATGTTCACCCTCGCCGTGATCGACAAACTCAGCCCGGGCGAACTCAACGGCGGCAAGTTCGTCGCCGGCACCGGCACGATCGACTCCGACGGCGACGTCGGTCCCATCGGCGGCATCAAGTACAAGCTGATCGCCGCGGAGGAGGCGGGCGCCGAGACGTTCCTCGTGCCGGCGAAGAACTGCGACGAGGCACGCCAGGGTGCGCCCGACGGGCTCCGGCTGGTGAAGGTCGAGAACCTCGGCGGAGCCGTCGACGCGCTCGAGGCGATCGATGCCGGAGCCGACGCGCCGCACTGCTGAGCGGTCAGTCCTCCTCGGTCGCGTCGAGGGTGGCGTACAACGCGCTGATGAGATTCGGTGCCAGATCCTCGTAGGTGAGCAGTTCGATGCCGGCGTACGGGTCGGCGTCCTCGTCGGGGCGCAACTGCATCAGACACAACGACGGTCCGTCGCGCAGCACGGCGGCGATCAACCGGGCGGACCGGCGGTCGGGATGCGACTCGGCCGCGGCCCGCGCCGCGTCGTCGGCGGCGTCTCGATCGGACAGCAGGGGGACGAGCGCGTCGTCGAGGTCGGACTCCGCCTCGGGCGGTAGAACGACGATCTCCTGAACGAGGGCGCACCCCACCACGGACTCCGGCCAGCTGGTGGTGGCGAGGAACTCGTCGAGTGCGCGCGACCCGCCGTCGATGTCGTCGGGGAACGGATCCTGTTCCACCGGGGTCAATTCCGCGCCGTCGGCGAGTTGGTCGAGCAGGCTCGGTTCGGCGGCCGCGAGCAGTTCGGTCGGGACGAGTGCGAACATCTGGGGCGGCTGATCCCACCCTCCGGCATCGACGAATTCGACCACCTCGCGCACACAGCGGGCGAGGGCGTCCGTCTCTCTGTTCACATTCTCTTCACTCACGAGACCCATCTTCGCACCCCCGGAACAGGACCGACGGCCGCATCTCTCGGTTGTTACGTAGAGTGGGACGAAACGGTCACGCCCGTGCGGTTCGGGTGTGGACGAACGAACGGTGCAGTTGATCGCGGCGCGACAGCGTCGCCGTATTCTTGGAGTGTGGCACGTGGGCATGCGGCCCCCCGCAGGTTTACCGTCGTTGTCCAAACGCAGCCGAGTGCTGCTGGTGCTGGCGCTTGTCGTCGCGGCCCTGTTGCTGGTGGGCCCTCGGCTCATCAGTACCTACACGGACTGGTTGTGGTTCGGTGAGGTCGGATTCCGTGGTGTCTTCACCACGGTCCTGATCACCCGCCTGCTCCTCTTCCTCGTAGTCGGTGTCGTGGTCGGCGGAATCGTCTGGCTGGCACTGCTGCTCGCCTACCGTTCGCGGCCGGTGTTCGTCCCGGTGTCGGGTCCCAACGATCCCGTGGCGCGGTACCGCACCACGGTGATGACTCGGCTGCGCCTGTTCGGCCTGGCCATTCCGATCGCGGTGGGACTGCTCGCCGGGCTGATCGCCCAGTCCAGCTGGGTGACGGTGCAGCTGTTCGTCAACGGCGGCGCGTTCGGCGTCGCCGATCCCGAGTTCGGCCTCGACGTCGGCTTCTACACCTTCGATCTGCCGTTCTACCGTTTCGTCCTCAACTGGCTGTTCGTCGCGGTTCTGCTGGCGTTCTTCGCGAGCCTGGTGACGCACTACATCTTCGGCGGGCTGAAGCTGGCGGGCCGGGGCGGGGCACTGACCAATGCGGCGCGAGTCCAGTTGGCGGTGCTCGCGGGAACGTTCATTCTCCTCAAGGCCGTCGCGTACTGGTTCGACCGTTACTCGCTGCTGTCGAGCAGCCGCAAGGAACCCACGTTCACCGGTGGTAGCTACACGGACATGAATGCGGTGCTGCAGGCGAAGCTGATCCTGCTGGCCATCGCGGTCATCTGCGCGGGTGCGTTCTTCGCGGCGATCTTCCTGCGCGATCTGCGGATTCCCGCGATGGCGACAGCGCTTCTCGTGCTCTCCTCGATCCTGGTCGGCGCGGTGTGGCCGCTCGTGGTCGAGCAGTTCTCGGTGCGTCCCAACGCCGCCGACAAGGAGAGCGCGTACATCGAGCGGAACATCGCCGCCACGCGGCAGGCGTACGGCATCACCGACGACAAGGTCGAGTACCAGGACTATCAGGGGTACGGCACGAAGCCGCCGCGGGACGTGCCCGCCGACGTCATGACCATCGAGAACACGCGACTGCTCGATCCGAACATCCTGTCGCGGACGTTCACCCAGCAGCAGCAGTTGAAGAACTTCTACGGTTTCCCGCCGACGCTCGACATCGACCGGTACGACATCGACGGGCAGTTGCGTGACTACATCGTCGCGGCCCGCGAGTTGTCGTCCAAGAGCCTGACGGGTAACCAGACGGACTGGATCAACAAGCACACCGTCTATACGCACGGCAACGGACTGGTCGCAGCTCCCGCGAATCGGGTGAACGCCGCTGCCGGCGAGTCCGCGGAGGAAGCCGCCAACAGCAACAGCGGTTACCCCGTCTACATGGTCAGCGATATCGCCTCGCAGGAGGCGGGTAATCAGGTCATTCCGGTCGAGCAGCCGCGCATCTACTACGGCGAGGTCATCGCCGACACGGACGCCGACTACGCGATCGTCGGCGGATCCGAGGGTTCGGACCCGCGCGAGTACGACACCGACACCTCGCGCTACACGTACACCGGTTCCGGTGGTGTGCCGATCGGCAACTGGTTCAACCGGCTGGCGTTCGCGGCCAAGTACACCGAGCGCAACATCCTGTTCTCCGGTGCCATCGGGTCGGATTCCAAGATCATCTACAACCGGGACCCGCGGGACCGGGTCACGCACGTCGCCCCGTGGCTGACCGCGGACGGCGACTCGTACCCGGCCGTCGTCGACGGCAAGGTCGTCTGGATCGTGGACGCCTACACCACGTTGCAGGACTACCCGTACGCCCAGCGCAGTTCGCTCGACGGACTCGTCGAGGACAGCATCGACCAGAACACCGGCCGCCTGCTGCCCCGTAAGGAGGTGTCCTACATCCGCAACTCGGTGAAGGCCACCGTCGACGCGTACGACGGCACCGTGAAGCTCTACCAGGTGGATCAGAACGATCCGGTGCTCGATGCGTGGATGGGTGTGTTCCCGGATGCGGTCCAGCCGGCGGATTCGATTCCGGATGAACTGCGTGCGCACTTCCGCTATCCCGAGGACCTGTTCAAGGTGCAGCGCGAGATGCTCGCCAAGTACCACGTGGACGATCCGAAGGAGTTCTTCACCAACAACGCGTTCTGGTCGGTGCCGAGCGATCCCACGATCGACACGAGCGCGAACCAGCCGCCGTACTACGTGCTGGTCGGTGATCCCGAGACCGGGAAACCGTCGTTCAATCTGACCAGTGCGATGGTGGGTTACAGTCGCGAGTTCTTGTCTGCATATCTGTCGGTGAAATCGGATCCGGAGAATTACGGCAAGTTCACGGTGCTCCAGTTGCCGACGGACACGCAGACCCAGGGTCCGCAGCAGACTCAGAACTCGATGATCTCGGATCCACGGGTGGCGTCGGAGAGAACCCTGCTCGAGAGATCGAACAAGATTCAGTACGGCAACCTGCTGACCTTGCCGATCGCGGACGGCGGCATCCTCTACGTCGAACCGATGTATACGGAGCGAAGTTCGACAGGCCCGAACACGTCGACGTTCCCGCAGCTGTCGCGAGTGCTGGTGAGCTACCGCGAGCCGCCGCCGAGTAACAGTGTGCGCGTCGGGTACGCCCCGACGTTGGCGCAGGCGCTCGACCAGGTGTTCGGTGCCGGCACAGGCTCGGTGGCGACGGCACCCAGTGCGGAAGAGGGGACGCCTCCGGAGTCCGGCACCACGCCGCCGGTCGATCAGGGTGCGGCACCGGCGCCGACCGCCCCGGCGACACCGCCGTCCGGCACGGATGTCTCGGCGGCCGTGGCGGAGTTGGACGCGTCGCTCGACGCCTTGACGTCGGCGCAGCGCAGCGGTGACTTCGCGGCCTACGGCGCAGCCCTTGCTCGCGTCCAGAAGGCGGTCGCCGCGTACGAGGCGATCCCGAAGTAGAGGCGCTTCAACCGCAGAGAACGAGGCCCTGTCATCCGAACCGGATGACAGGGCCTCGTCGTATCTGATCGGAAGATCAGCGCAGTGCGTCGACCAACTGCGGGTTGGAGTCCACCAGCTGCTGGAACTGCTGTCCGTAGCCGTTCTGCTCGGCGACCTGACGCGCGGCGTCGAGCGTCTGCTGTGCGGCGGGCTCGACCGGGGCGGGTGCCTGGACCTGAGCCGGAGCCGCGGGGGCGGGAGCCGGGGTGGGCTCCGGAGCGGGCGCGGGAGCCTCGGCGACGTCGCCGCCACCGGTGGACAGGTATTGACCGCACACCGGCCATGCACCCTGGCCCTGGGTCGCGAGAACGTTCTCGGCGACGCGGACCTGCTCGGCCTTGCTGGCGTTCGATGCCGAGCCGGTGCCGCCGTTGGCCTCCCAGGTGCTCTGCGAGAACTGCAGACCGCCGTAGTAGCCGTTTCCGGTGTTGATTCCCCAGTTGCCGCCACTCTCGCACTGGGCGACGCCGTCCCAGTTGTGGGAAGCGGCGGAGGCGGTGCCGGTGCTCAGTCCGAGCGGGACGGCGACGACGGCTCCGGTGACGGCGATCCAGCCGAGGGCACGCTTGCTGATGCTGTGATTGGTCATGCGGGGTCAATCCTCTCCGCGCTTGCTGGCGTGGCCGGCCTGCGGGTGACAACGTCTGCGTCGTCACGCCGGGCTGCGATTCTGTGCCGCGTCCCTGCCCCTCGAAGGTTTCGGGGATTCCGAACCCGCGGGGCAGAGCTAGCAGCGGCGGGCCGGCTTTCGCCCGGTTGTTTCGGGCCGAGAGCGACCGTACGGGAGCTTCGGCCGCAGTTCACCTGGCGAAAATGGTGGACAGCTGTCCGGCGGCGCAGGCGAGTTTCCCCTGTCTGCGCAGGTCAACCTGCCTCGATATCGTTTCGGAGTCTATTCGTTACCCCGCTGTTATGTGTCGGGGATCACCACGATTTTGTGCAGCGGCTCACGTCGAAATGGCAGGAACATGGGTCCTGGTGGTGTATGTCGAGGCCGTGCGATGCAGGAGTGCCCCGCGCGCAGTCGTGCTGCGCGCGGGGCACTCTCGCAAGTGTGTGGTGCGGATCAGAGGTACTGTCCGCAGACCGGCCAGGCGCCGGGGCCCTGGGTCGCCAGGACGTTCTCGGCGACGCGGATCTGCTCCTCGCGCGAGGCGTTGGCCGGCGAGCCGCTGCCACCGTTCGCTGCCCAGGTGCTGTCGGTGAACTGCAGACCGCCTGAGAAGCCGTTTCCGGTGTCGGCGCCCCAGTTGCCGCTGCTCTCACACGCTGCGACGGCGTCCCAGTCTCCGGAAGCGGCCGATGCGGTGCCGGTGCTCAGGCCGAGCGGCACTCCGATGACTGCTCCGGTGAGTGCGATTGCGCCCATGGTCCGCTTGACGATGCTGGAATTGGTCATGTGGTTGTTTCCTCTCCGCGCCTGCTGACGAGGTTGTGGTGTGCGGTAACGGCTGGTGTGCCGACCCGGTGGTCGATCTGTCCTCGTCCCTGCCCCTCGAGGTGTCGGGATTCCGAATCCCGCGGGGGCAGGTCGAGCTGCGGCGGGTCGGCGTTGCCCGGTAGTTTCGGGCTGGCAACGAACGTACGCGGTGATCACGGAATGGTCACGGGTCGATTTTCTGTGACGGGCGTCCAAATACTGGGATGAACGGACGGTGTTTTCCCAGGTCGTCCCCGAAGTTTCAGGTTTCGGCAGCGTTACAGATTTCGACTAAAATGTGACGAGCGTCATAACATTCAGGTAACGGATGTGACTCGAGTGGTGCCGAAAGGTTGCTACTCGGACTCTTTCCGGGCGATTTGCAATCCGTTCGTTCGCTCGTGTAACTTCGTTCATGCAACGCGGGGTGGAGCAGCTCGGTAGCTCGCTGGGCTCATAACCCAGAGGTCGCAGGTTCAAATCCTGTCCCCGCTACCACTGAAGAGCCGGTGTCCTGGAGTCCAGGGCACCGGTTCTTTTTGTCTCCGCTCGCCCCCGTCGAGGGCGGACCACCTCGCCGGTGCGACTGCCCGTCCACCAGCACGAGGGCTTCGCTCAGCGGCTGTCGCGTGAAATGGGCCAGTCCGTCGAGTACCCTTGCGGACCGAGTCGCTCATCATGTTCGCGGACTCCACCCGGAGGCTCATGCTGAGGGACTCGGACACGGGCTGCGAGTGCGACGATCTGGACAAACCCGACCTCACGGCACGCGGTGTCGAGTTCCGCTGCCACACCCGCGGATTCGGCGCTGTTGTGGGCGCGCGCTCTCTCGGCGAGATAGGGACTGATGTCGACGGTCGGGCAGTGACGGCGAGCCGCGGGCATCGAGGGAGGTGCTTCCAGTCCAGGAGTGACTGCATGAGAACACTATTCGGCAGAGCAGCCGCGAGTGCAGGGGACGGTCGACGAACTGACACCGATCGTCGGGGGTGCCGCGATCCCGGATTCGCTGACCGCGGAACAGATCTACACGAACCGGTTCCCCGATCCGCGATCGGGATCAGCTCTCCGTGACGTCCATCTCGATCAGGACGCGACGCAGCAACTTGCCAGTCGCGTTGCGGGGGAGTTCCTCGATGAAGACGATCTCGCGGGGCACCTTGTACCGCGCCAGGTTCGACTTGACGTGGGCCTTCAACTCGTCGGCGTCCTTCGCGGACCCCGGACCGGGTACCACGAAAGCCCTGAGGCGATGGCCGAATTCGGAGTCCTCGACACCGATCACAGCAGCCTCGAGCACGTCCTCGCGGTCGGCGAGCAGGTTCTCGACCTCGAGGGGGTAGACGTTCTCGCCGCCGGAGACGATCATGTCGTCGTCCCGGCCGTCCACGAAGAGGAGGCCGTTGCGGTCGAAGTGGCCGACGTCGCCGGTGGACAGCAGACCGTTGATGCGCTCCTTGTCACGACCGTCGGTGTAGCCGGAGAAGCTGAGACCGCTGGCGACGAAGATCCGTCCGACGGTCTCGGGTTCGGTGATCCGTTGACCCGACTCGTCATAGAGTTCCACGTGGCAGGTGACGGGTGCCCGTCCCGCGGTGCCCGGCGCCAGCGCAAGGTCGGCCGGAGTCGCGACGGTGGCGACGGCGACCTCGGTCGAGCCGTACAGGTTGTGGAGCACCTCGCCGAAGGCGGCGGTGGTGCGCTTGCATAGGTCGGGGGAGAGTGCGGACCCGGCCGCGAAGATGATCTTCAGGCTCGACGTGTCGTACTTCGCCAGCGTCTCGGGCCCGAGATCGATGATGCGCTGCAGCATGGTGGGAACGACGACCAGTGTGTCGCAGCGGTGCTTCTCGACCAGGCGGATCGTGTTCTCCGGATCGAACTTGCGATGCATCACCACGGTCTGGCCGAGCGCCAGCGCGAGCGCGAACTGGGAGACTCCCGTTCCGTGGAAGGCGGGGGCCGCCATCATCATCGTCTGCCCGCGTCGCAGCGGAACCCGGTCGAGGAACTGGGCCGACGCAAGCGGCGACGTGTGTCCGCGGGGAGCGCCCTTCGGTGTGCCCGTGGTGCCGCTGGTGAGGAGGACGAATCCGCCCTGCGTGGACGGCGCGGGCAGCGAACTGCGGTCTCTGCCCTCCATCACGTCGTCGAGTGTGCGGACCTGGGACGTCGAATCGTCCTCCGCCCAGGAGCGATAGGCGATGACCTCGTCGGGGAGGGCCTCGGCGACCGCGTGGAACTCGTCGTCGTACACGAACGCCTGAACCTGCTCGCGGGCGGCGACGTCGACGAGCTGCGGCCGGGCGAACCCGGTGTTCATCAGCACCAGCTTGGTGCCGTTCTTGGCGGCGGCGAGCATCGTCAGGACCAGGCCCCGATGATTGCGGCACATGCATCCCATGACCGAACCGGGAGTGATGCCGTCGGCCTGCCACGCCCGCACCAGGGCGTTGGACTGCTCCTCGATGTCGGTGTAGGTGAGCGGGCCGCGCTCGTCGATCAGGGCCACCGCATCCAGCCCGGCCTCGGCATTCGCGTGGACGGGCCCGGCGAACGGTCCGTACTTCCGCACGGCCAGGATCGATCGGACGCCCTGATCGACGCGGGGAAAGGGAACGAGGCCTGCGCGGTTCATCACCCGCACAGCTCCCACGGTGTCCGTGATCTTGGTGAGGAAGTGCTGAGCTGGCATCAAGAACCCCTCCGGCTGCAGTGACGGATTTCCCGTTCAGCGTAGATGAAGAGGCCGGTCCGGCCACGCGGTCCGGCGAAGCCGGACGTCCCGCACGAAGAAGCCCCCGCCGCAGGGGAGCGCGGCGGGGGCTACACCCCTCGATGAAAGTCCCCCTCGAGCTGCTACTTCAGCTCGGCGGACGACTTTCCGAGCAGACGGCGAGCGACGATCAGCTGCTGGACCTGCTGCGTTCCCTCGAAGATGTCGAGGATCTTGGAATCGCGCGCCCACTTCTCGAGCAGCGGGCGCTCCGAGTAGCCCAAGGTCCCGGCGAGTTCGACGGCCTTGAGGGAAATGGCGGTTCCGGTGCGACCGGCCTTCGCCTTCGACATGGATGCTTCGAGTGAGTTCGGCTTCTTGTTGTCCGCCATCCACGTTGCGCGCAGAGCGAGCAGGTAGGCGGCCTCCCAGTCGGCCTCGAGCTGCAGGAACTCGGCGGCCGCCGCGTGCTGGTTGTACGCGGGGGTGTCGTAGGAGATCTCCACGCCGGCGTCGGAGAGGATGCTGCGCAGTTCCTCGAGCGCGGCGCGGCCGAGGCCGACCGCCATGCCGGCGACGATCGGACGGGTGTTGTCGAACGTCTGCATGACGCCGGCGAAGCCCTTCTCGACGTTGACCTCCGGCGTGCCGAGCAGGTTGTCCCTGGGGATCCGGCAGTCCTGCAGCAGCAGGACCGCGGTGTCGGACGCCTTGATGCCCAGCTTGTGCTCGAGGCGGGCGACGCTCAGGCCGGGGGCGTCGCGGGGGACGACGAACGACTTGATCGCGGCGCGGCCCTTCGTCTTGTCGACGGTGGCCCACACGACGATGTGCGTGGAGCGCTCGCCGGCCGTGACGAAGATCTTCTCGCCGTTGAGCACGTACTCGTCGCCGTCGAGCACCGCGGTGGTGGTGACGGCGGCGGAGTCGGAACCGAAGCCGGGTTCGGTGATGGCCATCGAGGCCCACACCTTGCCGAAACGCTCGAGCTGTTCGTCGGTGGCGACGGCGGCGATGGCCGAGTTGCCGAGGCCCTGGTACGGGATAGCCAGTGTGAGACCGACATCGCCCCAGCAGGTTTCGATGACATTCATCAGCGACGACATGTTGCCGCCGTTGACGTTCCCGATGACCTTCGGCTCGTCTCCCCGTCCGAGGGCGGCGCCTGCCGCACCCTTACCGGAGTCGTTGAGTCCCTCGACCATGGCGGCCATGGTGTCGAGTTCCTTGGGGTAGGCGTGCTCCGCGAGATCGTACTTGCGGGAGATCGGCCGGAAGATTTCCGCGGCGACCTGGTGCGCCTGATTCGCGGAGGCTTTGAGCTTCTTGGGAAGTTCGAGGTTGATCATGACAGTTTCCTTAGTTCGAATCCGGCCGCTCAGATCAGGACGATGCCCTCGGCGACGCCGATGGCGCGCAGATCGCGGTACCAGCGCTCCACGGGATGTTCCTTGGTGTAACCGTGGCCACCGAGCAGCTGGACGCCGTCGAGGCCGATCTGCATGCCCTTCTCGGAGGCCAGCTTTCGGGCGAGGGCCGATTCGCGGGCGAAGGAGAGCCCCTGCTCGGCGCGCGAGGCGCCGCGCAACGTCACCAGACGCAGGCCGTCGAGTTCGATGCCGATGTTCGCGACCATGAACGCGACCGCCTGACGGTTGCTGATCGGTTCGCCGAACGCGACCCGCTCGTTGACGTAGGGGATCACGTAGTCGAGAACGGCCTGTCCGGTTCCGACGGCGAGCGACGCCCAGCCCAGGCGGGCGAGCCGGATGGCGTCGGCGTACTCGGCCTTTCGCACGTCGGCGTCGGCGTCGCCGAGCAGACCCGACTCGGGCACGGCGACGTCGGTGAGGTTGAGCCGGCCGAGGCCCGCGGCGCGCAGCCCCATGCTCGGGTCCGCCTCGACGACGAGTCCCTTCGTGTCGGCCTCGACGATGAAGAAGGAGGGCTTGCCGTCGAGTTCGGCTGCCACGATGAACAGCTCCGACGAAGCGGCGGCGGGAACGAGGCTCTTGACGCCGTTGAGCTTGTAGCCGCTGGGGGAGCGAACCGCCTTGGTCTGCAACGCGAACGGATCGAACAGTGCGCGTGGCTCGTTGACGACCACGGCGGCGTTCGGAACCTGCTCGCCGGTGAACGAGGGCAGGTAGGTCTTCTGCTGGGAGTCGGTGCCCCACTGGGTGAGGGCGACGGCAACGCCGCTCGGCGCGAGGATCGGCAGGGCGAGTCCCATGTCGCCGTGGGCGAGAGCCTCGGCGACGAGGGAGTTGGTGACTGCCCCGCGCTCGCTGGCGGCCCCGTCGAGTTCCTCGGGAACGTTGATGAGGGTGATGCCGAGTTCGGCGGCGCGCTTGACGAGATCCGCCGGGGCCGCGGCGGCGGCGTCGGCGTCGTGGCCCGCGGGTCGCAGGATCTCGGCCGCGAACTCACGCACGGTCTCGACGATCATCTGCTGCTCGTCGCTCGGGGTGAGGTCGAAATAGCCGGCCTTGGCGGTCGGGTTGTCGGGGAGGCGCTTCGGCGCACCGCCTCCGGACACCTTCTGGAACCCGCGGGTCGCGGCGCCGAGCGTCTTGAAGCCGGTCTTCGTGCCTTCGTAGGTCACCCGGTCGATCGTCTGGCGCAGGTTGTACTTCTCGGCCAGATCGGAACCGGTGATCTTGGTCAGCACTCGCATCGCGGCACCCATGGCGTCGCGCTTGACCGGATTCAGGCCGACGGCGGACGTGTCGCGGGGCTTCCGCTTCGCGCTGTCGTTGGGGGCAACAGTGTCTTGCTTGCTCATGATCACCAGCTGTTTCTCGGTGTTCGGGCGTGGACACGATCTATCTTACTTAGCAGTAAGGTGGGTGTCTACTATCGAGTAAGTTCGGGTGCCTGCGACCGTCCGCGGAAGCGTCCGGATCCTGCTCGGGGAGGAGGTGGCGGCGAAACCCTTCACCTACGGTGAAGCGGTGATCGAGATCCCCGCGATTCGTCGGCTCCGTCCCCTCATACGTCTCGCGCCCCTGCTGCTCGTGCCGTTGCTGCTGCTGGCGAGCACGTTCCCCGGCGAGTACCGCGTACCCCCGAGTTACTGGCTGCTCGCGATGACGGCCGCCGTCGTGTTCGCCGCCGGGGGGCGGTGGCCGCTGCCGGTCTCGATCGTCATGTCCGTGCTCGCGGTTCCGATGTTCGCGGCGCACGCCTGGGGGCTCTCCGAACTGGTTCCCTACCTCGGCGCCGTCGCATTGGTCGACGTCGCGATGCGCGCCCGGCGAACGCCGGCGATCCTCGCCGCCACGCTGTGCTGGACGGCGGCGGTGGTGGCGGGTCTCTGGGCGGACTCCTACCGCACGTTCTGGCAGGTGGCCAGCGTCGTGTCCCTCGTGGCGTACGTCGGACTGCCGTTGCTGCTCGGTCTCTATCTGCGCGCGCAGCGCGATCTCGCCGCGACGTACCGCCTGCGCGCCGCCGAAGCCGAATCACGCCGGCTGGAGGACCGGTCCCGCGCCGTGGTCGCCGAGCGCAATGCCCTGGCACGGGAACTGCACGATCTCGTTGCACACCACATGGCGTCGATCGTGCTCCGAATCGGGGTGGCGCAGCACGTGCTGACGGACGTGGACGGCCGCACGAGTTCGGTGCTCGAGGACGTGCACCGCACCGCATCCGATGCCCTCGCCGACATCCGGCGGCTGCTCGTCGCTTTGCGCGATCCCGCGATGGGCGACGTGGCGCTCGTGGAACCCGAAGCGTTGTCGATCGAGATCGCCGCTGCGGTCGACCGCACGAGGGCTGCGGGCTTCCCGGTGTCGGCGCGGATCGACCCGGGCATAGCCCGGCTCGACGCGATCGGCCGGCTGACTCTCCTGCGGGTGGTGCAGGAATCGCTGACGAATGCGATGAGGCACTCCGCTCCCGGTGGCGCCGTGTCCGTGACACTCGAACCGAACGCCGGCGGAACTGCCCTGCGGGTGACCAGCACCGGGCACCGCACCACCCCCGCGGATCGCTCGGAGGGTCACGGCATCATCGGTATGGGTGAACGGGTGGAACTCGCGGGCGGCACCCTCGGAGTGACGGATACCGTGAACGGGTGGGTGGTCGACGCCTGGCTACCCGGTCGTGTCGGCGACGACACCGGCACGAATGAGGTTGTGGGCCAGTGATACGGGTACTGATAGTCGACGACCAGCGGCTCGTCCGCGCGGGACTGCGGATGTTGTGTGACGCGACGGACGACATCGACGTGGTCGGTGAGGCGTCGAACGGGCTGGAGGCGGTGCGACTCGTGGCGGAGCGCTCACCCGATGTGATCCTGATGGACCTGCGCATGCCGGGACTCGACGGGATCGCGGCGACCCGGCAGATCGCGAGCTCACATCCCGCAGTGAAGGTTCTGGTCCTCACCACGTTCGACGACGACGACCACTTCTATCCGGCACTGGCCGCGGGGGCAGCCGGATTCCTCGTCAAGGACACCGATCCCGGCGAACTCCTGAACGCGATTCGCCGGACGGCAGCGGGCGACACGATCTTCACACCCGCGCTGCTCCGCCGCCTCGTCGACCGGGCGCTGGACATCGCACCTCCGGACGGGCAGTCCTCGACGTCGATCGCACTGACCGGGCGGGAACGGGAAGTGCTGACCCTGGTCGGAGAAGGGCTGGGCAATCAGGAGATCGCGGCCCGCCTCTACATCGGTGTCACGACGGTGAAGACGCACGTGGCGAACCTGATGGAGAAGACGGGCTGCGACAACCGGGTTCGGCTGGCCGTGTTCGCCCACACCCGGTACTAGCCACCGTGGTGGTCGTTCGACGGCATCGCCATCGTCATCGGATCCGGCCGCTGACCGGGCTCCAGGACGAGGAACTGTCCCATCATTCCGCGGTCCTCGTGGAGCAGAAGGTGACAGTGGAACATGTACGGATACGTCGCGTCGGTGTAGTCGATGAAACGCATCGCCAGCCGGATCTCGGTTCCGGGAGGCGTGTAGACGGTGTCCTTCCAGCCGGCCAGCGCCGGTGGTGGCGGGGAGCCGTCGATGTCGACGATCTGGAATTGCACGTCGTGAACATGGAAGTTGTGTGGCCAGTTGTCGACGTTGCGCACCGTCCACACCTCCGTGGTGCCGACGGCGGGGGAGAAGTCGATGCGGTTCATGTCCATTCGTGCTCCGTTGATCATGAACCACCGCAGTTCGAAACTCCGTTCCGCGGCAGCGGTGGCCGGGTCGAGTCGCGGGACGGCCACCAGCCTGGGCGGAATCGGCCGGGAGGGGAGCGGGCGGCGGTCCGGCCGCAGTTCGAGGATGTCGAACGTGTCCTCGAGGCCGTACCCGGCGGCGTCGCCGCGGTCGACGCCGCCCCGGCCGTCTATCGGATGCGAACGCAGCATCACGGTGCGCCCGTCACCCGCTGCGACGACGAGTTCGATCCGTTCGCCCGGACTGACCTGGATCCGGCGAAGGGGCACCGGTTCGCCGAGGAGACCCCCGTCCGTCGCGACCAGGCGGAACTCGCGGTCGTCGGAGAAGCCGAGGTTGTAGAGGCGGCCCGACGAGCCGTTGAGGACACGCAATCGAATCAGCCCGGTAGCGACGGGAAGGTGCGCACCGGCGATTCCGTTGGTGACGATCGTGTCGCCGAGCAGGCCGACGTCCGTCGGGTCCGATTCGTCCAGCGCACCGTCCGCGGTGAACCGCCTGTCCTGAATGATCAGCGGAATATCGTCCAGACCATACGTTTTCGGTAGATCGAGGGCGTCGGTCGCGTCGTCGTCGATGAGGAAGAGTCCGGCGAGGCCGCGGTAGACGTGCTTCTCGGTGGAGCCGTGCGGGTGGGGGTGGTACCAGAGAGTGGCGGCCGGCTGGTTCACCGTCCACGACGGCTCCCACCGTGCGCCGGGTTCGATCGACTGGTGCGGTCCGCCGTCACACCTGGCCGGGACGTGCATGCCGTGCCAGTGCACCGACGTCGACTCGGGTAGTTCGTTGTCGATCGCGAAGGCGACCGCTTCACCCCGTCGGGCGCGGAGGGTCGGGCCGAGCATCGATTCGCCGTAACCCCAGGTGGGGGTCCCGCGACCGGGCAGGATCTCGGACGTGCCCGCTCGTGCGGTGAGCGTGAAGTGCCGGACGCCCGCATCGTCCACCGTGGACGCGGCCAACGGCGGAATCGGGAGTCGCCGGGCGAATCTCCCGTCGACGGGGGCAGCGGAGTCCGATCCTCCGGAGGCGCAGGCAGCAGACAGGACGAACGGCGCGGACGCCAGTCCCATCAGAAAGGTACGTCGGGCGAGGGCAGTCACGATTCTCCTGGGTCCTGTCGCCGCAAGGATCGCGGCGGGAATTTGGCTCAGGAGAAATTCTTCGTGACGGACACCGGCGCGCCGTCCTCCTCGGGGCCGAGGATGGCGGAGCCGGACTCCTCCGTCGGAGTCTTGTCAGGAACTGCTTGCTGTGCTATCGCCGGCGTCAGTTCGAGCGCAGGCGGGACAGCGCCTCGTCGTGGAGCAGCGTGTTGGTGGCCAGTGCGCTGCCTCCGTGCGGGCCGTCGGCGCCGGCCAGGTTGGTGAAGCGGCCGCCGGCCTCGCGCACCAGAACGTCGAGGGGTGCGAGGTCCCACAGCGACACCTCGGGTTCCGCGGCAATGTCGACGGCGCCCTCGGCGAGCAGGCAGTAGGAGAAGAAGTCACCGAACCCGCGGACCCGCCACACGTCGTCGGTGAGGGAGAGGAACTGTTCGCGGATACCCAGTTCCTTCCATCCCGACAGGCTCGAGAACGTCAGGCTGGCCGATCCCAGTCGGTCGACGGCGGAGACGGCGAGACGGGCGGGCTCGGACCCGTCGAACGTCGACCAGGCGCCCGCGCCCGACGCGGCCCACCACCGGCGCGCGAGTGCCGGGGCGCTGACCACGCCGACGGTGGGAACGCCGTCCTCGAGCAACGCGATCAGCGTGGCCCAGATCGGGACGCCGCGGACGAAGTTCTTGGTCCCGTCGATCGGGTCGACCACCCACTGGCGTCCCGCGAACTGCGCGTCGCCGCCGAACTCCTCACCCAGCACCGCATCGGCGGGTCGCTCGGCGTCCAGCGTCGCGCGCACTGCCCGTTCCACGGCCAGGTCGGCGTCGGTGACCGGCGTGAGGTCGGGTTTGTCGTCGACCGACAGGTCGAGCGCCCCGAATCGGGCCCTGGTGATCGCGTCCGCCTCGTCGGCGATTCGGAGGGCGAGTTGCAGGTCGGCGTGGAGGTCGGTCACGGTCGCCCAGATTACTCGTACCGCTTACTCGTACCGCGCCCGCGCGAACTCAGTCGATCTTCACTTCCGCGAGCTTTCCGGTGGCGACGTCGAAGACGAACCCGCGGAGGGACGTGGTCGCCGTGATGAACGGGCTGGACTGGATGCGGCGCAGCGACTGCCGGACGTCCTCGTCGAGGTCGGAGAACGCCTCGGCCGACCAGGCCGGCTTGATACCGACCTCGTCCTGGATGGACTTCTTGAAGTCGTCGTCCGTGAACGTGAGCATCCCGCAGTCCGTGTGGTGGATGAGGATGATCTCGGTGGTGCCGAGCAGTCGCTGGCTGATCGCGAGCGACCGGATCTCGTCGTCCGTCACCACACCGCCGGCATTGCGGATGACGTGCGATTCCCCCTCCTGGATGCCGAGGATCCGGTAGACGTCCAGACGTGCGTCCATGCAGGCGAGGACCGCAACGTGCTTGCTCGGGGGGAGGGGGAGTGGCCCGGTGAATCCGGCGGCGTACTCCTCGTTGTTCTTCAGGTACTGGTCGGTCACGGTCATTTCGACTCCGTCCGGAATGGCGGCAAGAAGATATGCCTACCCGTGCATGCAACAAGGAGCATCCGGGGTGCGCAAGGGTTCGATTCGACGTGATCCGAAGGGGTGACTTCGGCTGGGAAGCAGGGGTGAGAGGGCCCGGGCGCGCACCCGGTAACCTTGGGAACCGTGCATCCCGACGTATCCGCAGACCTCAGCGAGCTCGACACCACCCTCCGTACCGTCGAATCGGTGCTGGACGTGGAGGAGTTGCGCCGCCGCATCGACGAGCTCGAACACCAGGCCGCCGATCCGGAGCTGTGGAACGACCAGGAGCACGCCCAGCAGGTCACCAGCCAGCTCTCGCATTCCCAGGCCGAACTGCGCCGCGTCGAGGAACTGCGGACGCGGCTCGACGACATGCCGGTGCTCTACGAACTCGCCGAGGACGAGGGCGCCGAGGCCATCGCGGACGCGGACGCCGAGCGGCACAGCCTGCGCGAGGACATCGCCGCGATGGAAGTCAAGACGATGCTCTCCGGCGAATACGACGAGCGTGACGCGCTGGTCAACATCCGCTCCGGCGCCGGTGGCGTCGACGCCGCCGACTGGGCCGAGATGTTGATGCGCATGTACGTCCGCTGGGCGGAGAAGCACGGTTACGGGGTCGAGGTCTACGACACGTCCTACGCCGAAGAAGCCGGAATCAAGAGCGCGACGTTCGCGGTCAAGGCGCCCTACAGCTACGGAACGCTGTCCGTCGAGATGGGCACGCACCGGCTGGTCCGGATCAGCCCGTTCGACAACCAGGGTCGCCGGCAGACGTCGTTCGCCGAGGTCGAGGTTCTGCCCGTGGTCGAGACCACCGACCACATCGACGTCAACGAGAACGACGTCCGCGTCGACGTGTACCGCTCCTCGGGTCCCGGTGGGCAGTCCGTCAACACCACCGACTCCGCGGTCCGGTTGACACACATCCCGACCGGCATCGTCGTGACCTGTCAGAACGAGAAGTCGCAGCTGCAGAACAAGGTGTCGGCGATGCGCGTCCTGCAGGCGAAGCTGCTCGAGGTCAAGCGCAAGGAGGAGCGCGCCGAGATGGACGCGCTCAAGGGCGACGGCGGCAGTTCCTGGGGCAATCAGATGCGGTCCTACGTGCTGCACCCGTACCAGATGGTCAAGGATCTGCGCACCGAGTACGAAGTCAACAACCCGTCGGCGGTGCTCGACGGTGACATCGACGGTTTCCTCGAATCCGGCATCCGGTGGCGGATGCGCGAGAATCAGGCGTCCTAATACCTATGGAAGCGACGGCGGCGATGTTCGCTCCCACCCAGAACCTGCTCGACTGGCTCTCGTCGACGGGGCTTGCTGTGTCGCTCACCGTCCTCGGAGCGATCCTGATGGCGCGATTCGTCAATTGGGGTGGCAGCAAGGTCACCGACCGGATCGACAGCAACTACATGCAGGGCGACGCCCTCGTCCGGTCCGAGGCGACCAAACACCGGCACTCGGTGGCGCAGGTGATCACCTGGGTGATCATCACCATCATCTACGTCATCGCGACGATGAAGGTGCTGGATCAGTTGAGCCTGCCGATCGGCAGCCTGGTGGCCCCGGCCACCGTGCTCGGTGCGGCACTCGGTTTCGGCGCGCAGCGCGTGGTGCAGGACATCCTCGCCGGCTTCTTCATCATCACCGAACGCCAGTACGGCTTCGGTGACACGGTGCAACTCGCGGTGACGGGGTCGTCGGAAGACGCCGAGGGCGTGATCGAGGACGTCACGCTCCGGGTCACCCGGATGCGGAACTCGGACGGTGAGGTCATCACCGTTCCCAACGGCCAGATCGTCAAGGCGATCAACCTGTCCAAGGACTGGGCGCGCGCCGTGATCGACGTGCCGGTCCCGGCCACGTCGGACATCAACCGGGTCAACGAGGTGCTGCACCAGGTCGGTGTCGAGGCCTTCGCGGATCGCGGACTGAAGAAACTATTGCTCGACGAACCGACGGTGATGGGAGTGGAGAGTCTGACGGTCGACGAGGTCAGCGTTCGCGTCGTGGCGCGAACCCTGCCGGGTAAGCAGTTCCAGGTGGGTCGCGCGCTGCGCGTGCGCATCGCCACCGCGATGAGACGGCAGGGGATCACCGTCGAACCGGACCTCCAGACGGTCCGGGCAGCGGAGGGCGAGGGATGACCGACGAACCCCGGCGCGGACTGGACCGGATTCTGCACTCGTCGTTCCTTCCCGCCAAGATCTTCGGCGGACGGGTACGGACGTCGACGCTGGTGCTGTGCATCCTCTGGGTCGTGCTGTACACGCTGTACACGTATCTGAACCCGGCCGAAGAGGTGGTCCAGGGCCCCGTCGCGCCGGCTGTCGTGCCCACCCGGCAGGCGCCCCTCCAGGAGACCACGCTGCCGACGTCCGAGATCGAGACGACGACCGAGTCGACGTCGGAGACGGTCACGACCACCGAGACGACACCCGAGGCGACCCCGCAGGAGACGGCGCCCACCGGGACCAGCCAGGTGACGTCCACCCCGACGTTGCCGTTCGGGATTCCCAACCCGTTCCCGCCTCCGCCGACGGGCACACCGCCGACCACGTCGTCCGTCCCGACGACGTCTGCGACGCCGCAGAGCGGACGATGACGTCCGCGCGTCGCTTCATTTGGTCACTGTTCGATAACGTCTAGACTGGCTCCTCGTGATCAGCGTCGAGAATGTGTCGAAGTCGTACAAGACCTCCACGAGGCCCGCCCTGGACAAGGTGAGCGTCGAGGTGGACAAGGGCGAGTTCGTCTTCCTCATCGGCCCGTCGGGCTCGGGAAAGTCGACTTTCATGCGCCTGCTCCTCAAGGAGGAGTCGCCGACGTCGGGTGACATTCACATCGCGGACTTCCACGTCAACAAGCTTTCCGCCCGGCGCGTGCCGAAGCTGCGGCAGAGCATGGGCGTCGTCTTCCAGGACTTCCGGCTCCTGCAGAAGAAGACCGTGTCCGAGAACGTCGCGTTTGCGCTCGAGGTGATCGGGAAGCCGCGCGCAATGATCTCCCGGACCGTCCCCGAGGTGCTCGAGATGGTCGGGCTGTCCGGGAAGGCGGACCGTCTCCCCACCGAACTGTCGGGCGGTGAGCAGCAGCGCGTCGCGATCGCGCGGGCGTTCGTGAACCGGCCGCTGGTGCTGCTGTGCGACGAGCCCACCGGAAACCTCGACCCGGAGACGAGCCAGGACATCATGCTGCTGCTCGAACGGATCAACCGCACCGGAACGACGGTGGTGATGGCCACCCACGACCACCACATCGTCGACTCGATGCGCCGTCGGGTGGTGGAGCTGGACCTCGGCAGAGTGGTGCGCGACGAGGCTCGGGGTGTGTACGGCGTGGGGCGTTAGCCGCCCTCCCTGCACTCCAGCCTCAGTACTGTCCCCAAGCCTCCTACGAAGGACTCTGATTCCCCGATGCGTGCCAGTTTCATTTTCAGTGAGGTCCTGACCGGACTCCGTCGCAACGTCACCATGACCATCGCGATGATCCTCACCACCGCGATCTCGCTCGGCCTGTTCGGCAGCGGGTTGCTCGTGGTGCAGATGGCCGGCAAGACTCAGCAGATCTTCCTGGACCGCGTCGAGGTGCAGATCTTCCTCACCGACGACATCTCCACGTCGGACCCGGGCTGCGAGGGGGAGATCTGCAAGACGCTGCGCACGGAACTGGACGAGACCCCGTCAGTGGTGTCGGTGGAGTACCTCAACCGGGACGACGCCGTGAAGGACGCGACGGAGCGGGTGTTCAAGGATCAGCCCGAGCTCGCCGCACTCGTCAGCCCCGACAGCTTCCCGGCCTCGTTCAAGGTCAAGCTCAGCGACCCCGAGCGGTTCGGCGTGATCAACGAGAAGTTCGGCACCCGCCCGGGAGTCGAGAGCGTCCTCAACCAGCGCGAGCTGGTGGAGCGGCTCTTCAGCGTCCTCAACGGTGTCCGCAACGCCGCGTTCGCGATCGCGATCGTGCAGGCCGTCGCGGCAATCCTGCTGATCGCGAACATGGTTCAGATCGCCGCGTTCACCCGGCGCACCGAGGTCGGCATCATGAGGCTGGTCGGTGCCACCCGCTGGTACACGCAGTTGCCGTTCCTGCTCGAGGCGGTGGTCGCCGCGCTGGTGGGTGCCGTCCTCGCCATCGTCGGCCTGTTCACCGCGAAGAACATGTTCATCGACGACGTGCTCGCCGACGTGTACGAGGCCAACATCGTGGCCAGGATCTCCAACAGCGACGTGCTGTTCGTCTCACCGGTGCTGGTGCTCGTGGGCGTCGGAATGGCGGCGGTCACCGCGTACGTGACCCTGCGCTTGTACGTCCGCGAATAATTCGGTTTGCCTCTTCTCCTATGCTGGAGGGTACGAACTGTTCACCTCGGACATCGCGGACTGAAAGGCCCGGAACGTGAAGGAAAAGGGCCGCAAGGTCATTGCGACCAATCGCAAGGCGCGTCACAACTACACCATCCTCGACGTCTACGAGGCCGGGATCGCCCTCGTCGGTACCGAGGTGAAGAGTCTGCGCGAGGGCAAGGCGTCCCTGGTCGACGCGTTCGCCACCGTCGACGACGGCGAGGTCTGGCTGCGCTCCCTGCACATTCCCGAATACACGCAGGGCACGTGGACCAACCACGCGCCGCGCCGTACCCGGAAGTTGCTGCTGCACAAGCGGGAGATCGAGCATCTCGTCGGCAAGACGCGGGAGGGAAATCAGACCCTGGTTCCCCTGTCGATGTACTTCTCCGACGGCAAGGTCAAGGTGGAGCTCGCGCTCGCGAAGGGTAAGCAGGACTACGACAAGCGCCAGGATCTGGCCAGGCGGACCGCCGAGCGTGAGGTGACCCGCGAACTCGGCCGCCGAGTCAAGGGCATGCGCTGACATCGATCCTGCTCGCGCTCGTGGCCGCGATCGGTTACGGCGTGAGCGATTTCATCGGGGGAGTGGCGTCCCGCCGGGTGGCGGCGCTTCGCGTCGTCATCGTGTCGTACCCGCTGTCGTTGCTGATCGTGCTCGTGATCGCCCCGTTCGCCGGGGGCACCCTCACCTCCGCCTCCCTCGTCTGGGGAGCCCTGGCGGGAGTGGCCGGTGGCGTGGCGGTCTGGTGGTTCTACCTCGCGCTGGCGTCGGGACCGATGTCGGTGGTGTCGCCGCTGACGGCCGTGCTGGTCGCGGGGATTCCGGTGCTGATCGGGCTCGCGTTCGGTGAGCGGCCCGGGCCCGTCGCGTACGTCGGGATCGCCGTGGCCCTCGTCGCCGTGGTCCTCGTCAGCCGGGAATCTCCCGACGAGACCGCGGGGGAGGTGGCCGGGGGCAGGGTGCTGCGATTCACCCGGACCGTCGCGCTGCTGACTGTCGGATCCGGCATCGCGTTCGCGCTCTCCTTCGTCTCGTTGCACCAGATCGGTGACGACGGCGGAATGTGGGCACTCGCCGTGTCCCGTGCCGCGGCGACCGCGGTGGTGTGGCTCGTCGCGTTGTCGGCCGGCCACTTCGTGCTGCCGCACGGCGAACCCCTCAAGCTCGCCGTGTACGTGAGTTTCCTCGACGTCCTGGCCAACGCGGCCATGATGTACGCGTTCCAGGGTGGGCTGCTGTCGCTGGTCAGCGTGATCGGGTCGCTGTACCCCGCCGCCACCGTGCTGCTGGCGATGGTGATGCTCGGTGAGCGGGTGAGCAGAATGCAGCAGGCGGGCATGCTCCTCGCCCTCGCGGCCGTCGGAATGATCGCCGTGGCCAGCTGAAATACGGCCACCGACACGCGGGACGAAAACCGGGATGAAACCGGACCGGGTTCGCGTTACACTAGGTGGCCCCGCGAGACTCGTGGGGCACGTACGGGGCTGAACGGTTTCGACTGCGTACGTTGAGGTAGGGGAAGCGTGTCGGTGCAGGCAAGAGACCACCGTAAGCGTCGCTGCAAACATATAAGCGCCGATTCCAATCAGCGCGACTACGCACTCGCTGCCTAAGTAGCGACTGCGTGTCTGTCAGTCCGGGTTCGCCCTCGGTCCGGGTACTGGCATCAGCTAGAGGGCTTTACCGTTCGACTCGGTCGCGGAGTCGAATGGGACAACCAACAGCGACTGGGATCGTCATCCTGGCTTGTTTGCGAGACTGGGAGATCCAAGTAGAGACATAGCAAACTGCACACGGAGAAGCCCTAGCTTTGCTGCGGAGGACCCGGGTTCAATTCCCGGCAGCTCCACCAGATCCGGGCCGGACACCACCAGGTGTCCGGCCCGGATTTTTTGTGCCCGGCGGAGTTCGAACGCCCCCACCCGCCGCCGTGACACGATGTGTGCCGTGTCCCTGACGAAACCGGTGGCCGTGGTCGCTCTGGGCGGTGCGCTCGGTGCGTCCGCGAGATTCCTGTTGGCCGAGCTGTGGCCGGGCATCTGGACCGTCCTGCTGATCAACGTGGTCGGGTCACTGCTGCTCGGCTACCTCGCCGAGACGGTCGGACCGGACCGGTTGTGGCGACTGTTCCTGGGCGTCGGCGTCCTCGGCGGTTTCACCACGTTTTCGACGTTCGCCGTCGACGCGGTGCGGGAGGACGCCGTCACCGCGACGCTCTACGTGGTGGCCACCCTGATACCGGCCCTGCTCGCGGCGCGGCTGGGGATGCTCGCCGGTCACCGGCATCGGCTGGCACGGAAGGCGGCGGCATGACCGTTCTGCTCGTGGCCCTCGGCGGCGCGCTCGGTGCGGCGACGCGATACCTCACCGGCCGGTACGTCGACTCGTACCGCAGCTTTCCGGTGGCCACCTTCCTCGTGAACGTGGCCGGGTGCCTGATCCTCGGACTGCTGTCGGGGGCATCGATGTCCGAGCAGACGTTCGCCTTGCTGGGCACGGGTTTCTGCGGCGGACTGACCACGTACTCGACGTTCGCGGTGGAATCGGTGGGGCTGCTGCGGATCCGGCGGGCGCTCCCGTCCGTCGTCTACGTGATCGCGAGTGTGGCAGCCGGGCTGGCCGCCGCCTGGCTGGGATTCCGATTGACGTCTTGAGGGCAGACTCCGGTGCGAGGGTGCAGGATGGATGGGTAGTCGAGTTCGATCCCGATGAATTTCCAGGAGGTCTCGTGGCGCACGACAGAGCGGGTCAGGTGGCACTGCCGGAGGATCTCGTAGACATCGCGCACCTGGTGACCGCGTACTACAGCGGCGTGCCCGACCCCGAGAATCCCTTGCAGCAGGTGGTGTTCGGGACATCGGGCCACCGGGGGTCGAGCCTCGACAATGCCTTCAACGAGGCACACATCCTGGCCACCACCCAGGCCATCGTCGAGTACCGGGCGTCCCAGGGCATCGACGGTCCTCTGTTCGTCGGGCGCGACACCCACGCCCTGTCGGAGCCGGCGTGGACGTCGGCTCTCGAGGTGCTGGCCGCGAACGACGTGACGGTGCTGATCGATTCGCGGAACCGGTACACCCCGACCCCCGCGGTCAGTCACGCGATTCTCCGCTACAACCGCAGCGGCCCGGAGTCGCAGGCCGACGGCATCGTCGTGACGCCGTCGCACAACCCGCCGCGCGACGGCGGCTTCAAGTACAACCCTCCGCACGGTGGTCCCGCCGGCTCCGAGGCGACGACGATCATCGCCGACCGTGCCAACGAGTTACTCCGCCGGGACCTCTCGGGTGTGCGGAGAGTGTCCGCGGACCGGGCGATCCAGCGGGCCGAGCGGTACGACTTCCTCCGC
This sequence comes from Rhodococcus sp. IEGM 1307, assembly GCF_030056915.1. Lineage (NCBI taxonomy): Bacteria > Bacillati > Actinomycetota > Actinomycetes > Mycobacteriales > Nocardiaceae > Rhodococcus > Rhodococcus sp. IEGM 1307. The sequence continues at coordinate 132,162 of NZ_JASHKW010000022.1, forward strand.
TTCTACATCGACGACCTGCCGAGCGTCCTCGATCTCGACGCCATCCGGAGCACCGGAGTGCGGATCGGCGCCGACCCGCTGGGCGGAGCGAGCGTCGACTACTGGGGTGCGATCGCCGACACCCATCGGCTCGATCTCGAGGTCGTCAATCCGCTCGTCGACGCCACGTGGCGGTTCATGACCCTCGACACCGACGGCAAGATCCGCATGGACTGCTCGTCGCCCGACGCCATGGCCTCGCTGATCGGAGCCAAGGACCGGTTCGACATCTCCACCGGAAACGACGCCGACGCGGACCGGCACGGGATCGTCACTCCCGATGGGGGACTGATGAATCCCAACCATTACCTCGCGGTGGCCATCGACTACCTGTTCTCGCACCGCACGGGGTGGGGTTCGACGGTGAAGGTGGGCAAGACGCTCGTCAGTTCGTCGATGATCGACCGGGTGGTCGGAAGCCTCGGCCGCGAACTGCTGGAAGTGCCGGTGGGATTCAAGTGGTTCGTCCCCGGTCTTCTCGAGGGCTCGCTCGGCTTCGGTGGCGAGGAGAGTGCGGGAGCGTCGTTCCTGCGTCACGACGGCGGGGTGTGGACCACCGACAAGGACGGGATCATCCTGGCCCTGCTCGCCTCGGAGATGACGGCGGTGACCGGCAAGACACCGTCGGTGCGGTACCGGGAACTCGCAGAGCAGTTCGGCAGCCCCGCCTACGCGCGCATCGATGCCCCCGCCACCCGGGAGCAGAAGGCGGTGCTGGCGAAACTGTCGCCCGAACAGGTGTCGGCCACCGAACTGGCCGGGGAGCCGATCACCGCGACGCTGACGAGTGCCCCGGGTAACGGGGCGGCCCTCGGTGGGCTGAAGGTCACCACCGAGTCGGCGTGGTTCGCGGCGCGGCCGTCGGGCACCGAGGACGTCTACAAGATCTACGCCGAATCGTTCAAAGGCCCGGACCATCTCGCGCAGGTGCAGGCGGCGGCCAAGGAACTGGTGGCGGACGTCCTGAAGTAGAACTTCGGCCGGGGTAGGTGCTGCCGCCGAAGCGGGGGCACCTACGATCGGATTCAACTATGAACACTCGCGCAGCCGGGCTGCCCGCTGGGCGCAGCCCGCGGCTCCCCTCGGAAATCTGGGTGCTGGTCTCGGCCAGCTTCGTCATCGCACTCGGATTCGGGATCGTCGCACCCGCCCTCCCGCAGTTCGCCCGCAGCTTCGACGTGAGTGTGACGGCGGCCACCGTAGTGATCTCGTCCTTCGCGTTCATGCGCCTGGTCTTCGCCCCGGTCAGCGGCCGGCTCGTGCAGAAACTGGGGGAGCGGCCGGTCTACATCACCGGACTCCTGATCGTCGCCGCCTCGACCGCCGCCTGCGCGGTCGCCGGGGACTACTGGCAGTTGCTCGTCTTCCGCGCACTCGGCGGCATCGGCTCGACGATGTTCACGGTGTCGGCGATGGGCCTGGTGATCCGCATCGCACCGGTGGACAGCCGCGGTCGCGTGTCCGGGCTGTACGCGACGAGCTTCCTGATGGGATCGATCTCCGGACCCCTCGTCGGCGGGCTGCTCGTCGGATTCGGACTCCGGGTTCCGTTCGTCATCTACGCGATCGCCCTCGTCATCGCGGCCGCGGTCGTCTTCGTGAGCCTGCGCGGTTCGCACCTGACGGCGCCTGACGCCACCGCCGCCGGTGCCACCATGACGCTGCGGGAGGCCCTCGGGCAGCCCGTCTACCGCGCCGCCCTCGGCTCGAATTTCGCGTTCGGCGGGGTGATCTTCGGAGTGCGGGTGGCGATGGTCCCGCTGTTCGTCGTCGAGGCGCTGCACCGCGACGCCGCCCTCGCCGGCATCGCCCTCACCGTCTTCGCCGTCGGCAATGCGCTCGTCCTCATCGTGTCCGGGCGATTGTCCGACGTGTACGGCCGGAAGCTGTTCGTCCTGCTCGGACTGCTGGTGTGCGGCGCCAGCACCGTCGGGATGGGCCTCAGCGAGAACCTGCTCGTGTTCCTGGTGCTGTCCGGCATCGCAGGCATCGGTTCCGGAGTCATGAGTCCCGCGCAGCAAGCCGCGGTCGCCGACGTCGTGGGCGCGAAGTCCCGCGGCGGTCCCGTGCTGGCCACCTTCCAGATGGTCGCCGATGTCGGCGGAGTCCTCGGACCGGTCGGGGCGGGTCTGCTCGCCCAGCACCTGTCGTACGCGGTCGCATTCGGCGTGACCGGCGGGGTCATGCTCCTCGCCGCAGTGGGCTGGCTGCTCGTGCCGAACAAGCCGGCGCCCAAGGTGTCGGTCGAGGCGGCCTGACCGGCGTCTTCGGTACCCTCGTTCGGGTGTGGATCAAGGTCGTCTCCCTTCTCGCCCGGCTGTCTCTCGCCGTCGTCTGGCTGGTCTCCGGCGCACTCAAAGTCGCCGACCCCGCCCAGACGATCATCGCGGTCCGCGCCTACCAACTGCTTCCCGAGGACCTCGTCCGGCCGGTCGCGAACACGCTGCCGTTCTTCGAGATCGGCCTCGGACTGCTTCTGCTGATCGGGCTCGCCGTCCGCGCCACGGCCGCGGTGTCCGCCGTGCTCCTGCTCGGGCTCATCGGCGTGATCGTCTCCGTGTGGGCCCGCGGACTGTCCATCGACTGCGGATGCTTCGGCGGCGGCGGTGCGGCCGACGTGAACGGCTGGGACTACACCAAGGAAATACTCCGGGATGTGGGCTTCCTCGCACTGGCCGTGTGGCTGATCGTGTTCCCCCGTTCCCCGTTCGCACTGGGGCTCGGCTCCCGCACCACTTTCTCAGTGACCCCTCAGCAGACGGTGGCAGAGTAAGCATTCGGTAAATCGATCCGACGTCGAAGGACTGCATCCACGTGAGCTCGAAGAACAAGTACAACCCGCAGCCGGAATCCAGCCGGTCCACCTACATTCTCGGTGGGCTCGCCGTACTGGTCATCGCCGTACTGGTCATCGGTGGTGTGATCTGGCAGAGCAACCGCAGCAAGCCGCGCAACGACGGTTACGGCGGGGTCCAGAACTCCGAGGTCCAGGTGGCGCTGCAGGACGACGGCGTCGTACTTCTCGGCCGCCCCGACGCGGCCACCACGGTCGACCTCTTCGAAGATCCCATGTGCCCGTACTGTGCCGAACTCGAGAACAAGAATGGCCAGGAACTCGCGCAGGCCATCGACGACGGCAAGGTGGCGGTCCGCTACCACGTCCTGAACTTCCTCGACCAGCTCTCGGCCAGCGGTGACTACTCCACCCGCGCCGTCGCGGCATCCGAGTGCGTCGCAGAAACCGGTGACGCCGTGGCGTATTCGGCGTTCCACGCGGCGCTGTTCTCCCCGACGAACCAGCCGAAGGAGAACGGCAGCTCCGATCACACCAACGAGGAGCTCGCGCAGATCGCCGGCGACGCCGGAGCGTCCGACGAGGCCGTCCAGTGCATCACCACCGGCGCGAAGGTCGAGCAGGCCCGTACGCACGCCGAGGCGGGCCGTCAGGCCCTCGCCGCGAGCGGCGCTACCGGCACCCCTGCCGTGGTCAAGGACGGCACCGTGATCGATGCACTCTCCAACGAGAACTGGGTGTCGCAGCTGTAGGCGGCTCCGCCGCCCGTGCGCCTTTTTGGTAGCTGGAACAACCAGAAAGGCGCACGGGCGCGAAGCGCCTCTGACCAGGCGATTTGTTGGCCCGGTCGGCAATGGTGTAACTTTCTTCGAGCACGGAGGAAGTCATTCCGAGTGTGGAGAACAACCGAATACGGGGCTATGGCGCAGCTGGTAGCGCACCACACTGGCAGTGTGGGGGTCAGGGGTTCGAGTCCCCTTAGCTCCACTTTCGAGAGAAGCCTCTCATCCGCAGACAATGCGGGTGGGAGGCTTTCCTCATTCATCCCCCTTGTCCCGGTGGGACACTGGCGTCATGACATTCACTGTGACGCATCGATCATTCGACCAATTGGCGGAGTTCGCCGTCACCGACTTCGGCGACGACGACAGCTACAGCATCCACGAGTCCGGGGCGCTCGTCATCGTCCGTGCCGCCCGGGAGCTGATCTACGCCCCCGGGAGCTGGTTCCTGGTGGAGCGGGAGGACGGGCAGGAGGACGGTTCGCCCGGCAACTACATGTGACCGCCCACCGTAGCGACGGCGGTCCGGGTCGAACTCGCACATATGTTCGACCGCGAGGTAGGTTGGGCGTGTGGCCGCCAGAACCGAAACCGCGCCGGGGCGCTGTCCGAACGGGCACACGCTGGCCGCCAACACGTGCTTGGTGGGGTGGGAGGTGTGTGGGTGCGCGACGTCGAACAACGGTGGGCACCGCACCCATTTCTGCCGGCGCTGCGGCGCGACCGTCCGGACTCCGCCGTGTAGTGGCACGGCGTCCGGCGACGGGCGGTGAGCGGGCGGTTATCGGATCGGTTGCCTCGCGGCCGTGGGGTTGCCCCAGATCGTGTCGGATTCGTCCTGGAGCACGAGGGCGACCAACCTCTCGGCGCCTGCGGTGAACGTGGACGCCGCGACGCGCACCCAGATCCAGTGGCCTTCCCGGTGGCGGATGCGCAGATGTGCTGTCGCGCTGGTGCTTTCCGTACCCAGGACCCGGGCGAGCATGGTGCCCCACAGTTCGGCGTCGTCGGGGTGGAACAGTTGCTCGTGTTCGAGGTCTGCGAATTCGTCGGTGTCGTAGCCGATCAGGGCCGCGCAGGCGGGGTTGCTGAACACGAGGTTTCGATCCCGGTCGTGAACGCTGATCGCGTGGGGGATGGACTCCATCAGTGCAGCGAATCCGTCGCTATCCAGTTGTCTCACTGTCCCCCCTCGGGAATCTTCGATGGCGCCCACATAGTACGCCGCGCCTCGGATCTTCGGGCGGTGTCGCAGTTAACGGCAAGCAACTTCCGGTATCGAACCTGCTCCGTGGCGATAGGGTGACGGGATGCGGTTCGTCACCATCGTCCAGGCCTCCGCGTTCGTCCCCGTGTGGCTTCGCGTTCTCCTGCTGATGGCGGCGGGCGCGAAAGTGTGGGGAGCCGGCATCTGTTCCGGCTGCTATTTCGGCAGCAAAGACGTCACGATGGGGCTGGGGACGTTCGTCAACCGCGGAGTGCTGTTCGACGGCACTGCGCCCATCACGCTCGGCAGGCAGGTCGCTGTCGGGCACCGCGCGCAGTTCATCACGAGTACTCACGAGATCGGTCCGAGCGACGGCCGGGGCGGGCGGGTGGTCGACCGTCCGATCGTGGTCGGCGACGGGTGCTGGATCGGCGCGGGCGCGATCATTCTTCCCGGAGTGACGGTGGGGGACGGATGTGTCATCGGGGCGGGCACGGTGGTCACCCGCGACTGCGAGCCGAACGGGCTCTACGCGGGGTCGCCCGCGCGTCGTGTCCGCGACCTCGACTCCGCGCCGTCCGTGCGCTGAGCGCCGGCCTGGCGTTCGACGGTGACCGCACGGTTCACGCCGTCGAGAAACCGTGAAATGGTGGCCCTTTCGGCGGTGTCGAAGTCGTCGAGGACGGAGGCCGTCCGGTCGATGAGCGGCCCGAAGAACGTCTGACCGAGGTCGACGGCGCGGGGTGTGACCGCGAGCAACGACCTGCGGCGGTCGTCGGCGTCCCGGTCGCGCCGGATCAGGCCTGCCTTCTCCGTGCGATCGAGCAGGGCGGTGACCGAGGCGGAGTTGATGCCGAGCTGACTTCCGAGCCATCCGGGTGTGGCGGCGAGTCCCGTGCGGTCGGCGTCGAGGATGCAGATCAGGGCACGGAGATCGGTGGTGTGCAGTCCGTGTAGTTGCGCGAATTCGGCGCCGAGCAGGTTCAGTTCGACTGCGAGTGCACGCAGCCGGTGCACGGTCTGTGCGCCTTCGTCCGGGTCCACGCTTTGCAATCTACTGCGACTTTTCCTTCGTTTGTCTAGTATCTCGATTGTCGAGATAACCGAGGAGGGTTGATGACGGCAGTCGACGACTTCTTCGCCGCGTACGACGTACTGCTGGACGAGTGGCCGGTGGACGTCACACCCGTCGACGTCCCGACACGGTTCGGGAGCACCCGGGTCAACGTGTGCGGACCCGAGTCGGGGGCGCCGCTTCTCCTGCTCCCCGGGGGCGGGGCGACGTCGACCGTGTGGATCGCGAACGTCGCGGCGCTCGCCCGCAGTCACCGGGTGTTCGCGGTGGACGTCATGGGCGACGTGGGGCGCAGTGTGAACGACGGCGCACCGCTGCGCACGCCCCTGAACCTGTTCGAGTGGCTGGACGCGGTGCTCGACCACCTCGGGGTGAACGCGTCCGCGGTGGTCGGTCATTCGTACGGCGCCATGATCGCCCTCGCCTACGCGCTGCACGGTTCCCGTCGCGTCGACAGCCTGGTGCTGCTCGACCCGACGTCCTGCTTTGCGGGCATGAGCCCGAGGTACCTGCTCCGCGCGGTGCCGGTGCTGATCAGGCCGACGGAGAAGCGGCAGCGGAGTCTGATCGGCTGGGAGACCGCGGGCGCCGGAGTCGACCCGCGGTGGCTGGGCGTGAGCGCGCTCGGGACGGCCGCTTTCGGCCGCACTGCGCTTGTGGTGCCGCCGCGCCCGAAGGCCGAGGCGCTGGGGAGGCTGACCGCCCATACTGCCGTGGTGCTTGCGGGAGGCAGTCGGGCACACGATCCGGGGAGGGTGGCGGCGAACGTCCGCCGGTTGCTCCCGTCGGCCACGGTCACGACGATTCCCGGCGCCACACATCATGCGCTGCCGATGACGCCCGCAGCCGACGTCGACGCGGCGATCCTCGCCGCGGGGGCGGGACGCTAGGATGGGCGCCCGGTAGATCGTCGAGGTCCCACGGAGGTCGCAGCGTTGGCGAAGAAGCGGATTCCCGTCGTCATCGTCGCCGGATTCCTCGGTTCGGGAAAGACGACACTGCTCAACCACGTGCTGCGCAACAACCGCGGGGTCCGGGTCGGCGTCATCGTCAACGACTTCGGCGCCGTGAACATCGATTCGATGATGGTGGCCGGTCAGGTCGATTCCATGGTGTCGCTGAGCAACGGCTGTATGTGCTGCGCCGTGGACGTCAGCGACATGGACGAGATGCTGGACCGCCTCGCCCATCCCACGTCGCAGATCGACGTGATCATCGTCGAGGCGAGCGGACTTGCCGAGCCGCGCAACATGATTCGGCTCGTTCTCGGCAGCACCAACCCGCACGTCGTGTACGGCGGCCTCGTCGTGATGGTCGACGGTGAGCAGTTCGAGGACAAGGCGGCGCAGCACCCGGACCTCGGCAAGCACGTCACGCTCGCCGACCTCGTGATCCTGAACAAGACGGACCGCATCGACGACGGCCGACGCGCCGCCGTGCAGGCGATGGTCCGCGACTACAACGACCGCGCGCCCGTCCTGACCACCGCGCACGGCAGGATCGAGCCCACCCTGCTGTTCGACCGTGAACCCGGGCGTGAACCGGCGGCGGGGGAGCAGCTGACCCTCGACCAACTCCTGCTGGACCAGCACGACCACTGCGATGACCACGATCACCTGCACTCGTCCTACGAGGCAGTCGATTTCGCCTCGGACGAGCCGATCGATCCGCGTCGGCTCGTGGAGTTCCTCGAGAAACGACCGGTCGGGATCTACCGGATCAAGGGATTCGTGCACTTCGCGGTGCCCGGACAGTCGCGGAAGTTCGAGGTGCAGACGGTCGGCCCGCACATCAGATTCACGTCGACGCGCTGGGAACCCGGCGAGGAGCGGGCGACCCAGCTGGTGCTCATCGGCGCCGACATCGAGGCCGAGCACGTGCGGACCCGGCTCGCGGACTGTGTCGTGGCGGAGGGGGACGAGGCGGACCCCGGCGCGATGCTGGGCGTGCACCGCTATACCGTGACCGCGTGACCGAGTCTGCGTGTAGTCCTGAAACGAATCCCGAGCCCGCGCTGTCCGTGTACGACGCGATCCGTCGTCGCCGCGACGTGCGGGCCGAGTTCACCGGGGAGCCGATCGCGGCCGACGTGCTCGACCGCATCCTGGGTGCGGCGCACTGCGCCCCCAGCGTGGGCAACACGCAGCCGTGGGATTTCGTCGTCGTGCGCGACACCGAGACGCTGACCACGTTCGCCGATCATGTGGCCGGCGCCCGGCGGCGTTTCGCGGACTCGCTGCCCGAGGACCGGAAGAAGACGTTCGATCCCATCAAGATCGAAGGGATCTGCGAGAGCGGTATGGGAGTCGTCGTCACCTACGACCGGAGCCGAGGCGGCGAACACATCCTCGGCAGGCACACGGTCGACGACACCGGTCTGTTCTCCGCGGTGCTGGCGATCCAGAATCTGTGGCTCGCCGCGGCCGCCGAGAACGTCGGCGTCGGCTGGGTGTCGTTCTACGACGAGCCGTATCTCACCGAACTGCTGGGCATCCCCGAGCCGGTGCGCCCCATCGCCTGGCTGTGCGTGGGGACGGTTGCCGAGTTCCAGCAGGTGCCGGACCTCGAGCGCTTCGGGTGGCGGGGGCGCCGGCCACTGGCCGACGCCGTCCACCTCGAGAAGTTCTAGCCCTGACGGCGGCGTGAGCCGGCGGCGGACGCCGTGCGGGTTCCGCCGCCGGTGGACGACGCGGCGCGCGGGCGTCCGGCACCGCCGGAGCGGGAGCGACGTGCCCCGCCGCCCTGGCCGTGTGCGCGACCGCCCTGGCCGCCGCGTCCACCCTGGGCGCCGCCCGGTCGCTGGTTGCGTCCGCCGCCGTTCGACGCGGGCGCGGCCGCCTTGGGGGCGGGGGTGACGTGCGGTGCGATGTCGCCGACCAGGTCGAGCACGTGTGCGGAATCCGCGGTGCTGCGGAGGGGGGTCACCTTGATCGCGGCCTTGCGCATCAGGACGGCGAGGTCCTTGCGCTGCTCGGGCAGCACGACCGTCACGACGTCGCCGGCGCTGCCCGCGCGTGCGGTGCGACCGGAACGGTGCAGGTATGCCTTGTGTTCGGCGGGCGGATCGACGTGGACGACCAATTGCACGTCATCGACGTGGACGCCGCGCGCTGCGACGTCGGTGGCCACCAGCACGCGTGCCTCACCGGCGGAGAACGACGCGAGGTTGCGGTCACGGGCCGCCTGCGACAGGTTGCCGTGCAGGTCGACCGAGGGGATTCCCGCCTCGGTGAGCTGACGGGCCAGCTTGCGGGCCTGGTGCTTGGTGCGCATGAACAGGATCCGGCGTCCGGTCCCGGACGCCAGCCGCTCGACCAGCTTGCGCTTGGATTCGACGCCGTCCACGTCGAACACGTGGTGCGTCATGGCGGCGACGGGCGAGTTCGCCTCGTCGACCGAGTGCAGGACCTCGTTCTTCAGGAACCGCTTCACCAGCTTGTCGACGCCGTTGTCCAGCGTGGCGGAGAACAGCAGCCGCTGCCCGTGCTGGGGGGTCGCGGTGAGGATGCGGGTGACGACGGGCAGGAAGCCGAGGTCGGCCATGTGGTCGGCCTCGTCGAGCACGGTGATCTCGACGGCGTCGAGGCTCACGAACTTCTGCTTCATCAGGTCTTCGAGCCGTCCGGGGCACGCGACGACGATGTCGACGCCGGCCTTGAGCGCGCTCACCTGACGGTTCTGGGAGACACCACCGAAGATGGTGGTGACCCGCAGGTCGTAGGCGGCGGCGAGGGGCTCGAGGGCTGCGGTGATCTGCGTGGCGAGCTCGCGGGTGGGGGCCAGGATCAGGCCCACCGGGCGACCCGGGCGACGCTTTCCGCCCGACAGTTCACCCGCGAGGCGGGACACCATCGGGATGGAGAAGGCGAGCGTCTTACCGCTGCCCGTCTTGCCCCTGCCGAGCACGTCGCGGCCCGACAGCGTGTCGGGGAGGGTGTCGACCTGGATGGGGAACGGGGAGGTGATCCCCTTGTCGGCGAGTGCTTTCACCAGTGGTTCGCGGACGCCGAGCGCAGCGAACGTCGTGTCGGGAGTATGTGTGTCAGACAAGTGGTCAGGCCTTTCGGGCACAGGGTTGTGCCCGGAGGGCCGATACGGAAGGTCTCCGTCGGAGCTCGAGCACAGGTTGGCGGCGTTGCCGGTCGGCAAGCTTCTTCGCCGTAAGAAGAGCGGATGCGGTGGTGCACATCCAACAGGATTCGGGTGACCGAACTGAATGCGTTCTACGACGCTCGATGACCGTCGTGGTCACCTAGTGATCGCCACTCTACCCGGTGGCAGCCGAACGGTCCGACCGAGGACTCACAAACCGACCCATTCCGAGGCCCCGTCGGCGAAATTCTGCCGCTTCCAGATGGGTACTTCGTGCTTGATCCGTTCGACCAGTTCGGCGCACGCGGCGAACGCCTCGGCGCGGTGTGGTGCGGCGACTGCGGCGACCACCGCGAGGTCGCCGACGGTGAGGGACCCGACCCGGTGGACGGCCGCCACGGGCAGTCCGGTGGACGCCGCGACCTCCTCGCAAACGGTACGGAGGAAGCGCTCGGCGTCCGGGTGCGACTGGTACTCGAGAGCCGAAACGGATTGTCCGCCATCGTGATTACGGACGACGCCGGTGAACACCACGACGGCGCCGTGCTCGGGCCCGGCCACGGCGGCGTCGACGACGGCGGGATCGAGGGGCTGATCCGAGATCTGGGCGAGGATGTCACTCATCGTGCGCACCTCCGCCTGCGACCTGAGCGAGGAGGTGGTCGACGATGGGATCGAGGACGGACAATCCGTCCTTGACGCCACCCGGCGAGCCGGGCAGATTCACCACCACTGTGCCGTTCGCCACACCGGCGAGTCCGCGGCTCAGCGAGGCGTGCGGGGTCACCGCCGTCCCGCGGTTCCGGATGGCGTCGGCCACACCGGGGAGTTCTCGGTCGAGCACCGCACGGGTGGCCTCCGGGGTGGCATCCGTGGGGGAGACGCCGGTACCGCCGGTGCTGATGATCAGCGCCGGATTGCCGGACAGTGCGTCGGCGAGGCCGGCGGCGATGTCGGCGTCCGCGTAGACCAGCGGACCCCGCGTGGTGAAGCCACGGTCCTCGAGCCACGCGGCGATCACCGGGCCGGTCGTGTCTTCCCGTGTGCCCTCGGCGCCGCCGGTCGAGGCGACCAGTACGGCCGCGGATCGCGGTGTCACCGTGGGGGTTCCGGGACTCTGCTGCTCACGCGTCCAGTGTCCGCGTTTGCCGCCGTCCTTGGTGAGCAATCGGACACCGTCCAGTGTCGCGGCGGGGTCGACGGCTTTCACCATGTCGTGCAACGTCAATCCGGCCACCGCCACGGCGGTGAGGGCCTCCATCTCGACGCCCGTCGGGCCCTTCGTCTTCGCGGTGGCCTCGATCGTGATGGCATCGCCCGTGAACCCGAACTCCAGCTTCACCGACGACAGCGCGAGCTGATGGCACAGCGGAATCAGCTCGGACGTTTTCTTCGCCCCCGAGATCCCGGCGATCCTGGCCGTCGCGAGAACGTCCGCCTTGGGCAGATCGTCGGCCCGCACCAGTTCGATCACCGCGGGTGTGGTGACCAACTGCCCGGCAGCGACTGCAATTCGGGTCGTGTCCGCTTTCGCGCTCACATCGACCATGCGGGCGCGGCCCTCGCTGTCGAGGTGCGTCAGGTCGCTCATAGGGGGATCACCTTCACGAGTTGTCCGGCGTCGAGCGCGGTGACGTCGGCGGGAACGTCGAGGAGGACGTCCGCCCATGCCATCGCGGCGACGAGATGGGAACCGGGGCCGGACACGAGTTCGACCCCGGCGTCGGTGCGGCGTGCGCGGAGGAATTGCCGCTTGCCGGGAATGGAGGTGACGGCCGCGGCAAGCGGCAGCTCCTCGGGTTCGGTCGGAGGGAGCCCGGCCGCGCGCCGGATCTCGGGACGCGCGAACACCTCGAACGAGACGAGGGTGCTCACCGGGTTACCGGGAAAGTTGAGGACGGGCGTACCGTCCACGACGGCGGTGCCCTGCGGGCCGCCCGGTTGCATCGCGACGTGACCGAACTGTGCGCCGAGCGGCGAGAGCGTCTCCTTGACCACCTCGAAGTCGCCCATCGACACCCCGCCGGAGGTGAGGACGAGATCGGCGGTGGTGGTCGCCTCCGCGAGCAGGGTCCGGAACTCGGCCGGGTCGTCGCCGCTGCGGGTGATCGAGACGACCTCGGCGCCGTTGGCCCTGGCGCTCGACGCGAGGGCGATTCCGTTGGAGTCGTAGATCTCTCCGGGGTGCAGTGTGGTCCCGGCGTCCACCAGTTCGGCGCCTGTGGTGATCACGGCGACGCGGGGACGCGGACGCACCGGGACGCGCTGCAGGCCGACGGCGGCGAGGACGGCGATGTGCCGGGCGGCGAGAACACTGCCGACGGGCAGCAGGAGCGTGCCCTCCTGGACGTCGCTGCCGCGCTCGCGCACGAATTCGCCCGCGGTGCGCGAGCGTTCGATGCGGACCTGTCCGTCCGTGGTCTCCGTGTCCTCCACCGGGACGACGGCGTCGGCGCCGTCGGGGATCGGCGCACCGGTCATGATCCGGTAGGCGGTCCCGGGTGTGTGGGTGGTGGCGCCGGCCGGTCCTGCGGCGATCACGCCCAGCACCGGCAGCACAGCCGGGACCGACGCGACGGATGCGGCGTCGACCGCGTATCCGTCCATCTGCGAATTCCGGAACAACGGCAGGTCGACGGGGGAGTGGACGTCGGCGGCGAGGGCGCGCCCGAGCGCCTCGCCGAGCGGAATCTCCTCGGCCGGGCGCTCCTGGAGCGTCGCGAGGAGTTCGGCGACGTGCTGGGCGTGCTGCTCCACAGAGCGTGCGGTCACGATGTTCCTCCGGCCATGGTCACCAATCCTAGGCACCCCGCCAACGGAGCGACGAGGGCACCGCGCCGGACAACGGTCACCCCCTCGCGGCATACTGGACAGATGCAGCGAAAGGCAACTCGATGACGGCCGTGGCGATGGGTATCCCGACTGTCCGGTCGTCGGTCTCGCTCGACGGGAGACCCGACGTCGACCAGCTGGTCGACCGGTTCGGCCGGGTCGCGCGGGACCTGCGGGTGTCCATCACCGAGAAGTGTTCGCTGCGCTGCACGTACTGCATGCCCGAGGAAGGCCTGCCCGCCATTCCGGCGGAGAACCTCCTCACCGCGAACGAGATCGTCCGGCTCGTCGATATCGCCGTCCACCGGCTCGGTGTGCGCGAGGTGCGGTTCACCGGGGGCGAGCCGCTGATGCGGGTGGATCTCGAGCAGATGATCGCCGGGTGCGCCGAGCGGGCACCGGGGATCCCGCTGGCGATGACCACCAACGCGGTCGGTCTCGAGCACCGCGCGGCCGGGCTCGCCCGCGCCGGACTGACGCGGGTCAACGTCTCCCTCGATTCGGTCGATCGTGAGCACTTCGCGAGACTGACGCGGCGCGACCGGCTGCCGTCGGTGATCGCCGGTATCCGCGCCGCCGCCCGGGCCGGACTGGCGCCGCTGAAGATCAATGCGGTGCTCATGCCCGAAACGCTCAGTGGAGCGGCCGATCTCCTGGAGTGGTGCCTGAGCGAGGGCGTCGCGCTGCGGTTCATCGAGGAGATGCCGCTCGACGCCGATCACGAGTGGGCACGCGAGAACATGGTCGCCGCCGACCGGTTGCTGGCCGTCCTCGGCGAGCGGTTCACCCTCACCGAACACGGGAGGGAAGATCCGTCGGCGCCCGCCGAGGAGTGGCTCGTCGACGGCGGACCGGCCACGGTCGGGATCATCGCGTCCGTCACGCGCTCGTTCTGCTCGGACTGCGACCGCACCCGTCTCACGGCCGAGGGAACGGTACGGTCGTGCCTGTTCAGCGACCAGGAGATCGACCTGCGGGCGGCCCTGCGGTCGGGTGCGGGCGACGAGGAACTGGCGCAGTTGTGGCGCGGCGCGATGTGGAACAAGTGGGCAGGCCACGGAATCAACGCGGACGGCTTCGCCCCGCCGCAACGGAGCATGGGAGCAATCGGTGGTTGACGTGACAGGCATTTCCGTTCGGTACTTCGCGGCCGCCGCCGACGCGGCGGGCTGCACCAAGGAAACTCTCGACCTCCCGGTCGGCGCCGACCTCGGCCAGGTGAAAGAACATCTCCTCGCCAAGTACGGACCCGAGATGCAGCGGGTTCTGTCGGTCTCCGCGTTCCTGGTGGACTCCGAGCTGACGCGCGACCTGACCCGCACCGCCGGTACGCAGGTGGACGTGCTGCCGCCGTTCGCCGGCGGCTAGCGGGCCGCGTTCACGGAGTCGGCCAGCCACCGGTCGAACGTGATCGTTCCGAACCGATTGTCGGGCACCAGGTTCGATCCCTCTCGAAAGAACTGGCCCATCGCGCCCGGAAGAGGCACGGTCACGACGAACCCGTGCGTCCCGGTGGCCTTCTTCCACGCCGCCGTCAGATCGCGGGCGGTGCGAACCTCCGGTCCACCGATCGTGATAGTCCCCTCCGGCGCCGGTTCGGCGGCCAGGGCGGCGTCGACCAGCGCGGTCGCGACATCCCTGGTGTCGATGGTCTGGAAGTTCGTCTTGGAGAACGCGGGGATCAACCCGGCCCGGCTCGCCGGCTTCGCGATCATGGGAATGAAGTCGTGGAACTGGGTCGCCCGCACGATCGACGTCTCCATCGCGGCGCTCTCGTAGACCCGTTCCTGCTTCCGCTTCGCCTGGTAATAGGGGAATTCGCTGCGGTCGACGTTGACGATGGAGAGCAGCACGGCGCGCCCGACTCCCGCGCCGTCCGCGGTCGCGAGGAGGTTCTCGGCGCCTTTCTCCAGCACGGCCCGGGTGCCGCGGGTCTTGCCGTCGGTGGTGTCCACCACGACGTCGACCCCGTCGAGTGCTTGGGCGAGGCCCTCACCGGTGACGAGATCACCGTGGAAATGGGCGATCTCGCTGCCCGGCGCACCGCCGTGCCGGGTCAGGACCCGGACGGAGTGACCGCGCGCGAGAAACTCCTTGACCACCTGCCGGCCCGCAGTGCCGGTACCGCCCGCGACGAGCGCCTGGACCATCGGGTCACCGCCACCACGTGTCGAGCGGGGTCACCGGGACCGTGCGCTTGTGGCGGGTGTTCAGGAACATCGTCTCCAGCTTCTGCGCGACGGCGTCCGGCACGTCCTTGCCTTCGAGGTAGTCGTCGATCTGGGCGTACGTGACTCCCAGCGCTTCCTCGTCCGGGAGGGCGGGGCGATCGTCCTCGAGGTCGGCGGTGGGGACCTTCTTCCACGTGCTCTCGGGTGCGCCGAGTTCGCGCAGGAGTGCGGCGCCCTGACGCTTGGACAACCCGGTCAACGGGGTGACGTCCACGCCGCCGTCGCCGAACTTGGTGAAGAAGCCGGTGATCGCCTCCGCGGCATGGTCGGTGCCGACGACGAGATACCCGAGCTGGCCGGCGATCGAGTACTGGATCACCATGCGTTCGCGGGCCTTGATGTTTCCGCGGACGAAGTCGCGGAGTTCGCCGCCGTCGCCGATGATGTCGCGGAGCGCCTCGGACGACTCCTTCGCGGTGGCGTCCGCGCCGGGCTTCACGTTGACGACCACCGACCGGTCGGGCTTGATGAAGTCGAGGGAGATCTGCGCGTCGGACTCGTCCGCCTGGGTGCCGTAGGGCAGCCGCACGGCGACGAACTCGGCGTCGTGGCCCTCGTCGCGCAGTTCGCTCGCCGCGAGCTGCGCGAGGCGTCCGGTGAGGGTGCTGTCCTGACCGCCGCTGATACCCAGGACGAATCCTTTGGCCGGGGTCGACAGCAGGTAGTCCTTCAGGAACTGAACACGTTTGCGGATCTCGTCGGCCGCATCGATGGTGGGCCGGGCACCGAGTTCCTCGAGGATCTGCGCACGTAGATTCGCCATGACAGAACTCTAGCGAGTGCCCCTGACGAGCGCAGGGTACGGTTCCGCGCATGAGTAGATCGGACGTTCTGGTGGTCAGCGCGACCAAGGCGGAGGCGGTGCACGTCCCGCCCGAGTTCGAGGTCCTGATCACCGGGATCGGCAAGGTGAGCGCCGCCGTGGCCGTGGCGTCCGCACTCGCCGACTACCCGCGAACGGACAAGCCGCTCGTCGTCAACATCGGCACCGCCGGTGCGTTGCACGAGCATCACAGTGGCCTGTTCACGCCGTCGACCGTCCTCAACCACGACATCAGTGGCGACGCCATCCGAGCACTCGGCCACGAGGTGGCCGATCTCCTCGCCCTGCCGGACGGCGACGGTTCGGTGCTCGCGACTGGCGATCTGTTCGTGTCCGACGCCGGCGTGCGCGACGTGCTCGCCCGCAGGGCCGACCTCGTCGACATGGAGGGTTTCGCCGTCGCCTATGCCAGCGCTCGCGGCGGCGCCCGGTGCCGGCTGGTCAAGCACGTCAGCGACACGGCCGACGACTCGGCACTGGACTGGCCCGCCCGGATCGATGCGAGCGCCCGGGAACTCGGTCGCTGGCTGGCGGCTCTCTAGCTCGCCCGCAGTGTCAGCCCGATCCCGTCGCTGTTGACCAGTCGCAGCGAGTCCGAATGGACGCTGTAGCCCGTCTCCCCGGTCAACGCGGCGAGAACGGCACGTTCGACCTCGGACACATCCGGGGGGCACGCCATCCGGGTGGTGGCCCAGGGCCCGAACGAGATCGAACTCCGCTGCACGTCCGCGGTCCCGGTCATGCGGTTGCAGCCGGTGAAGCCGGACGCCGAACCGTCGCCG
The DNA here is from genome assembly GCF_030056915.1 of Rhodococcus sp. IEGM 1307. Classification (NCBI taxonomy): domain Bacteria; kingdom Bacillati; phylum Actinomycetota; class Actinomycetes; order Mycobacteriales; family Nocardiaceae; genus Rhodococcus; species Rhodococcus sp. IEGM 1307. Next base: position 148,819 of record NZ_JASHKW010000022.1, read on the forward strand.
GCGATGAGCAACTGGGGTGCCGTCCTTTCCAATGCCTCCGTCGTCGTGACCGCGTCCGGACTGATCAGCGCGGTGACCGTCCAGGTGGTCCCGACGACGGGCCGATCCGGCCGGACGACCTTCTCGTCGGTCAGCGTCACCGAAGCGGTGGGGGTGGTGAGGGTGAGTGTGTCGCCGCCGAGAGTCCAGTTCGGTTGCGCGTCCAGCAGCGCCGCCACCCAGGCGTCCGCGCCGGCGGCCTCGCCCGGACACGCCATCAACGTCATCGCGAGCGGTCCTGCCACGACCTTCCCGCCGGACAGGTCCACGTCGGCGCTGCCCTGATTGCATCCGGCCTCGACGGAGAGGCGTCCGGGGTCGGTGAAGCCGAGCACGAGCGGCCCACCGCCGGGAATGGGGTCGCCCTCGACGGAGGTGGAGACGTAGGTGCGGCCCGCCGGATCCGGCGGGCCGGGCTGCGCGTCCCCGGCGCAGGCGGTGAGCGAGGCGAACGTCAGGAGGCCGAGAACGGTCGCGGTGGTGCGCATTCCCCGAGGTTAGACAAATTGTCCGGATCCGGGATCAACATCGGGTGACGCGCCGGATCAGGTCCTCCCAGGCGGCGCCGAGCCGCTCCACGGACATCCCGAGGTCGCGCAATTCGTGCAGTACCAGCGTGGCTTCGAGGGGTGCGAGCAATGAGCAGGCGAGCAGTTCGTGGTCGCCCTGCACCCCGGCCGCGCGGAGCAGGGACACGACGTGGCGCACGGAGACCGCCCGGGCGGGTGCGGCGAAACGGAACTCGAGGGAATTCTCGGCCGCGCGCTGGACCTCACCCTGTACCTCGACGATCGCGATGCGGGCGTGCCCGAAGGCGATCAGTCGGTCGATCGGGTCGGCGCCCGGTCCGAGCGGCGGTGGACCGAACATGAAGGACTGCTGGAGTTCCCGTTCGGTGTGGTCGAGGAGTGCGTGCATGAGGCCCGACCGGCTGCCGAACCGGCGGAACACTGTGCCCTTGCCCACACCGGCCTTGCAGGCGACCGCGTCCATCGTGACGGCGTCGACGCCGCGCTCCGCGACCAGCAGCGCAGCCGCGTCGAGCAGACGACGCCGATTACGTGCGGCGTCTCCGCGTTCCGGGGGATCGACCCCGATCTGGGGCAGCAGGGGACTGGTCACGCCTCGCATCCTACCGTGACGGGAACATAAGTGGACCGCGGTCCGTTTAGTTGCTATACATGTTCACGAGTCGCCCTACGCACCATCGAAGGATTATTGACATGTCACAGACCAACGTTCTCGTTCTCGTCGGCAGCCTCCGCGCCGCCTCGGTCAACCGTCAGCTCGCCGAGACCGCGATCGCCGTGGCGCCCGACGGTGCCGAGGTGACCGTGTTCGACGGCCTCGGAGACGTCCCCTTCTACAACGAGGACATCGACGTCGCCGGTTCCATCCCCGCCGTCGAGGCGCTGCGTGAGGCCGCCGGCCGCGCCGACGCGCTCCTGCTCCTCACGCCCGAGTACAACGGCACCATCCCCGCCGTCCTCAAGAACGCCATCGACTGGATCTCCCGGCCGTACGGCACCGGCGCCGTCAAGGACAAGCCCGTCGCCGTCATCAGCGCCTCACCCAGCGGCAACGGTGCACAGTGGGCGCACGAGGACACCCGCAAGGCCGTCCGCATCGCAGGCGGCAAGGTCCTCGAGGACGTCACCCTCGCCATCGGCGGCACCATCGACAAGTTCGGTGACCGGCACCCGCGCGAGAACGCCGAGGTCGCGCAGCAGGTTGCCGACGTCGTCGCCAGCCTCGTCGACGCCACGAAGCAGCTCGTCGACGCCTGACGATCCGCTCGCGCGCGGCGCCGTCGTCGCTACAGCCCGGTCCGATCCAGGGCTGCGTCGACGGCGTCGCGCACCGAGTCGAAGTCTTCACCGGCCGCCAGGGCAGAGTCCCTGGCGGCTTCTATCTGTTCGCGCACCGTCTCGTACCAGGTGACCCACTCCTCCTTGTTGTCGCGCCAGTAACCGATGACGTCGTAGCGGTCCGCATGCCAGCCCAGGTCATGTCGTAACCAGCGCCGCACCACCCGCGACACCTTCGCCTCGCCCGCGAACCACACGTATCCCGGTGCATCCGGGCGCGGCCAGTCGCGGGCCGCCTCGGCGAGCAGACTGTCGCCGGCGCCGTTTCCGCTCCCGTCCAGCCACGTCATGGTCAGCGCGGCATCGGTGGCGAACTGCTGCCGGTCCTCGGGGGTCGTGACCTCCGCGATGACGTGCACCCGCGGCGAGCCGGGCAATTCCTCGAGTATCCGGCCGACGGCGGGCAGTGCCGTCATGTCGGCGAGGAGGAGTTGCCACTCGGAATCGGCGGGCGGCGCGTACCACCCCGAGGCGGTGGAGAACCCGAGCGTCTCACCGGGGCGCGCGCGAGCGGCCCAGTGCGCCGCGGTTCCGCCCGCGTGGACGGCGAAATCGATGTCCATCTCCAGGGCGTCCGGATCCCAGCGGCGGACGGTGTAGCTGCGCTTCTCCGCGCCGTCGGGTGGGAAGGCCAGGAGCAGGCGCTCGTCCGGCCGCCCGCTGGACTCGAATCGACCGAGATCTCCGCCCGCGAGGGTGATCCTCTGCATGTTCGGCGTCACCCGCGTCGTGCGCGCCACGGATGCCGACCAGGGGAGGTGGTCCAGGGAGTCGTCGGACATGCGCTCACGGTACCGGGGCCGGCAGGCAGTTACCGGTCGGCAAGCATGGGGAGCACGTCGTGTGCGACGCCCCGGTGTGCCCGGCCGCGGGCGGTCGGGGAGCGGTGTCTCCGGGTGGGGCGAGGGCTGCGCTCGGAGGGTGCCGCCATGGTCCGGCGGAGTCGTCTCCGGCCGGTGCGGGCGGTGCTCTCCCGAAGGACGTAAGCTCCCGGAGCGTCTACGTAGACCTCATACCATCCGCCACTCGTGTGGCGGGCGTCTGAGATGTACGTGTGTCACGGCTACCCGTATCACCGTGCGGTGGTGTGGGTTGAACCGTGTCCCACACCGACGCTTGTGGCGCAGGAACATGCCGTTTCGGAGTCACCCCCATCCACGGTGTCACGGTGGGCAGGCTGCGGCGGACCCGGCGATGCCGCGGCGTGCTCGGTGTCGGAGTGTTCTTGTCGCGACACTTGCGCACCGGCGCATGCTCGGCGCCCCGGACCGCGGGCAACTGCCCACGCCGACGAGTGACTTTGCCTTTACCGAGCAGTGCGCGTTTGGCCAGGTTCACCCCGGCGATGTGGTCGCGGTTGCCGCCGACCCGGCAGCCCGGGCACCACGCGTCGTGGTAGCCGCCGGGGCGGGCAAGCGGTTCGTCGCAGCCCGGACACAATGCGGACGATCCCCGGGCCGGCACCGAAACCACCGTGATCCCGGCACCCGCGGCGGTGTGCGCGAGGGCGGCGACGGCTTGGCGGCGGGCGGACTGCGCGGCCCGATTGTTGTTGACCCGTCCGTGTCCGCGGGTCTCGAGGGTGCTGAGATCCTCCACCGCGATCATCTCCGCGTCCGCCGCGGCGGCGTACTCGGTGACCTGGCGGGCGAAGTGGAAGGCGAGTTCCCGGTTGATCCTCCCTCTCTTGACACCCACCGCCTCGCGATGCTTGTTCAGGACGGCGATCTTCGCCTCCAACTCGGCGCGGACCTCCGGTGGGGCGGCGGCGGCCAATTGCGTCAACCGGGCCGCCTTGGCGTGCAGCAGCTGCCCCTCGGCCTGCAGGCGCGCCAGTTTGACGCCGAGGCCCCGGTCATCGTAGGTCCAGCCCCGGTAATCCGACACCAGCCCCTCCGGGTGGTCCGCGGTGATGGCGGCGGCACCGAGGGTGCGCGGGGACCAGTCCACCCCGACCGCGACGGCGGCCGAGGCCAGGTCGTTCGCAGGGACGAGTTCGGTCGCCGCGCACCGCCACAACAGACCCCGGTGGTCGAGGACCAGGGTCGGCAGATGCCAGTCGATGACAGTTCTGTCATGCAGGTGCGCGGGGATAGTTGCGGTGAGCCGGACCCGCCGCCACTGCGCCCGCCCCACCGGGGCGGGGCTGGTGGGCAGCTTCACCGTCAACACCAGCTCACGGACTGTCGCGGTGATCCGTGCGAGCTGCCGGTCGGCGGCGGAGAGCTGGGCCATCGCGCTCGCAAGCGGTGGTCCCTGCAGGTCGGTGATCCGCAACCGGCCGGCCGGTGCCCTGTCGGTGCGGCGGGCGTGTGCGAGGAGCTGTCGCCGCACGCCTCGCGCGTAACCCGAGGGCACATAGTCGCCCGGCTCGGTGGGTGCGGTCAGACGACCGGTGTCCGGGTCGAATCGGGCCGACAGTGCCGCGATCGCGGTATCTCGGTAGGCCAGGGTCCGCAGGGTCGCCGTTACCTGCGCGGTCACCACCCGCGTGACCCGCGACGGCACGTAGACCCCGTCCGGATAGATCGGGTTCCAGCCGAGACGCGCCGCGGTGACATGCCCCTGCGCCGGCAGCCTGCGGTCCTGGCGGTCACGACCGGCGGCGAGCACGTCGAACGTCGCCGGCTGCCACAGCCGAGACACCAACTCGCCGCCGGCCGCGGCGACCAGATCGAGGAGCCACCCCACCCGGATATCGACATCGTCGAGTCCGATCGGCTCCTCGGTCGCATCGTCGACCGCCAAGTACGCGCGGGTGGTGAACGCGAACTGCCGCGGCACAGTCGATCCCGGCCCGGTCATACCCGGCACAATTCGGGATCGGTCAGCACCTTCACGTTCCGACACGCGCGGACCATGATGCACCAGCCGTCCGCCGGCACCGCCGGTGACAAGAACCCGCGAACGCCCGAGATGCTCACCGGTTAACCCATTCCCAACCGTGCCGCGGCGTCGTGGCTGCCTGATCGTAATCGAGCGGCCAGCGGGCGCGCGTGCAACGTAGCAAGACGGTCGAGCGGGAGACCCCGTCGTTGATTCTGTTTCGACCACAGCGCCCAGAGAACCGGCCGGACAACGATGCCGGCACCGCCCTGACGTCATCCATCAACCCTCCCACCAGCGATCTGTCGCTCCTGTCTCGTAAGACCTCGACTGTAACGCCGGCCTCCGACAAGTACCGCCCGATCCAGCCCACCGGCGAACTGGGCCAATCGATCTCGCCACACCACCCGCACCGCCGTGAACCGACCCTCGGCCGCGTTGTCGAGCATCCGGCCCAACCCCGCCCGCTGCCCCCGCCGACCCGGGCCCGCACACCCCCATCCGGGCGGCCTGCACTGATAGGAGTCGAGGTCCGCGCGGTCAAAAGATTCGGTGATCCGAACCGGTGCGCCCAGAAGGCCACCGGCCCTCCCTGCCGCCTTGCGCACCCAACCACCGACATCCCAAGTCGCCTAACCAATTCACACCGGCAGACAGTGTCAGAACCTATCGATTAGATTAGATATATCGGCAACAGTTAAAAGCCTCCAGTGCAGGAGCGCGATGAGAGGGGAGTCCCGCGTCACACCGAAGATGTGATGTGCGACACGCCAGAGCGAGCACGAAATTTATGGTCCGCGGGATGACGACCTGGGAATTTCATCGATGTGACTCACAACATCTCGGGTTAAGTGTTTCTGTCGGCCACTAGGTGTAGTGTCTTGAGCACTGAGAGACCACAACGAGAACCGACTCGGTGAGCATCTCCATCGCGGGTCACCGCCATCTCGATCAGGGGAAGTCTCAGTGCGCTGAACACACAATTCGTCAGCTCCATTCGGCAGTGGAAAGAGGGACTTCATGAGCATCACCGTCTACACCAAGCCCGCTTGCGTTCAGTGCAATGCCACCTACCGGGCCCTCGACAAGGCGGGTATCGAATACTCCGTCGTCGACATCACCGAAGACCCCGAAGCCCGGGACTACGTCATGGCACTGGGATACCTGCAGGCGCCCGTGATCGTGGCCGGTGACGAGCACTGGTCGGGCTTCCGCCCCGACCGCATCAAGACCCTCTCGGCAAACGCTGCTTGAAGCGAGGCGATCGCACCGCCCGAGGCGGAGATCGAACCGATTCCCGGGCGGCAGTAAACGGTAGTACTAGTCCAGATGGTGGAAACCGATGACATCGCTGGTGTACTTCTCCAGCGCCTCGGAGAACACGCACCGATTCGTCCAGCGGCTCGGGCTGCCTGCGACGCGCATACCCATTCATGACCGCGAGGGAACCTTCGAGGTTCGCGAACCCTACGTGCTGATCGTCCCCACCTACGGCGGGGGAACGACGGCCATGGGCCGCGACACCAGTTACGTCCCGAAGCCGGTCATCCGATTTCTCAACAACACACACAACAGGTCGCTGATCCGAGCAGTGATCGCGGCAGGAAACACCAATTTCGGTGAATCCTATTGCTTTGCAGGAAACATCATTTCTCAGAAATGCCACGTTCCCTACCTCTACCGCTTCGAACTCATGGGCACAGCCGAGGACGTCGAGCGGGTCAGGGCCGGTCTGGGTGAATTCTGGGATCACTTAGACGACGAGGAGCACGAGAAGTGGCGCCGACCATCACAGACACCATCGACGCGGGGAGCGTAGAGCGCGACGCGCGCGGTGGAGACTCGACGAACGGTCTCGATTACCACGCACTCAACGCAATGCTCAACCTGTACGGCCCCAACGGTGAGATCCAGTTCGACAAGGACGTCGCCGCCGCCCGCCAGTACTTCCTGCAGCACGTCAACCAGAACACCGTCTTCTTCCACAACCTGGACGAGAAACTCGACTACCTCGTGGAGGAGAACTACTACGAGCCCGAGGTCCTCGACCAGTACTCGCGCGCGTTCGTGAAGTCGCTGATCGATCACGCCTACGCCAAGAAGTTCCGCTTCCCGACGTTCCTGGGCGCGTTCAAGTACTACACCTCGTACACGCTGAAGACGTTCGACGGCAAGCGCTACCTGGAGCGGTTCGAGGACCGTGTCTGCATGGTCGCGCTCACGCTCGCCGCCGGCGACGAAGAGCTGGCGACCAAGCTCGTCGACGAGATCATCGCCGGCCGGTTCCAGCCCGCCACCCCCACGTTCCTCAACTCCGGCAAGAAGCAGCGCGGCGAGCCCGTGTCCTGCTTCCTGCTGCGTATCGAGGACAACATGGAGTCGATCGGCCGCTCCATCAACTCCGCCCTGCAGCTGTCCAAGCGCGGCGGCGGAGTTGCGTTGCTGCTCAGCAATGTTCGCGAGCACGGTGCCCCGATCAAGAAGATCGAGAACCAGAGCTCCGGTGTGATCCCGATCATGAAACTGCTCGAGGATTCCTTCTCGTACGCCAACCAGCTCGGCGCGCGACAGGGTGCGGGCGCGGTGTACCTGCACGCGCACCACCCGGACATCTACCGCTTCCTCGACACCAAGCGGGAGAACGCCGACGAGAAGATCCGCATCAAGACGCTGTCGCTGGGTGTGGTCATCCCGGACATCACGTTCGAGCTGGCGAAGAAGAACGAGGACATGTACCTCTTCTCGCCGTACGACGTCGAGCGCATCTACGGTGTCCCGTTCGCGGACGTCAACGTCACCGAGAAGTACTACGAGATGGTCGACGACAAACGGATCCGCAAGTCGAAGATCAAGGCGCGCGAGTTCTTCCAGACCATCGCAGAGCTGCAGTTCGAGTCGGGCTACCCCTACATCATGTTCGAGGACACGGTGAACCGGGCCAACCCCATCGAGGGCAAGATCACCCACTCCAACCTGTGCTCGGAGATCCTGCAGGTCTCGACGCCGTCGCTGTTCAACGACGACCTCTCCTACAGCGAGGTCGGCAAGGACATCTCCTGCAACCTCGGTTCGCTGAACATCGCGAAGACCATGGACTCGCCCGACTTCGCACGCACCATCGAGGTGTCGATCCGCGCCCTCACCGCGGTGTCCGATCAGACGCACATCTACTCGGTGCCGTCGATCGAGCAGGGCAACAACGACTCTCACGCCATCGGCCTCGGGCAGATGAACCTGCACGGGTACCTGGCCCGTGAGCGGATCTTCTACGGCTCCGACGAGGGCATCGACTTCACGAACATCTACTTCTACACCGTCGTGTTCCACGCGGTGCGGGCGTCCAACCGGATCGCCATCGAGCGGGGCACCCACTTCAAGGGCTTCCCGCAGTCCAAGTACGCGTCCGGCGAGTACTTCGACAAGTACACCGATCAGGTGTGGGAGCCGAAGACGGAGCGGGTGCGTCAGCTGTTCGCCGAGTCCGGTGTGCACATCCCGACGCAGGACGACTGGCGCGAGCTGAAGGCGTCCGTGCAGAAGTACGGCATCTACAACCAGAACCTGCAGGCCGTCCCGCCGACGGGCTCGATCTCGTACATCAACTACTCCACCAGCTCCATCCACCCGGTGGCGTCGAAGATCGAGATCCGCAAGGAAGGCAAGATCGGCCGCGTCTACTACCCGGCGCCCTACCTGACCAACGACAACCTGGAGTACTACCAGGATGCCTACGAGATCGGGTACGAGAAGATCGTCGACACCTATGCCGCCGCGACGCAGCACGTCGACCAGGGGCTGTCGCTGACGCTGTTCTTCAAGGACACCGCCACCACCCGCGACATCAACAAGGCCCAGATCTACGCGTGGCGCAAGGGCATCAAGACGCTGTACTACATCCGGCTGCGTCAGATGGCTCTGGAGGGTACCGAGGTCGAAGGTTGCGTTTCCTGCATGCTGTAGGCGGCTCCGCCGCCCGTGAGTACTTGTCAACCGCCGGCGGTTGACAAGTACTCACAGCCGAACGAAGTGAGGAATCAATGGTCAAGCTGGTGAGTCGCGTATCCGCGATCAACTGGAACCGCGTCCAGGACGAGAAGGACGCCGAGGTGTGGGACCGTCTCGTCGGCAACTTCTGGCTGCCCGAAAAGGTGCCGGTGTCCAACGACATCCCGTCGTGGGGGACGCTCACGCCGCAGGAGAAGCAGCTCACGATGCGGGTGTTCACGGGGCTGACGCTCCTCGACACCATTCAGGGCACCGTGGGCGCCGTCAGCCTCATCCCCGACGCCATCACCCCGCACGAAGAAGCGGTGTACACCAACATCGCGTTCATGGAGTCGGTGCACGCCAAGAGCTACAGCTCGATCTTCTCGACGCTGTGCTCCACCCGCGACATCGACGACGCCTTCCGCTGGTCCGAGGAGAACCCGAACCTGCAGCGCAAGGCCGAGATCGTCATGGACTACTACCAGGGCGACGAGCCGCTCAAGCGCAAGGTGGCCTCCACCCTGCTCGAGAGCTTCCTGTTCTACTCCGGCTTCTACCTGCCGATGTACTGGTCGTCGCGGGCGAAGCTCACCAACACCGCCGACCTCATCCGCCTCATCATCCGTGACGAGGCCGTGCACGGGTACTACATCGGCTACAAATACCAGAAGGGTCTCGAGCAGCTCACCGAGGCCGAGCGCGACGACCTCAAGAACTACACGTTCGAGTTGCTCTTCGAGCTCTACGACAACGAGGTCGACTACACCCAGGACCTCTACGACGAGGTGGGCCTCACCGAAGACGTCAAGAAGTTCCTGCGGTACAACGCCAACAAGGCGCTGATGAACCTCGGCTACGAGGGTCTGTTCCCGAAGGACGAGACGGACGTCAACCCGGCGATCCTGTCGGCGCTCTCACCCAACGCGGACGAGAACCACGACTTCTTCTCCGGCTCGGGCAGCTCCTACGTCATCGGCAAGGCCGTCAACACCGAAGACGAGGACTGGGACTTCTAGAGCGACCCAGGCCTGTCGCCCGATGTCACACCGGTTCAGTTCGACTGCACCGGTGTGACATCGGGCGAACTGCGTTCAGCGGCGGAACCACGCCTCGGGCTCGTCCTGCAGCGCCTTGTCGAGCCGCAGTCGCGACGACGGGGTGAGATCCGGCGGCAGCGCGTCGGGGGAGAACCAGGCGACGTCGTGGTTCTCGTCGTCCGACACGGCAGCCTCCCCGCTCAGATACCGCGCGAGGAAACACACGTCGAGATACTGCGCGACGTCGCCGTTGGGGTAGGTGATCGGGTCGGTGACGTCGACGCTCGTGATCCGGACCAGTTCCGCGTCCACGCCGGTTTCCTCGCGTACCTCACGCAGCGCCGCGGGTCCGGGTTCCTCCCCGGGTTCGAGGATGCCGGACACGACGGCCCATTTTCCGTTGTCGACGCGCCGCGTCAGCAGCACCCGGCCGTCGGCGTCGCGCACCACGACACTCACCCCGGACAGCCACAGCGGCGCAGTGCCGACATGGCCGCGCAGGGCGGTGACGAACTCGGGGACGGGCACCGGGCCTCCTAGCCGACGTAGCCGTTCAGCGTGTTCCGCAGGTCGGTGAGCATCGCGCGTGCGGCGACGACACCGTTTCCGCCCCACACGTCACCCTCCACGGCGAAGACCCGCTTGTCGGAGGCCGCCTCGAGGTCTTCCCATGCCTCACCGGACATGATGTCCTCCGCGTGCGCGGTGCCCTCCTCGCCGTCCAGGACGGCGTAGATGAGGTCGCCCTCGGCCTGGTCGATGTCGGGTTCGGTGATCGGTTCGGTGACTGCGCCGTCGAGGTTCTGATAGGCGGGCCGCCGCACTCCGGCGTCGGTGAGGACCTGGCCGGCGAACGTGGCCGGACCCTCGACCTCCATGCTGTCGGCGTCGAAGCGGACGACGGACGCTTGTGTCTGCGCTGCGTCGATGTCGACGCCGAGTTGCCTGGCGTCCTGCTGGTACTGCTCGAGCGCGGCCGTCGCCGCATCGGCCCGGCCCAGGGCGTTGCCGGCGAGGAGGAACTGGGCTTTCCAGTACACGGGGTCGGAGCCGACGAACACGGTGGGCGCAATGGGGGAGAGCGCGCCGTACAGCTGGTCGGACGCCGGACTCGATCCGAGGATCAGGTCCGGGTCCGCCTGCGCGATCTTGTTCACGTCCGGGGCGTCGACGGATCCGACGCCCGGGATCTCGGAGATGCCCGTGCCGAGGTAGCCGGGCTGAGGTGAGTCCCCGTCGACGGTCGCCGCGCCGACCACGTTCTTCCACAGACCGAGTGCGCACACCGCGTCCAGTGCGGCGCTGTCGAGCACCACGATCCGCTGCGGATCGGTCGGAACGTCGCTCTCGCCCTTCGTGTGGACCACCCGGTGCGTCGAGCCGGCCGCGAGTGCGGCGTCGACGGGGGCCGGCTCGGCGCAGGCGGTCGTGGTGTCCCGCTCGATGCCGACCACACCGGCTCCGGCGATCTGCGTGGTGGTCCGGACGATGGACGCTGCGGGATCGTCGTCGGACGGTTGAGAGCAGCCGGCGACTGCGAGCACAGCGACGGCGGCGACGAGACCGGTGGACGCGCGGCGGGCGGAAAACCTACGAGGGGACAATTCGGCGACTTCCTGTGTGTGCGGGCGCGTTCAGGTTAGCCGCTGTGCTTGTCCACCCCGAACGTGTCCGACAGGTCGTCGAGGATGAGGTGCGCGCCCTGGATGCTGACCGGCGACATCCAGCGGGCGTCGTCGACGTCGATCTTGCGTCCCTTCAGCGTCTGCCACAGCGGGCTCTCCAGGAACGGCTTCGCCGCATCGGCGCTCTTGCCGGCCGGGTCCTGCCAGGTGCTGACGAAGATGGCGTCGCCCTCCGCCTCGCTGATCAGCTCGGGGCTGATGGCTTGCATGATGTTGTCGGGGTCGGCCGGATCGGGGCCCTGGCTCTGCGGACGAGCGAGCCCGGCGTCCGAGAGGACGATCCCGCTGAACGAGGTGGTGCGGTAGAGGCGTGCCGTCGGCTCGCCCGCGAACCGGACGACCGAGATCACCGGATTCGACGCCGTGTCATTGATCTCCGCGCCGACGGCCGCGGCCCGCTCCTCGTAGGCGCCGATCTTCTGCTCCGCGAGTTCTTCCTTACCCAGTGCCTTGCCGACGAGACGGATGTTGTCCTTCCAGGTGGGCCCGGTCGTCTCGGTGAAGATGGTCGGCGCGATCGCGGACAGTTGCTCGTAGTTCTTTCCGTCGCGCACCTCGGCGGAGATGATCAGGTCGGGTTGCAGCGCGGCGATCTGCTCGAGGCTCGCGGTGCTGACCTTGCCCACCGACTCGGCTTCGGCCGCGAACTCGTCCCGCGAGGAGCCGAGGTAGTCGGGCAGGCCGGGTTCGCGGTAGTCGACGTATCCGACGAGTGGCGCCTCGAGGAGGAGGACGGCGTCGGTGAAACTGTTGTCGAGTGCCACGATGCGCTGCGGTTCGGCCGGGATCTCGGTGCTGCCGCGGAAGTGGTCGACGGTGCGGGGGAACTGCCCGGTCGACGACGTGGTGCCGGACGCGGCGGCGGAGTCGTCGCTGCTGGAGCAGGACGTGATCGAGAAAGTGGCTGCAGCGGCCAGTGCGACCGCGCCGGCGACTACCCGGCGTCGGGAGAGAACGTTCACATGAAGCTCCTGATCGAAAGTTAGGTGAGCGAAACCTTAACACCGGGGTTTCGGCGTGTCGGAGCCTTCGTGTCGCACGCGACGACCGGTCGCGTGCGACACGCCGGACCGCGTGACAGTGAGCACTCCCCGGCGCGACAAACCGCAGGTCGCATCCGCCACAATTTGCTCTGAGTCCGGGTAAGTACGACAGTGGGTAGGACCCAGTCGGAGGCCGCTCAGGGCACGGTCTACGATTCGATGAGCGCAAGCCAGAGACCGTTCGCCTCGCAGCCCGGGGACGGACGCGCATTCAGGAGGATCAGTGACTGCCGTAGCGCCCCAGCCAGTCCCCGCGATAGCTGCAGCCAGGCCTTACCCGCCGCGGCAGGGACCCAAGGGCTCGTTCATCTTCAAAATGATTACGACCACCGACCCCAAGGTGCTCGGAATCATGTACTTGACGACCTCGATCGCGTTCTTCCTCATCGGTGGTCTCATGGCCCTGATGATGCGCGCCGAGCTCGCTGTGCCCGGTATGCAGTTCTTGTCGAACGAGCAGTTCAACCAGCTGTTCACGATGCACGGCACGATCATGCTGCTGCTGTACGCGACGCCGATCGTGTTCGGGTTCGCCAACTACATCCTGCCGCTGCAGATCGGTGCCCCCGACGTGGCGTTCCCGCGACTCAACGCGTTCAGCTACTGGCTGTACGTGTTCGGCGCGATCATCACGACCGCAGGCTTCATCACCCCCGGCGGTGCCGCGGACTTCGGCTGGACCGCCTACACGCCCCTGACGAGTGCGCTGCACTCCCCGGGCGTCGGCGCCGACCTCTGGGTCATGGGCCTCGCGGTCGCCGGCCTCGGCACCATCCTCGGTGGTGTCAACATGATCACCACCGTCATCTGCCTGCGTGCACCCGGCATGACCATGTTCCGCATGCCGATCTTCACGTGGAACATCTTCATCACCAGCATTCTGATTCTGCTGGCGTTCCCGCTGCTGACCGCTGCGTTCATGGGCCTGTTCGTGGACCGTCACCTCGGTGGCCACATCTTCGACCCGGCCACCGGCGGCGTACTGCTGTGGCAGCACCTGTTCTGGTTCTTCGGTCACCCCGAGGTGTACATCATCGCGCTGCCGTTCTTCGGCATCGTCTCGGAGATCTTCCCGGTCTTCAGCCGTAAGCCCGTGTTCGGTTACAGCGGCCTGGTCTACGCGACCCTGGCGATCGCCGCGCTCTCCATCGCGGTGTGGGCGCACCACATGTACGCCACCGGCGCCGTGCTGCTCCCGTACTTCTCGTTCATGACGTTCCTGATCGCCGTTCCTACGGGTGTGAAGATCTTCAACTGGATCGGAACCATGTGGAAGGGGCAGTTGACGTTCGAGTCGCCGATGCTGTTCTCCATCGGCTTCCTGATCACGTTCCTCTTCGGTGGTCTGTCCGGCGTCATCCTCGCGAGCCCGCCGCTCGACTTCCACGTCACGGACACCTACTTCGTGGTCGCCCACTTCCACTACGTGGTCTTCGGCACCGTCGTGTTCGCCACGTACGCCGGCATCTACTTCTGGTTCCCGAAGATGACCGGACGCATGATGGACGAGCGTCTCGGCAAGTGGCACTTCTGGACCACGTTCATCGGCTTCCACGGCACGTTCCTCGTCCAGCACTGGCTGGGTAACGAAGGTATGCCGCGTCGCTACGCCGACTACCTGCCCTCGGACGGCTTCACCTTCCTGAACACCTTCTCGACGATCTTCGCGTTCGTCCTGGGTGCCTCGACGCTGCCGTTCATCTGGAACGTCTTCAAGAGCTACCGGTACGGCGAGGTCGTGACCGTCGACGACCCGTGGGGTTACGGCAACTCCCTCGAGTGGGCCACCAGCTGCCCGCCGCCGCGGCACAACTTCACCGAACTGCCGCGCATCCGCTCCGAGCGTCCCGCGTTCGAGCTGCACTACCCGCACATGGTCGAGCGGATGAAGGCCGAGGCGCACGTCGGACCGGGCCACGGTGGCAAGCACGCCAGCACCGTGCTCGAGAAGGAACGCCACGAGCCGCTGACCGTCGGCGACGAAGGCGACCCCGGAACCGACACCGGCCGCTGACACATCAGTTTCGGAAAGGCCCCGCCCCCACACCGGGCGGGGCCTTTCAGTTGGCACAATGGGTGCCGGACAAGCCGCGCGAGCAACATGATCGGAGTACATCGGTGGGTGCAGCTGACACCACTGTCCTGGTGACCGTGACGGGCCCCGACCGACCCGGCGTCACCTCGGTGCTCTTCGGGTCGCTCTCCCGCCACGACGTGAGCCTTCTCGACGTGGAGCAGGTGGTGATTCGTGGGCGACTGACCCTCGGTGTCCTGGTGGCCTGCCCCGAGAACGGGGAAGCGCTGCAGGAGGAACTCGAAGAGGCGATGGCCACCGTCGGGATGTCGGTGGACGTCGAGATCGGTGCCGATCCCGGCAGGCAGTCGCTGTCCACCCACGCCGTGGTCGTGCTCGGTAGTCCGGTGTCGGCTCGCGCACTGCGTTCGGTGGCGCGGGAGATGGCGACCCTCGGGGTCAACATCGACTCGATCCGCGGCGTCGCCGACTACCCGGTGACGGGCCTCGAACTGCTCGTGAGTGCTCCCGGAACCGCGGAGGCGGACAAGAGTCTGCGCACCGTGCTGGCTGAAGTGGCCGTGCGCGAGAACGTCGACATCGCCGTCGAGCGCGGGGGACTGGCTCGTCGCGCCAAACGGCTCATCGTGTTCGACGTCGACTCGACCCTCGTCCAGGGCGAGGTCATCGAGATGCTCGCCGCCCGCGCGGGCGTCGAGGACGAGGTGCGCGCCGTCACCGAATCGGCGATGCGCGGCGAAATTGACTTCACCGAATCCCTGCATCAGCGGGTCGCGACCCTCGCCGGCCTCGACGCCTCCGTGATCGACGACGTCGCGGAAAACTTGGAACTGACACCGGGCGCCCGCACCACCATCCGGACGCTCCGCAGGCTCGGCTTCCACTGCGGCGTGGTGTCAGGAGGTTTCCGGCAGGTCATCGAGGGCCTGGCCCACGAACTGGAACTGGACTTCGTGCAGGCCAACACACTCGAGATCGTGGACGGCAAGCTCACCGGCCGGGTGATCGGCGACATCGTGGACCGCGCCGCGAAGGCGACCGCGCTGCGGAAGTTCGCCGGACAGGTCGGCGTCCCGATGGAACAGACGGTGGCGGTCGGCGACGGCGCCAACGACATCGACATGCTCAACGCGGCAGGGCTGGGAATCGCGTTCAACGCCAAGCCCGCTCTGCGGGAGGTCGCGGACACCGCTTTGTCGCACCCCTTCCTCGACGCCGTGTTGTTCATTCTCGGGGTCACCCGCGACGAGGTCGAGGCCGCCGACGCGGTGGACGGCGTGGTGCGACGAGTCCCGCTGTCGTGACGGAATCGTGCCGCGACGCGGTTGCCGGGGAGACCGGTGACGACGCCCTGTGGGCGGCGCGTCACGCCGTCCTCGCGGCCGGATACGGCGGCCGGCCGGATCCGGACGACCCGGCGCAGGTTCTCGCCATGCCGATCGTGCTGCACATTCCCAAGGCCGACCCCCCGCCGCGTAGCGCCCTGCTCGAAGCTGCCGCGACCGCGGCGGTGGCGTTGTGCCTCGACTCTCGCGTCGGCCCCGACGAGACCGGCGCGCCCGGACCGTGGCAGGAGGATTACCTCGCCTGGATCGGGTCCCGGATCCGCAAGGTGTCGCGGCGTGCGCGGGGAGCGGGGTGGCGTGCGGCGCAGGAGGTCGACGGAATCACCGTCGACGTCGACGGTGCCCAGGCGCGCGCACTCGTGCCCGTCGCCGTCGGCGCACTCGACCCCCGCATCCGGAAGTTGCAGATCGGCGGCACCGATCTCGACCACGACGACCCCGGGGAGATCCCGGACGGGATTCCGGTGCTGTGGATCAACTCCGCCCTGGACATGACGGTGGGGAAGGCCGCGGCGCAGGTGGGTCACGCGTCGATGCTGCTCGCCGGTGCGATGACCACCGAGCAGGCACGCGCGTGGGCGGCCACCGGCTACCGCTGCGCCGTGCGGGATGCCGACGTCGGACTGTGGGAAGAGCTGACCATCGAGGTGGTGCGGGGCAGGGCGGT
This sequence comes from Rhodococcus sp. IEGM 1307, assembly GCF_030056915.1. Classification (NCBI taxonomy): domain Bacteria; kingdom Bacillati; phylum Actinomycetota; class Actinomycetes; order Mycobacteriales; family Nocardiaceae; genus Rhodococcus; species Rhodococcus sp. IEGM 1307. Next base: position 165,352 of record NZ_JASHKW010000022.1, read on the forward strand.
CGCGGTGCGGGACGCCGGTTTCACCGAGGTGGCTCCCGGATCGATGACCGTGATCGCCTGCCCCTGAGCGTCGACGCATCGTCGGTCCAGTGCCTGTGTCGTGGCTATGGGATGCGGCAGGATTTCCCGGAACACTGACGGTCATGCTCGCTCGACGCCTGATCGCATTGCTCGCCGGACTGTGGCTGTACGGCTTCTCGATGGCCATGATGATCACCACCGGCCTCGGCCTCGACCCCTGGGATGTGTTCCATCAGGGGGTCGCGGATCGCACACCACTCAGTTTCGGTGCGGTGACCGCGCTGACCGGTGTCGTGGTGCTCGCACTGTGGATCCCGATCCGTCAGAAACCGGGATTCGGCACGATCGCCAACGTCGTGGTCATCGCCGTCTCGGTGGACACGTCGCTCGCGTTCCTCGAACCCGCCGACTCCCTTGTCGTGCGCATCGTGGTGATGCTCGGCGGCGTGGTCCTCAACGCGCTCGCCACCGTGCTGTACATCGGTGCGGGGATGGGTCCCGGACCGAGGGACGGTCTCATGACCGGTCTGGTCGCGCGGACCGGGCTGTCGGTGCGGGTGATCCGCACGTCGATCGAGGTGACCGTGCTGGCCACCGGCTGGTTGCTCGGCGGCACCGTCGGGGTGGGCACCGTCGTCTACGCGCTGGGCATTGGCCCGCTCATCCAGCTGATGATGCGCTTCGGCGGCATCTACCCGACCGCACGGAAGACGAGCAGCGTCGGACCGGACAGTGCGATCGTGGAGTCTCCCGAGATCGGGCCGCCCGGCGCGGGTGCGCCGTCGGGCGATGTCGAGTCGAATTCGGCGAGCACCGTCCCGTAGAACCATTCGGGGCAGCCCAGCGTGATCTCGGTGGGTCCGCCCGAGTGGAAGACGAGAAGCCAACTGTCGTCGGTGAGCTGGTGCCCGTCTTCGGTGTGGGAGCGGATGTCGGATCCGTCGATCCACGCCTGGAGGGTGCGCCTGGAGTCGTCGTACCACGCGGGGTCGTCCATCTCCGCGCCGTCGGCGCCGAACCACACGAGGTCGGGATGGCCGGTGGGTGTGCGCCTGCCCTCGAAGAATTCCGGCTGGCGCAGGGCGGGGGAGGCGCGTCGCAGGTCGAGGGCGCGGGTGACGAACGCGGTGAGGGTCGTGTCCCCGGAGCTCCAGTCGAGCGGCCAGGAGTCTTCACGCGGGGTGTCCTCGGGGACGCAGTACGCGTTGTTGTTGCCGCCGAGGGTGTGACCGAATTCGTCGCCGGCCGTGAACATCGGCGTGCCGGTCGACAGCGCGAGCGTGGCCAGGAGCGCACGGACGTGCCGGGACCGCGTCTCGATGATCGACGGATCGTCGGTGGGGCCTTCGACGCCGTGGTCGACGGAGTCGTTGTGATCGGCGCCGTCCCGGTTGTCCTCGCCGTTGGCCTCGTTGTGCTTGCGGACGTACGACACGAGGTCCGCGGCGGTGAACCCGTCATGCGCGGTCACGAAATTGACGGACGCCCACGGCCGCCGGTTTCCGAACACGTCCTCGGAACCGGCCACCCGGGAGGCGAGGTCGCGCACGCCGGTGCCGCCGTTCCAGAACCGTCGAACGGTATTGCGGTACTTGTCGTTCCATTCCGACCACTGGACGCCGAAGTGCCCGACCCGGTATCCGTCCGACGTGGCATCCCACGGTTCGGCGATCAGTTTGCACCGGGAGAGAACGGGATCCGCCGTGATCGCGGAGAAGATCGAAGCGCGGGAATCGAATCGGCCGCCGCCGGGACGGCCGAGAGCGGACGCGAGGTCGAACCGGAATCCGTCGACCCCCATCTCGTGCGCCCAGTAGCGCAGGCTGTCGCCGATCATCCGGACGACGATGGGCGACTGTGCATCGACGGTGTTCCCGCAACCGGTGATATCGATGTCGCGGCCGTCGGAGTCGAGGAGGTAGTAGCCGGGGGCGTCGAGGCCGCGCCAGCTGAGGCTGATGCCGTCGACGCCCTGCTCGCAGGTGTGGTTGTACACCACGTCGAGGATGACCTCGATCCCCGCGGCGTGCAGCGCGTCGACCATCGTGTGGAACTCGGTGATCTCCTCACCCGGCACCACCGCATAGCCCGGGTGGGGGGCGAAGAACGCCGCGGTGGAGTATCCCCAGTGGTTGCGCATGCCCCGCGCGCGCACGGTGCCCTCGGAGACGTACGCCTGGACGGGAAGCAGTTCGACCGCGGTCACGCCGAGGCGGACGAGATGGCCGACGACGGCGGGTTCGGCGAGACCCAGATACGTTCCGCGGTACTGCGGCGGCACGTCGGGGTGCCGTGCGGTGAACGATCCCACGTGAAGTTCGTAGACAACGGTTTCCTCCCACGGCCTTTCGATCCGCGGTCCGCTCGTGCGGGCGTGGTCGGCCGTGACCACCGACAACGGTGTGTGGCCCAGGCTGTCGACGCGCGACGGGCCGCCGAACGGGTCGCCGTCGTGGGAGACGAGTGCGTCGTGGTCGCCGAGTCTGCCCGTGATGCGGGTCGCCCACGGATCCAGAAGCAGCTTGGCGGGATTGAGGCGCACGCCGCGTCCTGGGTCCCAGCGTCCGTGCGCGCGGTAGCCGTAGCGTTGTCCCGCACCGACCCCCTCGACGATGCCGTGCCAGATGCCGTACGTTCGCTGGACCAGATCGATCCGCGTCTCGTCGCCATCCTCAGAAATCAGGCACACCTGTACCAGTTCGGCGTCGGGAGCGTGAACCGCGAACTGCGTTCCGGTGCCACGCACTTTCGCTCCCAGGGGAAACGGTGATCCGGGCAGCCGCAGACTCGGCGGGAGCGACGACATCTCGCCGGGGTGCGAATCGATGTGAGGCGACACGCAACTGATCCTGCCGTGAATGCCCGGAAGATGTGCGGGAAGATGGGTGCGTGCATGAACCTGATCCTGATCTCCTCATCGAATTCGACGACGTTCTCCTCCGCCGCGGGGGCAACACTCTGGTGGGCCCGGTCACCTGGAAGGTGGAACTCGACGAACGATGGGTCGTCCTCGGACCGAACGGGGCAGGCAAGACGTCGTTGCTCCGGATCGCGGCCGCCGAACTGCATCCCACGAGCGGAAGCGCCTACCTTCTCGGTGAAAGGCTCGGCCGCGTCGACATCAACGAACTGCGACCGCGAATCGGACTGTCCTCCTCGGCGCTCGCCAACCGGGTGCCGTCCGAGGAGGTTGTGACCGATCTCGTCGTCTCCGCCGGCTACGCGGTGCTCGGGCGCTGGCGTGAGCGCTACGACGACATGGACACCGACCGTGCCGTCGAGATGCTCGAGAGCCTCGGCGCCGAGCACCTCGCCAAGCGCACGTACGGCACCCTGTCCGAGGGTGAGCGCAAACGCGTCCTCATCGCCCGTGCGCTGATGACCGACCCGGAACTGCTGCTGCTCGACGAGCCCGCCGCCGGTCTCGACCTCGGTGGACGCGAGGAACTCGTCGCGCGCCTCACCGACCTCGCCGCCGACCCCGACGCCCCCGCGACGGTCCTCATCACCCACCACGTCGAGGAGATCCCGCCGGGATTCACTCATGCACTGCTCCTCAAGGAGGGGGAGGTGGTCTCGCAGGGGCTCCTCGATCAGGTCATCACGGCAGAGAACCTCAGCGAGGCGTTCAGCCAGTCCATCAGCCTGGACAAGGTCGACGGCCGGTTCTTCGCGCGGCGGACCCGCGTCCCCGGCGCGCACCGGCGGGGCTGAGGACCGGCCGTCACACCGGGGGACCGACTGCGACCCCCGTCACCCGGCGGCGTAGGTTCCGAGACATGGTCTCGAAGCAAGAGCAGGCGCCCCGCGACAGTACCGACGTGGCACCCAAGGACGCGTCCACGGTCATCCTCATCCGTGACGCCGCGGCAGACGCCGCGTCGCCCGGAATCGAGGTGTTCCTCCTCCGCCGGGTGAAGGGGATGGCGTTCGCCGGCGGCATGACGGTGTTCCCCGGCGGCGGCGTCGACCCGTCGGACGCCGCCGCCGAGGTCGACTGGGCGGGACCGTCCGTCGACTGGTGGGCCGAGCGGTTCTCCACCGACGCCGCGCGCGCGAAGGCACTCGTGTGCGCGGCGGTGCGCGAGACGTTCGAGGAATGCGGCGTGCTCCTCGCGGGACCGAGCGCGGACACGGTCGTCGCGGACACGTCCCGTTACGCGCAGTCCCGCACACAACTCGAGAAACGCGAACTGTCGTTCAGCGACTTCCTGAAGCGCGAGAACCTCGTCCTGCGCGCCGATCTGCTGCGGCCCTGGGCCAACTGGATCACCCCGGTCGGCGAGGGCCGCCGCTACGACACGCGGTTCTTCGTCGCCGCCGCACCGCACGGCCAGATCGCGGACGGTGCGACGTCCGAGGCCGAGGACGTGCAGTGGCAGAGTCCGGCCGCGGCGCTCGAGCACTGGCAGGGCGGCGGAAGCATCCTGCTGCCGCCGACGTGGAGTCAGCTCACGGCGCTCAGCGCGTTCGGCTCGGTCGCGGAGGTGCTGGCCGCGGAGCCGGAGATCCCGGTGATCCTGCCGACGCTGATCACGGACGAGGAGCAACTCCGCGTGGAGTTCCCGGGACAGGACGGCTACTACGAAGCCGGTCCGCATCCGTGGGCGTCCCGCGACTGATCGCGATGCGGCGGGCCGCGAAACCGGGTCGGAGGCAGACAAGTAGCCTTTTGCCCCATGGCTGAGTTTGTCACTCTCGAGGTATCCGAAGGCATCGGCACGATCCGGCTCGCGCGCCCCCCGATGAACGCCCTGAACCGTCAGGTTCAGCAGGAGTTGCGGGCAGCGGCGCGGGAGGCGACCGTCAACGCCGACGTGAAGGCCGTCATCGTCTACGGCGGCGAGAAGGTCTTCGCTGCGGGCGCGGACGTGAAGGAAATGTCCGAGATGAACTTCGGGCAGATGTCCGACGTGATCGGCGACCTGCAGTCCGACCTCGCGGCGGTCTCCGAGATCCCGAAGCCCACCGTCGCCGCCATCACGGGGTATGCGCTCGGCGGCGGCCTGGAGGTCGCGTTGTCGGCGGACCGGCGCATCGCGGGCGACAATGCCAAGCTCGGTGTACCGGAGATCCTGCTCGGCATCATTCCCGGCGGCGGCGGCACCCAGCGTCTCGCCCGGCTGATCGGACCGTCCAAGGCCAAGGATCTGCTGTTCACCGGCCGGTTCGTCGACGCCGAGGAGGCCCTGTCGATCGGGCTGGTCGACGAGGTCGTGGCGCCGGACGACGTGTACGAGGCGGCCCGCACGTGGGCGTCGCAGTTCACGAAGGGGGCGGGCCGCGCCCTCGCCGCGGCGAAGGCCGCCGTCGACCGTGGGCTGGACGTCGACCTCACGACAGGGCTCGCGGTGGAGCGTCAGCTGTTCACCTCGCTGTTCGCCACCCAGGACCGCACGATCGGGATGGAATCGTTCATCGAGAACGGCCCAGGTAAGGCTCGGTTCACGGGCGAGTAGTCTGGAGCCCGAAACTAGAACCTGTTCACTCTTACCAGCGAGTAGGATTTGCCGCATGACTGCAAGCGCCCATGACGACCCAGCTCCTCATCCGCACGCCACCGCCGAAGAGGTAGAGGCTGCGCTGAAGGACACCAAGCTCGCCCAGGTGCTCTACCACGACTGGGAAGCCGAGACGTACGACGAGAAGTGGTCGATCTCGTACGACGAGCGGTGCATCGACTACGCGCGCGGACGTTTCGACGCCGTCGCGGGCGATCAGCCGCTGCCCTACGAGCGGGCGCTCGAACTGGGCTGCGGCACCGGATTCTTCCTCCTCAACCTGATGCAGGGTGGAGTCGCGAAGACCGGTTCGGTCACCGACCTGTCGCCCGGCATGGTGAAGGTCGCCCTCCGCAACGCCGAGGGCCTGGGATTGTCCGTCGACGGCCGTGTCGCCGACGCCGAAACCATCCCGTACGAGGACGACACGTTCGACCTCGTCGTGGGACATGCGGTCCTGCATCACATCCCGGACGTGGAGCAGTCTCTGCGCGAGGTTCTGCGCGTCCTGAAGCCGGGCGGGCGTTTCGTCTTCGCCGGTGAGCCGACCACGATCGGCAACTTCTACGCCCGCTGGCTGGGCCGCGCGACGTGGGAGGTCACCACCCGGGTCACCAAGTTGCCGTTCCTCGCCGACTGGCGTCGCCCGCAGGCGGAACTGGACGAGTCCTCCCGCGCGGCTGCGCTCGAGGCCGTCGTCGACCTCCACACGTTCGATCCGGGCGACCTCGAGAAGATCGCGAAGTCGGCAGGCGCCGAGCAGGTTCACGCGGCCACCGAGGAATTCGCCGCCGCTCTGCTCGGCTGGCCCGTCCGCACGTTCGAGGCCGCCGTACCCCCGGAGAAGCTGGGCTGGGGCTGGGGGCGTTTCGCGTTCACCGGATGGAAAACGCTCAGCTGGGTCGACGAGAAGGTTCTCCGGCACGTGGTGCCGCGGGGATTCTTCTACAACGTCATGATCACCGGCGTGAAGCCCGGCAACTGAATTGGGCTATGCGTTCACTCCCGGGGACGTGGAGTTCCTGCAGAGCCCGGACGGGGCAGCCGCTCTCGCGGAAGTGGACGGCTTCGCATTGACCACGTCTACGCGCCTGGCCGACATCGGCCGGGCGCGTACGCGTTTCGGCTCACACGTCGCATTGCTGGTGGAGACCGTGCTGTTGCGGCGGAAGGCCGCCGCCAAACTTCCCGGCACCGAAAACTGGTTCTTCACGGACGACGCTCTGCAACAGGCGACGCCGCGTGCGGTCGCCGCGCATCGTGCGATCCGGCTGAAGGACCGGGACGTCCACGACGTCACGTGCTCCATCGGCGCCGAACTGGACGCGGTGGTCGGGACGGCCGCGACGGTGATCGGCAGCGACCTCGACCCGGTCCGGCTCCTGATGGCGCAGCACAACGTTCCCGCGGCGGCCGTCGTCCGCGCCGATGCGCTCGTCCCGTGCACCCGCGGCACCGTCGTGCTCGCGGATCCGGCGCGACGGTCCGGCGGCAGGCGAACACACGACCCGGCCGCGCTGGAGCCGCCGCTGCCGGATCTGATCGACGCGTACCGCGGACGGGATCTCGCGGTGAAATGCGCTCCCGGACTTGATTTCGACCGGCTCGGCTGGGACGGCGAGGTGGAGGTGGTGTCGCTCGACGGCGGCGTGCGGGAGGCGTGCCTGTGGTCGCCGGGACTGTCCGGAGCCGGTATCACCCGCCGGGCGAGCGTCCTCGGCTCCGACGGCAGCGCGTGGACGGTGACGGACGCCGAGGACGACGACATCCCCGAACGCGCGCCGGGGGAATGGATCGTCGACCCCGACGGGGCCGTCGTGCGTGCCGGCCTGGTGCGGCACTACGCGGCCCGGCACGGACTGTGGCAGCTGGATCCCCGGATCGCCTATCTCACCGGCGATTCGGTTCCGGACGGTGTGCGGGGCTTCCGCATTCTCGAGCAGGTGAAGTATTCGGAGAAGTCGCTGCGGCAGGACCTGGCGCGCCACGACTGCGGGGTGGCGGAAATCCTCGTGCGCGGCGTCGACGTCGATCCCGCGGTCCTGCGTCCGAAGTTGAAGTTGCGCGGAACTCGTTCGCTCAGTGTGGTGATCACGCGGATCGGCCGCGCAGGCGTCGCGTTCATCTGCGCTTCGCGCTCGTGAGTACTTCTCAACCGCCGGGGGGCTGTTTCAAATTTCCGGGTCGGGGTCTCCGCGTGCCGCGGCGCCCCGAC